>OMJH01000119.1 GCA_900299295.1 Bacteroidota bacterium
CGCCGCGGATAATTCTCCTCAGTTCATGTTTACTAATTATTCGGAACCTTTTTGGATAAAAAAATCTCAATATGTTCTCGCGATGACCAAGCCAATGGGAAGTTTACTGCAACAAAGTGTTTATCCGGGGGCATCCTATTCGCTTGCGCATTTTCACAAGATTCCTAATGATTGGAAAATAGAAATAAAAAGCAAGTACAATCCACAATACACTGCGGGAGGCAAAGAGGGAATTATAGACGGGTTGTATGCCGATGAAAATTGGAGAAAAGGAGGCTGGCAGGGATATCAGTCTCAAGATTTTGAGTGTATTATAGATTTAAAGAAAGTTTGCACAGTAAAGGAGTTAGGAGCAAACTTTTTGCAAGACACGCGCAGCTGGATCATCATGCCGGTGAAAACTGAGTTTAGCTGGAGCGAAGACGGGAAAAAGTTTTCTACTCCACTGCAAATCGCCAACGATCTCGACCCGAAGGATGACAATGTGCAGTTAAAAAAATTTAAGGTTTCATTGCCCGAAAATCAACAGATACGTTATCTGAAGGTTAAGGCGTATAATTATGGAAAATTACCCAAATGGCATCAGGGGTTTGGAGGGGATGCCTTTATATTTATTGATGAAATTTTTATTCATTAATGATTATTCCAGCAATTTTTTAAATCTGGCGCTAACGGCTGAAAGTCCGAATTCGCGTTGAATGAAATCTTGTCCGGCCTCTGCAATTTTTTGCATTTTTTCAGGTTGGGATTGGCATTCAAGCATAGCATTTATGAATTCTTGTTGAGTAGAACAATGAAGATAATGAATGCCGGGAGTGGCACCGATTCCTTCAATTCCAATTGGGGTTGTAATGACAAGTTTGCCAAGCGCCATTGCTTCTATCACTTTTATTTTTAATCCGCCCCCGGAAAATAATGGCGCAACCAGCACACTGTAATTTTCAAGAAAGGTTTCCGGATTTTCAATCTTACCATACACTTTAAAATTCCCAGATTGTTTTTTGAATAAATCTTCCGGCATATGAGTACCCGCAAGGGTAAGGCTGATATTTTTTAATTCGTTTTCAAGCTTCAACACAAGGTGTTGCAATATCCATGCTACTGCTTCTTTATTGGGTTGCCAGTCCATCGCTCCTAAAAAATAGAGCTGCAGGGGATTAAATTTTTTAGTTGATTCGATTGATTTTTCATGGACACCGAAAGGAATAAATTCCACATTGGCCTGCTTATGTTGCTTGAAAAACTCGCAGTCTGTTTGCGAAATAGCAGCAATGCCGTCAATTTTTGAAAGTACCTCCAGTTCATATAATTTTAATCGTTTCGCTAAAAGTTTCAGGTACGTCTTTTTAAGAATACCACTTTCATTTTCGTAAAAACGTTCCCACACGCGGTGTTCAACGTTGTGTGCGCGAAGAATAATTTTTGCCGTGGAGTGGTTTCTGATAGTAGAAATATAAGGAGTAACAAATAAACTTTCGAGAATTACTACTTCCGGCTTTTCTTTCAATAAAACCTCAGTTAATTTAATATGTAGTTGCTCTGCTTCGAACCGCTGAATATTATAAGATCTTTTAGAGAATAAATTAATACAAGCATAAATAGGGTTAATGCTTGTGTCTATAAAAACATATTCCGGACGAAAAGTGTTTTTGTATTCCGCATAATTCTCTAGTTGAGGGGCTTTGGATTTTTGCGTACTTACAGACAAAATTTTTACCTGGTAACCTTCGCTAATCAATATCTGACCCAACTGATGCATTGCAGCTGTTCCCCCGTCAATCACCGGAAATGGAACCTTGTTACACAGTTGTAGAATTTTCATTTTTAAATTACTTCTTATTTACTTTTGAAAGTATATTTTAGCCGGCCGAGGAATTGCTTAATTTTTTTCGGATTTTTATATAATTGAAGATGAAAAATCAGATAAATACTCACTACAAATAAAAAGAAAGCTCCCGATTGGTGCAAAACCCCAAGAACAACCGGAACCTGATGTAAAAGGGTCCAAACTCCTAAAATAAATTGAATGGTTACGCCGTAAATCAGCAACGTAATCGCTCGGGAAGCTTCGCGCGACAGGTTTAATTTGTTTGAACGTATCCATACAACTCCAACAAGTGTCACAACAACAAAAGCAAAGCTGCGATGTAACCATTGAATTCCTGCAGGAGTTTCAAAAAAGTTAGTTAGTAAAGAGGGGTAAATCATAATCGATTCAGTCGGGAACCATTCGCCATTCATTGTTGGCCATGTTGCAAATCCCAGTCCGGCTTTTTTTCCTGCAACGAAGGCTCCGAAAATAATTTGAGTTATGATTACAACTAATAAAACGGTTGCGAGTGGAAACAATTTTGCATTTTGATTATTAGGTGCTGATACTGCATTAACCGGATGAGAATTCAAGATTTGAAGTGCAAACCAGTATGTAAATGCGAAGCAGGTAAAAGCACTCATCAAATGAATGGCGAGCCGGTAATGACTTACTGCCGGATTATCCACAAGACCACTTTTTACCATCCACCAGCCAATTAGACCTTGAGCAGCACCCAATAAAAATAAAAACACCGTTTTTAGAAGTAATTTACCTTTTAATTGTTTTCTGAAATAAAACCAAATAAATCCAATCAGAAAGGTGCCCGACAACAGAGCTCTGCCTATGAATCTGTGTAGCCACTCCCAAAAATAAATCGACTTAAATTCTTCTATCGTCATGTAAGAATTTATCTTTTTAAACTCCGGACTTTGAGCATATTTAGAAAATTCTTCTTGCCATGAGCTTTCACTTAATGGTGGAAGGCCGCCTGTGACACTCCAGTGCGTCATTGATAATCCGGAATGTGTAAGACGTGTTATGCAACCAACTAAAACCATGAAGTAGATAATAACACATCCGGAAATTAACCAATAGGCAATTTTTTTATTTTGATTGTTTGACATCAAAAAATTTTCAGACAAAGGTAACAGGTAATGTGGGAAGAAGAGGACAAAACTTTATGAATGTTATTCAATAAACAATTAGGGTTTTCATTGATTTGTTAAAAATTAGAATACCATAAAAAAAATGGATTAATTTTACCTCATATTATTTTGAAAACCAGGTTTCAATCATAATGAAAAATCGAAATTTTACTTTTATTTTTCCGTTATTCTTTTTGACTGCTTCTGTTATGTTTGCTCAATTGCAGATTACGTCAAATCCAACCATCACTCAATTAGTGGCTGCATTGGCTGGAAACGGAGCCACAATTACAAACCCAACTCTTGTTTGTCCTACAGGTGCCTATGCTACTTTTAGTAACGGACAACTTACAAATTTGGGAATTAATTCCGGTGTGTTATTAACAACCGGAACTGCTGCAACGGGAGGGCCACCGCCAGTTACCGGAGTGAATGCACCGGCAAGCAGTTTCGCTTCAACGGATAATGCGGGGGCCGGAAATTCGTTGTTAACAGGAATTGCAGGCGCAACCACTTACGAACAATGTAAACTGGAATTTGACATTACGCCTTCTTGCGCCACGCTTCAAATGAGTTATGTTTTTGGTTCGGAAGAATACCCTGAGTTTGTTAATTCAGGTTACAACGATGCTTTTGGGTTTTTCATATCAGGTCCGAATCCCGGAGGCGGAAGTTACAACAACCTTAATATCGCCAACGTTCCCGCAACATCTACCCCAGTAACGATTGATAATATCAATTCCTCCTCAAATTCTCAATATTATATTGATAATTCAGGTAGTTCTACAATTGTTTACGACGGACTTACCACGCCCCTTACTGCCCTTGTAAATGTAACCCCCTGTGCAGTCTATCATATGATCCTGGTAATTGCTGACGGTGGTGATGGAATTTATGATTCAGGAGTATTTCTTACCTACCAGGGATTAACATGCCCTTCTCCAACTGTGTCGGCAAACGGGAATCAAACCATTTGTCCGGGTGGTTCTGCAACACTAACCGCCTCGGGTATGACAAATTATACATGGAGTCCGGGAGGCGCAACTGGGTCTTCCATTACCGTCACGCCAACTGTAACCACGACTTATACGGTAACTGGTACACAGGGCTTATGTAATACTGATACCGCGACGGTTACTGTCACGGTGGCAAGTCCGCCGGTAAGCGCAAACAACACGGGACCCTATTGCGAGGGTTCTACAATTAATTTAACAGCTAGCGGTGGTGGCACTTACCAATGGAGTGGGCCAGCAGGATTCAACAGCTCCAGTCAAAATCCTTCCATCAGCAACTCCACAAATGCAATGAGCGGAGCCTATACGGTTACGATTACCAACGGTAGTTGCGTTTCTACAGCCACCACATCAGTTCAGGTTAGTGCCGCTCCGGTTGCCACTTCTTCTAACTCCGGCCCCTATTGCAGCGGGCAGTCAATTTCTTTGAATTCCTCGGGTGGCGCTAATTACAATTGGAGCGGACCCGGAGGTTTCACTTCTACTAATCAAAATCCATCCTTAACCGGAGCAACAGCAGCCATGAGTGGAGTTTATTCTGTAACTGTTTCAATTGGCACATGTACATCTGTAAGTTCAACAACAGTTACGGTAATGCCCTCCCCGGTTATTTCCGTCAACTCGATTACGATTTGCAGCGGTGGAAGCGGAATCCTTGTGGCTAGTGGCGGTTTAAGTTATTCATGGTCTTCAGGGACAACCTCAATTAGTGCAAATCAGGATTCTGTATTGATTTCATCAACAGTACCAATATCCTTTACTGTTACAGGAATTGACGCCAACGGGTGCAGTGATACTGCCGTTGCAAATGTTACTTTAAACAACAACAGCATAACGGTAACAACATCGGCCGACGATACAATTTGCTCCGGTGGCAATGCCACAGTTTCTGCCTCAGCATCTAATCCTGCAACTTTTACCTGGCTGCCCGGAACAACTACAGGAAACAGTCTTACCATAAGCCCCGGCACAACAACCTCCTACACAGTGAATGCAATTGACGCAAATGGTTGTACCGGAAGCGCGACAGTAACGATTAACGTTGCACAAACGCTAACTCTGACGCCTGCAACGGTTTCAGTTTCCTGTGACAATGCGTGTGACGGACAGGCAGATGTAACCGTTCTACCGGCGTCGGGTCAATTTGCGAATTATAATTACACTTGGAGCAATGGCGCAACTACATCCTCCGCAGGAAACGCTATTTGTGCAGGCAACTATACTGTTGTTGTTACGGATGCCGCAGGTTGCAGTTCAACACAAACCCTGAGTGTGAACGAGCCAACTGCTATGGCAATTGCAAGCAATACTTCAAATGTTCTGTGTAACGGAGGTACAACCGGTGCAGCAACAGTAACAGTTTCCGGTGGAACCCCAACCTACACAGTAAGCTGGAGTAACAGCGGAAGCGGAAATACGCAAACTACACTTGGCGCAGGAACTTATAGTGTAATTGCAACCGACGCGAACGGCTGTACTATTAATACCCAAGTGGTAATTACTGAGCCTACGCCATTATCGCTTGCACTTACTTCACAAAGCATTGATTGTAACAATCCAAATGGGTCAATCACTAGTGTAATTTCAGGAGGTACTCCAACCTACACCTTTGCCTGGGCGCCTTCAGGTACCGGACAAAACCCGTCTGGTTTAAGTGCCGGATCATATACCGCAACTGTAACCGATCTGAATGGTTGTATAATCACTCAAACTGTAAGCATTAGTTCTTCTACAACAAACCCGGGCGCATCAGCCGGACTAGATGATACGCTGGGATGCGGACTAAGCGCAACATTGAATTTATCGGCAAGCTCTACAACATCAGGAGTAAGCTATTCTTGGTCAGGCCCCGGAGGATTCACTTCAACCTCGGCATCGCCCTCAATATCCTCTCCCGGAATTTACATTGTAACAGTTACAAATCCCGCTAATGGTTGTACCTCGGTAGATACTGTAAACATTGCACAGACATCCATCAACGCTTCCTTCACATTAAATCCGCCTTCAGGTCAATACCCATTACCGGTTCAATTTACCAATACAAGTACAAACGCTACGACCTTCTTCTGGAATTTTGGTAATGGATCAACTTCATCCAACACGAACGACAATACAACTTATTTAACGCCGAATACTTATACGGTTATGTTGATTGTAAGCAATTCGTTTGGTTGTATTGACACTGCTTTTGCTACGGTGTTAGTTACCGATGTTTCCTTCATTTTAATTCCAAATATTTTTTCACCGAACGGCGATAATCTAAATGATTTATTGACCATTCAAAGTGAAGGGATTATTTCTCTGGAAATGAATATTTATGATCGCTGGGGATTAAGTGTTGCAAAAATTTCTAGCGTTTCCGGAGGTTGGGATGGTAAATCCGCAAACGGAAATGATTCGCCTGACGGCACCTATTACTACATAGTAAAGGCAAAAGGAGTTGACGGGAAAGAATACAGTGTTGAAGGCTATTTTATGCTGGTTCGATAAACATCCAATTCAACTTTCAAGTTAAAATTCATTTACACCATTAACGGTAGTGTATTTCATGGTGTATTTAATCCCAGGATTTATGTATTTATATGCACTATGACTCATAAGCGCGGCTTCATGAAATCCGCATAAAATCAATTTCAGTTTATTTTTATATGAATTAATATCACCAATAGCGTAAACGCCCGGAACGTTAGTTGAATAATCGTCTGTATTCACTTCAATTGCATTTTTATCGAGGTTCAATCCCCAGTGTTCAATTGGGCCAAGCTTAGGACTAAGGCCAAATAAAGGAATCAAATAATCGGTTTCAATTACATTTTCTTCTTTTGTTTTGAGATTTACCACCCCCACAGATTTTAGCCTTTCTTCGCCAGTTACTTTTGAAAGGTTTGTGTTCAGTAATAAATTGATTTTTCCGGAATGGGCGAGTGCCATCACCTTAGCAACCGAATCCGGAGCCCCTCTGAAAGATTCACTCCGGTGTATCAATGTTACACGTTTTGCAATGTTGGCTAAATAATTTGTCCAGTCAAGTGCAGAATCACCACCGCCGGCGATGATGATATTTTTATTTGCAAAGGCATCAGGATTCAGCACCATGTAAGCAATTCCTTTTCCGTTTTCAAATCGGGTGAGGTCTGCAACATCGGGTTTACGCGGCTCGAAACAACCTAAACCGGCAGCAATTACAACAACTTTAGCATTGATAATTGTGCCCATGTTGGTCGTGAGTACAAAATCACATTCCCCGCGTTTTTCAAAGGTTTCAATACGTTCGCCTAAAGTAAATGTGGGCTTAAAGGGTGCAATTTGTTTCATCAGATTGTCTACAAGTTCCTGAGCGCCGACTTCCGCATAACCGGGGATATCATAAATCGGTTTTTTGGGATAAATTTCTGAGAGTTGCCCTCCGGCTTGCGGAAGATAATCAATCAAATGACAGCGCATTTTTAATAACCCAGTCTCAAAAACAGCGAATAAACCAACAGGTCCGGCACCAATTATTGCAATATCAGTAGTAATCATTGTTTAATTTTAAAGTGTTAAAGTTAAACAGAAATTTCAAGGCGGATAGTAAATTAATTAGAAAAAAGATTTTGAACTAGCCGACGAAACGCATTCCAGTTGCAGGTATAATCGTTTACTGAAAAATATTTTTTATTAAGTTGAAAGGTATAGGATTCGATAACGGAGCATCCGCTTGGACCCGGAAGTTTCACTGCTTTTTTTTCAGTTTCCGTCACTAAATAAATTTGTTCTTTTGTTAACTCGACACGTTGTGAAAATTGATTGTCGTTATAAAGTAATGCAACTGTTTTTCCCTGGTCAACAGTAAATCGTAATTCTTCTTTTTCAACAGAAAATCCACTGGCGTTGTGCAAAATATAAAGTGTATCGCCTGCTTTAAGCTTTTTGATAAAATTAGGTGAATTTGTTTTTTTTAGTTTTTTGAAAAGATGGATTTTGCAGGTTTTGTTTTTTTTCAGCGTTAGAGATTTACTGAACGATTGATGAAAACGGGAAGAAAAAAGAAGTGTGTATTTTCCGGCAGGTAAATCATGAACAACAAAATTCCCATTTGGCGAAACCTTAGCGATGGTGGAAAAGGATTGAGATTTCACCAAAACATTATTCCAGTAGTAAACACCGTGTACTGATGCTTGCTGGTTTGTTTCAATGGTTAATTGAAATGATTGTCCAATAATTTCTAGAACGGAGAAGCTTAAAAAAAAAATAAGGAATGAGACGCGTAGCACAAAAGTTAGTTTTGAACAGCTTCAACCGACTTTATTTCTGGAACGGCTTTTCGAATTGTTTCTTCAATGCCAGCTTTCATGGTCATATGACTGATGTTGCATGTTTTACAGGCTCCGATTAATTCAACACGCACCACCTGATCATCGGTAATTTCTACCAACGAAACGTCACCACCATCTGCTTGCAGGTAAGGCCTGATGCTTTCCAAAGCTTCTTCAATTTTTTGGTTTAGCGGATTGTTCATGCCGGACAAATTTAGAAAAAATCAAACAGCTGTTGGTACTGACTTTGCATTTTGAATAGCAATTCGCTGTGCTGTATTTTTAACCATCTCTTGAAGAGCTATTGATTGCAGTGTGTTTTCCTGTAAAACCGCTGGTCTACCCGCATCGCCTCCTTCGCGAATGCTTTGCACGAGAGGAATTTGTCCTAGCAAAGGAAGATTTAATTCGTCTGCGAGATGTTTTGCGCCCTCATTTCCAAAAATGAAATATTTGTTGTTGGGTAATTCAGCCGGGGTAAACCAGCTCATATTTTCAACTATTCCTAAAATTGGAACATTGATTTGTGGGATGTTAAACATACCGATGGCTTTTCGGGCATCGGCAAGTGCAACCTCCTGAGGGGTGCTCACAACCACTGCACCCGTTAAGGGGACAGCATTTACCAGCGAAAGGTGAATGTCGCCTGTGCCCGGAGGTAAATCGATGATGAGGTAATCCAATTCGCCCCAATGTGCCTCAGCAAGCATTTGGGTAAGCGCTTTTTGAGCCATTGGACCGCGCCACACAATGGGTTGAGCAGGATCAGCAAAAAAACCAATGGATAATAACTTTACGTTATGACTTTCAACAGGAATCATGAAATTTTTTCCCTCTATCTCACGCACCTCCGGTTTCTCGTGAACCACATCAAACATAAGCGGTATACTCGGACCGTAAATATCAGCATCTATCAATCCCACCTTTGCGCCACTCGCTGCAAGTCCGGCTGCCAGATTACTGGATATTGTTGATTTTCCAACTCCACCTTTTCCGCTGGCAACTGCAATTATGTTTTTTACATTTTCGAGAACATTTTGCTTTTCGTCACGTGTGGAAGTTACTTTGCTCGTCATATTCACTGAAACCAAAGCGTCTTTATCAACGTAATGCTTAACGGCATTAATGCAGGCACGCTGAATCATATCTTTCATTGGACAAGCAGGTGTTGTGAGTACAACACTAAATGAAACGGTTTTCCCTTCAACCTCTAGGTCGCGAATCATGCCAAGTGTAACAAGATCTTTTTTTAAATCAGGATCGTCAACGTAGCGAAGAGCATCTAAAACTTTTTCTTTGGTAATCATTGTTTAGTGGGTGGTAAAGGTAAAGTGGAAAGAGTGAAAATGCAACAATTCAGCCTTGGCGCGTCATTCAAAGCTTTACAGGCCTGATCATTACTTTTTTCTTTACGAAAGCATTTGGAAAATCAAAGCTGATTTTCTCACGAAATCCCCAAGCCTCCAACTCCGTTCGAAAGTCACCAACTAGAATTGTGAAATTAGGTTGTTCGTATTTTTCATAGGCAGGAACATCCGGGTATAAAGTCTGGAATTTAGTTTTTATTTTTCTTGCGTTTTCCTTATCACCTCCTGAATGCACATTAATCCTGAAACCTTCATATTCACCATCGGTTCTTTGATGAAAATCGATTTTTAATTCACGGAGTTGTTTCAATTTTAAAACATTATCCGCAGTAGTTTGGCCGGAAATAGTTAAACAAAACAATAAGGGAAGTAGAAGAAAATTTTTCACAACACGAAGATAGCAAATGAAAACCCGAATTTTATGACTTTATGTTTTTTTGTATATCCGTTATTTTCCGTTTGTTGAAATTTTTTGCCTTTCGCTGAGGAATTCTGCGGCCTTTATTATTTTACCTCCACTTATCTTATAGAGATTGCCCAATAATTCGAAGGTATCCCCCTCCCTTTTTTTGAATAAACCTTCAAGATCTTCTTCCATTGTATGAACACTGCCTTTTGTTTGATAAGCCAATTCGATGTACTGCAGATTGGCCTCATTGGTTGCTCCGCATAAAATAACGTGAACCGGTTTTTTTACTTGCGAAATCAGCGAGTAATCGCGCATATTAGACCAGTTGTCAGCAACTAAATACAGTTCTTTTGCGTCAGGGAATTTTTTCTGTGCATAAATCAGTGCCTCCACATCATTTTCGGGAAGATCGAAATTTGCAGTACCCTGGCGAATGGTGTTCATGGCACATCGGATAACGGAATCCACGTTACCGGCAGTGCAGGAATAAATTCCTCCGGTTTCACCCAATTTTTTAAGCGATAATGGTTTATCATCTCCATCATTGAAAAAAACGAAATTCTTAACTTTGCTTTTTTCACTTTTCATTTTCAGGGCGTACCAGCAAAGTAGCTGACCGGTGTAAGGCGACATACTGCTGGTAAAATCGCCAACGATACACATGTTTTGCCAATTCTCGTTACGATCAAGAATTTTTAAAACGGTACTGTCTTTTATTGACTCGTTACCTCGCACCAGTTTATTCAGGTAATTGCTCTCTTCTTGCGAGAGCACATCGCTTGGCGGTTTTCTGAACGTAACTACAAAACCATGAAAAAGACCTGCGGCCACGGTTTTGTTTTTGGCTCCGGTTTGTGAAATAAGTTTCCATTTGGTAAGGTTGGAAGAAAAGATGTTTGGTGCTGCAAAGTAGAGCATTACCATTCGTTTCTGATTCAATTCCGAAAAGTCTTCATCAGCCGGATATTGCGTAAAGATTAAATCAACGGAAGTAATCAAGTTGCCTTTAAGAACCTCCGCGTCTTCCGGGTTGGAAATTTCATGCTCACCAAAAGGAACTTTTAGCACCACTTGCTCCAGTCCAAATGCCTTTTCAGGTTTTTCAATTTTGTATTTTTTTACTGAAACCGTATCCAGTTTTACTTTTATGTTGATGTTTAATTTTTCCTGTGCAGGTGAAATTAAACCAAGGCCAACTAAAAGCAAAATGAAGAAATTTTTCATAATGTTTTTTTGTATAAGCAAACAACCATAAAAAAGCAACATTAAATGATCGCCGGATTTAAGAAAATTTGGTATTTCTGTGTTTACCCTTTACCGGTGTATACAAATTTTCTTTTGCTTTGCATGGCTTTTTTTATTGAATCAGTTTCCTGCCTTTTTCCTATCTTCGCTCTTATCTAGTTCAATTTTTTTATGGACAAGTTTTCTTACCTCGGTAACAGTGATCCCAACGCGATTGAGGCACTTTTTCAGCAGTTTCTAAAGGATTCTTCCTCGGTCGATCAAAGCTGGCAGGACTTCTTTAAAGGCTTTGATTTTGCAAAAGCAAATTTCAATGAATCCGCCGGCGGCGGAATACTTCCTGAAAATATTTCCAAGGAACTGAAAGTGATAGCACTGATTCATGGTTATCGCCAGCGCGGACATTTGTTCACCGACACCAACCCGGTTCGTGAACGAAGGAAATATCAACCAACACTGGCGCTGGAAAATTTCGGATTATCGGAGAAAGATTTGGAAACTGTTTTTCACGCAGGAACTGAAGTTGGGCTTGGTGATGCGAAATTGCGCGATATCGTAGAGCATCTCCGAGCTACGTATTGTAACAGCGTTGGCGTGGAATATATTTACATGCGCGAGCCGGAAGTGGTAAAATGGCTTCAGGAACGAATGGAAAAAACACAAAACCGTACGCCATTTTCAAGTGAACAGAAAAAAGATATCCTGAATAAAATTACGCAAGCTGTTGTTTTTGAAAATTTTTTAGCGACAAAGTACGTTGGTCAAAAGCGTTTTTCACTGGAAGGTGGGGAGGCCGTGATTCCTGCCATTCACACCTTGATGGAAGTGGGGGCAGATTTGGGAGTGGAAGATTTTGTAATCGGGATGCCGCATCGTGGTCGCCTGAACATTCTTGCAAATATCCTCAACAAATCATATAAAGATATTTTCACGGAATTCGAAGGTCGTGAAAGTGAAGACTCCTTATTTGATGGTGATGTAAAATACCATATGGGATATTCTTCTAATCGTGTTACCGAACACGGAAAGAAAATACATGTGAGTCTGACACCGAATCCTTCGCACCTGGAAACGGTGAATCCTGTCGTGGAAGGAATTTGCCGTTCAAAAATTGATAATCGTTACGCTGGTGACAACAAAAAGGTTTGTCCGATTTTGATGCATGGCGACGCAGCTGTAGCGGGCCAAGGCATCGTTTATGAGGTGATTCAGATGAGTCAGCTCGACGCCTATAAAACCGGAGGAACCATTCACATCATCGTCAACAATCAGGTTGGTTTCACGACCAATTATCTTGATGCGCGCTCCTCAACGTATTGTACCGATATTGCCAAGGTAACCCTTTCGCCAGTGTTTCATGTTAACGGTGATGATGTGGAAGCAATGTGCTACGTTTCCAAACTGGCAATGGAGTTTCGAGAAACTTTTCACAGAGATGTGTTTATCGATTTATTGTGCTACCGAAAGTATGGACACAATGAAGGTGATGAGCCACGCTTCACCCAGCCACTCCTGTACAAAGCCATTGCCGCACACCCTAATCCACGCGAAATTTATGCGAAGAAATTAATTTCTGAAGGAAGTATTTCAGGTGGTGAAGCAAAGGAATTTGAAAAACAGTTCAAGGCATTGCTTGAAAAAGATTTGTCGGAAGCCAAGCAGGTAGAAAAAGCAAAAATCACTTCCTTTCTGGAAGGCAACTGGAAAGGACTTTCCGTGGCCACAGATAAAGATTTTGAATCATCCGTGGAAACCGGTGTCGATAAAAAAACGTTTCTTGATATTGCAAAAAAAATTACAGAACTCCCAAAAGAAAAAAAGTTCTTTAATAAGATTCAGAAAATTTTTGATGACCGAGCCGCGATGATCAGCGGAGATAATTATGATTGGGCTATGGGTGAATTAATGGCCTATGCCACATTGATGAATGAAGGAAATCATGTTCGTTTTAGCGGACAGGATGTCGAACGCGGAACTTTTTCACATCGTCATGCGGTTGTGAAGGTGGAGGACAGTGAAGAGGAATACACACCACTAAATAATTTCGGTGCGAAAGGTGAGTTGCGCATTTTCAACTCGCACTTAAGTGAATACGCCGTACTAGGTTATGAGTACGGTTATGCATTTTCTTCCCCTCACATTCTCACCATTTGGGAGGCGCAATTCGGAGATTTTTTCAATGGTGCACAAATCATCATCGATCAATATCTCGCTGCTGCCGAATACAAATGGAAGCGCATGAACGGATTGGTAATGTTACTGCCGCACGGATATGAAGGTCAGGGACCTGAGCATTCTTCAGCGCGTATCGAACGCTTTTTGCAGTTGTGTGCAGAAAATAATCTTCAGGTGATCAATGCTACAACACCCGCGCAACAATTTCATGCACTTCGCCGACAGCTAAAAAATTCTTTCCGTAAACCGCTTATCTGTTTTACTCCTAAAAAATTGTTGCGCTATCCCGCATGTGTAAGCCGTCTTGAAGATTTTACTTCTGCAAAATTCCGTGAAGTAATTGATGATGCAGCAGCTGACACCAAAAAAGTAACACGACTGATGTTTTGCAGCGGTAAAATTTATTACGACCTCGCCGAACGTCGTGAGAAAGAGGGCGCTGATGATACAGCCATCATTCGTCTGGAACAACTTTATCCGTTCCCAAAAAAACAACTGAACGCGCTGCTGAAAAAATACAACCGCGCTGAAAGTTTTACCTGGGTACAGGAAGAGCCGGAGAATGCGGGAGCATGGAGATTTGTAAAACACTGGTGGAATGATGTGCAGTTGAATTACATTGGCCGACATGAAGCCGCTAGTCCTGCTACCGGCTACGCAAAGCGTCATCAGCATGAAACGGAAGAAATTTTATCAAAAGTATTTGCTAAAGAAAAAGTAAACTAATCATTTCAATACAACTAGTACAATGGCAATCGTAGAAATTAAAGTTCCAAGTCCCGGAGAAAGTATCACCGAGGTAACCATCAATTCCTGGATAAAACAAAATGGAGACGTGGTTGAAAAAGATGAAGTCATCGGAACAATTGATTCCGACAAAGCGACGCTGGAAATTACCGCTCCGGAATCAGGTAAGGTGGAAATTTTGGTGGGTGCCGGCGACACAGTCAAGGTGGGAGATACCGTTGTGCGGATTGATACGTCTGTTCAGGTAGAGAAAAAACAGGAATCAAAACCCGAGGTGAAAAAAGCAGAACCCGCTCCTGTACAGGAAAAAGTTGCAGTGAAAACCGAAGAAGTAAAAACGTATGTATCAGGAACGGCTTCTCCGGCAGCTGCAAAAATGATGGCAGAAAATAACCTGAAAGGTGGTATTCCAGGAACAGGAAAAGACGGGCGCATTACCAAGCAGGATGTGTTGAAAGCGCTGAGCAACGGAATACCAAAAGTACATGAAGTGCTGTCCAATTCCTGGAAGGGAACACGCGAAGCGGGTAAAACAAAAATGACCTCGTTGCGCAAGACATTGGCCAAGCGTTTGGTTGCGGTGAAAAACGAAACCGCGATGCTCACTACATTCAATGAAGTGGACATGAGCGGGATTTACGCCATTCGTGCAAAATACAAGGACAAATTCAAGGAGGTACATGGAACCAACATTGGCTTCATGTCTTTTTTTACGAAAGCAGTTTGCGAAGCGTTGTATCATTTTCCTGCTGTCAATTCAATGATAGACGGAGATGAAGTTGTTTCGTATTCGTATTGCGATGTGGGTATTGCCGTTAGTGCACCGAAGGGCTTGATGGTCCCTGTATTGCGAAGCGCCGAATTAATGTCGCTTGCCGAAATTGAAAACGGAATTAAAAATCTTGCGATCAAAGCGCGAGATGGTAAATTATCGATCGAAGAAATGCAGGGAGGAACATTCACCATTACCAATGGCGGCGTGTTTGGTTCTATGTTAAGCACACCGATTATCAATCCTCCGCAAAGTGCAATTTTAGGAATGCACAACGTGGTTGAGCGTCCTGTGGCCGTCAACGGAAAGGTTGAAATTCGTCCGGTGATGTACGTTGCCTTAAGTTACGACCACCGAATTATTGACGGTCGTGAGAGCGTTGGGTTTTTGGTGAAAGTGAAAGAAATGCTGGAAAATCCTTCGCGTATGTTGTTTGGCGGAAAACAGCCGGAAGAGGTGTTGCTTGGACTTTGATTTAAGCTTTATTTTAAGATTTCATTTGCTGATTGAATCACATTGACATTTGGTAATTGAATTAATTTCGACTACTGGCCGGAAAATCTTAAAATTAAAAACATAATTGAGAAAGATTATTTCTTCAAAAGTTGTAGTAAATTCTGAGTTTCAATTAACATTGTCTTTACCAAAATAAACATGTGTACTCACAACATTTGTTGCTGATCCCTTAGTCAGAATTAAAAGAGGTAACCAATGCCGACGTGTGCGTTAATCGCAGACTGTCTGAACTTAGAAATAGTTATTTGTTCTGATTTTGTAAATAAAGTTTTTTTCCAACTCGTTTTAGAAAGATCATAGTCACTTTCAAGAATTAACGAAAACGCAAGTGGGCCAAATTTAAACTTGGGTTGCACGCCAATTTTCGGAGCGAAAAATGGATTTTTTTGTTTCATAGATTCATTGCCGGTAATTTTCAACCTTCCGGTATTTACACCACTATATATGTACAGTGCAAAATTTCCTTTTTCTGAACTTACTATTGCACCATAGGCGAAACTAAAAATAAATCCCGCTATTTTTCCTTTCACTGTGTCTCGAACAAAAAGATTCTCGGGTATTACATAATGATAAATAAAATGTCCGTAAAAGTCACTCCCACGATTTACAATAAAGTGCCCACTTGTGCCAATTCCAAGTGTTTTTACCGGCAATCGAATATTCAGATTTGAAGTGGAATTAAATTGGCTATAAAAATTAGTATAGAAAGCTCTGGCACCGTAATAGATATCAAATGAGGAAAGGGAAAAGTTGCTTAAAGAGTCCTTTTGGGATAGGAGTTCAGAAGTAAGGATTGAACTGAATCCAAAAAGTGTAATAAGGAATTTAAATTTAACCGTTCTCACACCACAGCTTCCTCGGCATACGCCTCTATGGGCTGACAACTACACACCAAATTCCTATCGCCATACGCATTATCCACGCGTGCAACACTTGGCCAGAATTTATTTGCTTTCACCCACGATAACGGGAACGCAGCTTTTTCTCGACTGTATTTTTTGTTCCAGTCATCGTTCACCACCATGCGTGATGTGTGTGGCGCATTTTTAATCACGTTGTCTGACTTGTCAAATTTTCCTTCGGTAATTTCCTGAATTTCCTTGCGTATGGCAATCATTGCTTCACAAAAACGGTCCAGTTCTGCTTTGCTTTCACTCTCGGTGGGTTCTACCATCAGCGTATTCACTACCGGAAACGCAACTGTCGGCGCATGAAATCCAAAATCCATTAACCGTTTCGCAATGTCCGCCACTTCAACTCCACTGCTCATTTTAAATTCATTGCAATCCAGAATCATTTCGTGCGCACAACGTCCGTTTTTGCCGGTGTAAAGAATTTTGTAATGATCTTTCAAAATTTCTTTCATGTAGTTGGCATTGAGTATCGCCATTTTTGTTGCATGAGTGAGTCCGTCAGGACCAAGCATTTTGATGTAACCGTAGGATATCAGTAAGATCAGCGAACTTCCGTACGGAGCTGCTGAAACAGCCGAAATGGATTTTTCGCTCCCGCTTTTTACAACAGGGTGTGAAGGCAGGAAGGGAACAAGTTTTTCAACCACACCAATGGGACCCATGCCGGGTCCGCCACCGCCGTGAGGAATTGCAAATGTTTTATGCAAATTTAAATGACAAACATCCGCGCCGATTTTTCCGGGTGAAGTGAGACCCACCTGCGCATTCATATTGGCGCCGTCCATGTAAACCAGTCCACCGTTATCGTGAATGAGTTGTGTGATATCCATGATAGCTTCTTCATAAACTCCATGCGTTGACGGGTACGTTACCATCAGACACGAGAGATTTTCTTTGTTCTGTTCCGCCTTGCTTTTTAAATCGTTTACATCGATGTTTCCTTTTTCATCGCATTTCACGATAACGATTTTCATGCCTGCCATCGCAGCACTCGCCGGATTGGTGCCATGCGCAGAAGATGGTATCAACGCGACATTTCGGTTCGCGTTACCGTTTGCAATATGGTAAGCACGAATGACCATCAATCCTGCGTATTCGCCCTGCGCGCCGCTGTTGGGCTGCATGCTCATCTTTGCAAAGCCGGTGATTTCTGACAAATCTTTGTTTAACGTATCAATGATTTCAAGATAGCCTTCCGCCTGATTTGCGGGAACAAAGGGATGCATGTTGGCAAATTCCGGCCAGGTTAAGGGTAATAGTTCTGCGGCAGCATTTAATTTCATTGTACAACTTCCCAAGGAAATCATGCTATGCACGAGTGAAAGATCTTTGTTTTCGAGTCGTTTGATGTAGCGCATCATTTCTGACTCGCTGTGGTAAGCGCTGAATACCGGATGCTGTAGATAGGCTGATTTACGTTCAGGAGTTACGACTTCAGCAGTTGAAAGTTTTGCAGAAGTAATTCCAAATGCAGCAAGAATATCCTGAAGATCTTTTTTATTCACCGTTTGGTCAATCGAAATTCCGACATGTTTTTCATCCACACAACGGAAATTGATATGCAGTTGTTCGGCAGATGCGTGTACTTTTCGAGCGTCACATTCAACCACAAGTGTGTCGAAAAATTTTGAGCTGAGTAGTTTATGGCCGGCAGAAGTTAATGCATTGGCCAGTTTTTTTGTATTCGAATGAATTTGTGAGGCAATGGATTTAATCCCCTCGGGACCGTGATAAACCGCGTACATGCTCGCCATGATAGCTAACAATGCCTGCGCCGTGCAAATGTTTGATGTGGCTTTCTCGCGTTTTATATGTTGCTCGCGGGTTTGCAACGCCATACGCAAGGCACGTCCGCCTTCGGTATCAACCGATACTCCAATGATTCGGCCCGGAAGCAATCGCTTGTAATCTTCACGACAGGCGAAAAACGCGGCATGAGGACCACCGAATCCCATTGGAACACCAAAACGCTGTGAATTTCCGACAACGCAATCTGCGCCAAGTTCTCCGGGAGGAGTAAGTAAGGCAAGCGCCATTAAATCGGAGGCCACGCAAACCTGAATTTCTTTTTTCTTTACTTCGTTGATGAAGGAACCGATATCATGAACTTCTCCGTTGACATCCGGATATTGAATCACGGCTCCGAAAAAAGTATCATCAAGATTAAAGTTTCGGTGATCACCGATTACAATTTCAATTCCTACCGGAACGGCACGTGTTTTCAAAACGTCGATTGTTTGAGGAAAACAATGCTGACTGACAAAATATTTTGTTGCGTTTAGTTTTGTTTTTTCTCTGCTGCGGTTGTTCAGGAACATGAACATTGCTTCAGCAGCGGCAGTGGCTTCATCCAGCAAGGAGGCATTTGCAACCGGCATCGCTGTGAGGTCCATCACCATTGTCTGATAATTCAGCAAGGCCTCAAGTCGGCCTTGTGCAATCTCCGCCTGGTAGGGTGTATAGGCTGTGTACCAACCCGGATTTTCCAAAATGTTTCGCTGAATAACCGGTGGTAGAATGGTATTGTAATAACCCATCCCGATGTAACTGCGGAAGACTTTGTTTTTTTTACCAAGCTCACGCAAATGCTGAAGGTATTCGAACTCGGATAATGCCGCAGAAATTTTCATCTCTTGTTTGAGCCGAATTGCAGGTGGTACAGTTTGATCGATAAGGTCATCAACAGAAGAAACACCGATTTTTTTCAGCATTTGTTCTACTTCGTTCTGACGGGGACCGTTGTGGCGATTTACAAATTTGTCAGTACTCATGGGTTCTCGGAATAGGGTACACAAAGGTAAGAAAAAGCGTATGTATTTTTTTAATGGATTTCATTTCCTGTAGGTAGAATTTTTTAATTCAAAGAAAAAATTCTTCCCAAAAAACTTTGCTGTTTCCAAAATTTTTCAGTCCGTTAATTTCCGGTATTTTTGACAAATGAAATTTGGGAAGGGCTTATTGTTTCTTTTTTTTACGATTTTATTTTCCCGGTCGTTTGCGCAGCAATCGGACACGGTTTTTTACCTTAACGGGAATGTAGTTCCTGCAAAAATTATCGATACTCTTATTGGTTTTGTCACGTTCACCGAAGCTAAAGACTCGACGCAACGCGTTAATATCGATAACGAAGCCCTGTTCGCAATAAAATATGCAAACGGAAAAACGCATTATTACTACAAACAGGATACGCTGAACGGAAACTGGTACACGCGCGATGAAATGTGGGCCTTCATGCAGGGCGA
>OMJH01000120.1 GCA_900299295.1 Bacteroidota bacterium
CTACTATACAATAAATCCCGTTGGATTTTTATCCGGTAATTTAGAGGAGAAAATTCTTGACACCGCTAACTATCCTGTTTTTATTCTCGGCTTTTTAAAGGAAGAGAAACGCAAAGAAGGATACATGCTCACCGGATTACTCGGTTACACGCAGCACGAACCCGAAAAATTAAAGTATTTGAATTTACTTTTAGTTTCTCCTTTCGATTCCGCCGGGGTTTTACCTGCGCGAAAAACAGAACTCAACATCAAAAATCAGGAAATCGAAGAAGCTTATTTCCCAAAAGAAAAATTTGATTCTGTTCGCTCGATTTATTTTAAGCAAAAACCCATTCATGTATTCAACTATTTTTTTGTGCTTGTTGACAAGAACAGAAATATCCGCGGATACTATGATCCTACGTTTGTATCAGAAATGAAACGGATGATTCAGGAATTTCAGCATTTAAAACTACGAGACGAGAAAGCGAAGATCAGCAGAAAAAACACCATCGAAAAAAGAAACTGAGGATGGCATCTAAATTCATTCATAAAGTTTTTGTGCTAACAGCGCTTGTCTTTCTTTCTTGCTCTGAAAAGACAGTAAAAGAAAATCAAAAACTTTTGCCGGTACTGGGCGAAAAACGTTTGAATCCCGATGGTAGTGATACATTATACCATGCTATCGGAAATTTTTCTTTTATCAATCAATATCGGGATACCATAACTGAAAAAACGACCAACGGAAAAATTTATGTAGCTGATTTTTTCTTTGCAACCTGTCAAAGTATTTGTCCGGTAATGAGTTCCCATTTAACCATAGTTCAAAAGGAATTTGAAAAAGACAGTTCGTTACTCATCTTGTCACATACCGTTAATCCGATGCACGATACAGTTGAAGTTTTGCAACAATACGCAGACCGCTTCGGCGCAGTAAAAAACAAGTGGCATTTTCTCACCGGAGAAAAGAAAAAAATTTATAGTCTGGCGAAGGACAGTTACCTCGTTAATGCCCTTCAGGATGACGGCTCGGCAGAAGGGTTTTTACACAGTGAGCTATTTTTATTAATTGATACAAAACAACGAATCCGCGGAATGTATGACGGAACGGATAGCGTTCAGGTTAAAAAATTAATAGATGACATTTACATTTTAAAACAAGAAGAAAATGCAAACAACAGCTAAATGGATAACGGACAAGACAGCCATAACTCTAACAACAATAATTACCTTCGTCGTTTTTACCACGGTTACAGTTTTGGGCAGCAAAATCATTCCGGCTCCGGCCATTCCTGAAATTGTAAAAAGTTTTCCAAAATACAGCGCATTCATCAACGGACTCACATCGATCGTGCTGATATTATCATTCCTCTCCATTAAAAATAAAAAAATTGAATTGCACCGTAGGTTCAATTACACCGCTATGATTTTATCCGGAATTTTTCTTGTGCTGTATATCGCTACCCACTTCTTTTTTCCCGACACACGGTACGGAGATGTAAATCATGATTATATCGTAGATGAATCCGAAAAAACACTTGCGGGATCGTCGCGAATAATTTATCTCGTCATTCTTATTTCACACATCCTGCTGGCAGCAATTGTTCTTCCGATGGTATTACTTTCTTTTCATTATGGTAAAACAAATAATGTAATGAAACATCGTAAACTTACCCGCTACAGTTTCCCGATTTGGTTATATGTGACAATAACGGGTGTTATTGTTTATCTCATGATTAGTCCATTCTATTACTTCCCTAACTAAGTCGAGAATGAAAAAGCATTTATTGATGATTATCGTTTTGATGATGATTGTGGATTTTTCATCCGGACAATGTGCCATGTGTAAAGCTTCTGCTGAATCCAGTCTGCAAACGGGTGGAGGAATTGCAAAAGGGATTAATAGCGGCATTGTTTACCTGATGGGAGTTCCGTATTTATTGCTTGCTACTTTTTGTATTGTATTCCGAAAAGACATTGCCGTTGTGTATCATCGCTGGAGAAAAACTTCTCCTGACGCGCTCGGAACCGCCATGAAGGAATACCGCTTCATGCTCGTTTTCTTCGCGATATTAAGTGTATTGTTTCTGTTGTTCACCTACATTCAATTAAAGCGGTAAATTAGTTTAATGTCAAAATTTTTAGTTTTTTTTACGGCCGGATTGGTTTTTATTTTGTGCGCCTGCGATCCCGGACTTTGTCTTCGTGTAACTGTAAAAAAAACAGGCGACTTTGTTTTAGTTTACGCGAATAAACACTTTCTCCCCCACGCCAATGATAGCGGTAAAATTGTTTTTCAAATCCCTCCCGAGAATCAGCCACAAATCAAAGACACAATTTTATTTTACGGAATTGGAACCTGGCAAAACAAGGAGTATGTGATGAATTTCGCTACTGAAATCGACTCGATTATCGTTGGAACTTCCGGCAAACAGAAAATAATCAAAAACAGCGCTTCAATTTTCAATTACTTATGGGAAAGAAGGAAGGGAGCGATGAAAAGTATAATTGAAATTTCAACCGAGGATTGATTCTGGTTTACGGTATTTCAATAAAACAGCTTCGTTATATTTTTTACTTTTTAACGTGTAAACAGTGTCAAACGCGGACAGCCAACAGTCCAGATGTTTGGGGTTAATGTAAAGAACGTAAAATTCCCGTGGTGTATTATTAGCTGAGCAAACGCAGGCTTCAACCACTTTTTTCATAACCGATTCCCCGAACGGATTAAAAAGGTAAACGAGAGAAATGGCTGGAGGAAGGACAAATGTTTCGGCATTTTCGCAATGAAAAATAAAATCAGCGTCAAGGTTTAGTTGTTTACATTGTGAGATATTTGTCCTTGCAATTGAAATTAATTTTTCGGAGAGGTCAATCCCTTGAACATTTTTGAATCCGTTTACAGCCGCCATTATCATAGCGCGGCCTTTACCACAGCCATAATCAATAAAAGCGCCTTTTCTGACTTCTTTTGGAATCCGATCAAACATATGTTGAAGAATATAATAGCTTGCTCCCTGGTAATGATAAAATTCTTCGTTGATTATTTCTGCCGGAAAATTTTCAATTTGCAATGTCGAGATTCCCAACTTTCGCTCCCACTTCACTTCATTAAAAATAAGTCGGAATGTAAAAATCAACCCCCTATTTTTTACAGAAACGAAAAAATAGAAAACATACTGGGCAATTCTTCTCATTTTTGTTTTTGATCCGCTCTGCTGTTTT
Source organism: Bacteroidota bacterium (assembly GCA_900299295.1). Lineage (GTDB taxonomy): Bacteria > Bacteroidota > Bacteroidia > B-17B0 > Aurantibacillaceae > AM-1111. The sequence continues at coordinate 3,205 of OMJH01000120.1, forward strand.
TTCGCATACGTTTAAGTTCTTCTTTTTTTCGAAGCGGAATTTTCTCCGCCGCCGCTGTAAAGGCAACAGCAGAAATTCGGTGAATATGCTGATTTAAAAATTTCCAGGTTTTTATCGCATCATGCTGCCATAACTCACGCAATGTCCAGCCAACGCCTTTCTGAACGTAATACGCTTCGTCGTTCAGTAAATTTTCAACCAATGAAATCATGTCTTCGTATGGAGGAAAATTTTTTCGCTGGCGATGGTAATACAATAAACTGACCACGCTCTGCCTGCGCGCCCATAAGTCGCCGCTTTTATTCCATTTCTGCAGTTGGGGGAAAACAACTTCTGGTATTTCTTCGAGCAATAATGCATTAATTGAAGACAAAGTATCACTGTGTGCCCAGTTATCGGTGTATTGAATCCAGTGGCGCAAGGTTTTCCACAGCTCTTTTTTATTTTCATTTTTTCTTACAATCCGGGCAACAAAATACAAGGCCTGAGATTTCACCTCGTGAATGTTCGATGTTTGATATACCTCATTCCAAATTGACAGTTGTTCCTTACCCTTCAGCGAAGAAAAAGAAAATCCCTGCGCAAAAACTTTTCGCTGATCAGGAACTTTCATTCCCGCAACCAAAAGTTGCGTATTGTAATACCGCTGTAAAAAATCATCATTTGAAAATTTTACTTTACCGGAATAATCAAGCAGGTTTTTTTCGATTTCTGCTAAATACTGCTTAACTTGTTGCATGCTTTTTGCTCTTAATTTTTTAAAGATAGGAAAGTAAACTTTTCACGACTTCTCGTATGAAAAAAATATTTTTTGCTGTACTTGTAATTTCTTCGCTGTTGAGAGTGGGCTATGCACAACTCGTTTATCCAAAAACAAAAACGGTTTCCCAAACCGATAACTACTTTGGAAAAATGGTTACCGATCCTTATCGCTGGCTGGAAAACGACAAAAGCGAGGAAACGGAAGCATGGGTGAAAGAACAGAACAAGGTAACCTACGATTATCTGGCACAAATTCCTTTCCGTCAAAAAATAAAAGAACGACTGACTGAACTTTGGAATTTTGAAAAAATGAGCACCCCATTTAAAAAAGGCGAACGTATTTTTTCATTCTACAATGATGGTTTAAAAAATCAGAGCGTGATGATGGTCCAGAAATCGTTGCTCGATAAGAAAAAAGTATTTCTTGATATGAATACTTATTCAGCAGATGGAACTGCTTCCTTAAGCGGATACGCTTTCAGCAATGACAACGCCTATATGGCTTTTGGTGTATCGCGAGCCGGAAGTGACTGGGTAGAAATTCATGTTATGGATGTTGCGTCAGGTAAAGAACTTTCGGATAAAATAGAATGGGTAAAATTTTCTTCCATTGCGTGGCAAGGAAACGGATTCTATTACAGTCGTTATGATGCGCCGGAAAAAAACACAGCGTACACACAAAAAAATCAAAACCATAAAGTTTACTATCACAAGTTGGGGACAGTACAGGAAAAAGATCAGTTGGTAAAGGAAGATAAATCGCATCCCGACAGAAATTTTTCGGCGGCAGTAACCGAAGACGAACAATTCTTGATTATTTATTCAAGTGAAAGTACAAGCGGACAATCCTTTATGTTGCGCGATTTGAAAAATGGCGGTGAATGGATAACTCCGGTAGATAATTTTGAAAATGAATACGAAATCATTGATAATACAGGAGATGAAATTTACATCCGAACCAATTGGAATGCGCCGAATTTCAGACTGATGAAATTTTCAATTTCAACCCCTGCACGGGAGAACTGGCAAACAGTAATTGCTGAAGAAAAAGATGTACTGCAATCCGTGAACTTCATGGGAGATAAATTGATCAGCCATTATCTTCACGATGTGTCGTCAAAACTTTATGTGCATGATTACTCCGGAAAACGCTTAAAAGAAATTTCATTAAAAGGCCTATGTACCGTAAACGGATGGAATTCATCACGAAAAGAAAACAATGCGTTTTATTCTGTTGTATCGTTTACTGCTCCTGACAACGTTTATTTTTACGACGGAAACGTCGGGACATCCAAGCGGATTTTCGCTCCGGTTATTTCATTTAAAAGTGATGACTATGAAACAAAGCAGGTTTTTTATTCCAGCAAAGATGGCACGAAAATTCCCATGTTCATCACCCACAAAAAAGGAATCGAATTGAACGGAAATAATTCGTGTTTTCTTTTTGGTTACGGCGGATTCCAAAGTCATTATGCTCCTGAATTTCGCATCGATAGAACTGTGTTTCTTGAAGCAGGAGGGATTTACTGCGTTGCCAACATTCGCGGTGGCGATGAGTACGGCGAGCAATGGCATAAAGCAGGAATCAAATGCAACAAACAAAATGTATTTGACGACTTTATTGCTGCAGCAGAATATCTCATTCGAGAAAAATATACAAGCTCTGAAAAATTGGCCATCCACGGACGAAGTAACGGCGGACTGCTGATTGGCGCGGTGATGACACAGCGACCGAATCTTGCCAAGGTTTGTATTCCTACCGTTGGGGTACTTGACATGCTGCGCTATCATTTGTTTACGATTGGTCGCGCCTGGAGTACTGATTACGGACTAAGTGAAAACAAAGAAGAATTCGATTGCCTTGTTCGGTATTCGCCGCTGCACAACGTTAAAAAGGCGGAGTATCCCGCGACGCTTGTTACTACGGGCGATCACGACGACCGTGTGGTGCCCGCACATTCTTTTAAATTCATTTCCACCTTGCAGGCGAATCAAACAGGAAAAAATCCAACACTCATTCGAATAGATGTAAATGCCGGACATGGCAGCGGTAAACCAACATCAAAACTTATAGATGAGTTTACCGACATCTGGAGCTTTGTGTTTTTTAATTTAGAAATGGAAAAATAAATTATTTTCTAATCGTCCCAGCTGTCCCATGAATTACCATCAGATTTAATAGGCTCTCCAAATTCATCTCTTGGATTAAAAGGAATCTTCAAGTAAGTTCCGGGAGCAAAAAAAGATATCCCGCCAATTTTTCGATACCTCAAATCGAATCCCAAATAATAATTTCCCCACAAAGAAGTTTGCCAGCCAAGATTCATTTTTTTATCCTCGCGATTAACTTCCAGCACAGGCCCAAAAGAAATGCCCCCGACACCAATTCCTGTTTGTGCCTCGCTATAAATTCTCGTTTTTTTCTTTTCAAACTCCATGGCCATATCAATGCTCCAAGGGAAACCGGTAAAATTCCAGTAAGCTGCCTCTACGTTCCATGAACATTTTGCTTTATGATTTCCAATGTTTACGTGCAACATTGGACCTACGGACCAAATCGTTTGGGAAAAACAGATTTTTGTAAGTATACAACCTAAAAGAGAAAAAATTCCTTTTCCGCTAATCAATTTCATTTTATTTCTAAAATTCGCTTTTACGTGATTTCAATTCTTATGTTTTCATCGCTAGAACACGAAACAAAAACAAATTA
>OMJH01000121.1 GCA_900299295.1 Bacteroidota bacterium
AGGACACTTCATGTCAACCGGAATATTCCCAAAAATAGTTGCATCGGGAGAAGCACCGCAATACTCATTAATCGGAATAAACACATCGAGCCATTTTGCTGATTTATATTTTGGTTTTATTATTTGTTCAAAAGAATTAATTTGATTAATAATTCCATGCCTCATTTCTTTGGTATCAAAATCATTTTCAATTCCTATTTCTTGCATGGCTAAATCCAAGATGTATTTATTACGAGTTTTACCTTCTCCACCAGCAAGAAGTTCGCTAATGCGCGAAGCGGAGAACATTGCTGTTTTTTTCTCCGCTTTTATTTCAGTTGTCGCTAAAATCATTTTCAGAATGGTAAATCATTAATAACTTTAGCCCCTGCACCCTTTCTTTCTTCACTTTGGCTTTCCTCATATTTTTGCCGTTCAATCTCGTCTGCATTCATTTCAAGGCTAACTGCTTTCTTGTATTCTGGCGTAGTTTCCATTTTTTTACGAATCCACTCAGGCAAAGTGTTGAATTTATTAAAATCAAACTCAGAATAATTAAATTCAAAAGTCGGATTAATTTGTGCGGGGATTGACAAACCTTTCATCGGTGGTGTAACGGCTGTAATCTCAGCATAAACATTTCCATTTCTTTCCTTGTTGCCTATTGATAGCATACAGGCAACGCCAAGTAGTTTTGTTATATCAAATTTTCGCGCCTCATCTTCTGTAAAATCTTTCCCCCTCCACGACTTTAATGTTTGGCGCAAGTTGCTTTTTTCATGTAGTGAAAGGGTGTAATCTTTTGAAATTACATAAGGTTTCTCGCCTTGTCCTTCTTTAAACTCTTTTAGTTCGGTTGGAAGTTCCCACGTGATACGAACTTTGTTTTGTTCTTTTTTTTCTCCCTGATACTCTTCGGTAACAGTACCGATGTGTACCATTGAGTAACAGCGTGCCGGATAAGTACCTAGCGCAATTGGGGCAAATGTCTTGCCACCTTCGTTTGTTGCATTAATCATAGTTGTTTGTTTTTTATTTGTTTGTTTGTAATTAAATTATTTGATATTTATAACAAGGTTTCCCGAAAGAACCCAATATTTTTATGTCTGTTTTTTTTAGTTGACTTTTATTTTTCAGATTAGTGATTGCCCTTTTCAAACTGCATTCATTCATATTCGGGAAATAATTTTTCACCTCAAACCAGCACATCGGTTTCTTGGTTATTTTGTAAAGTTGCAATATTGCAGCCTCATCAGACTTCGCGAGGGATTCAAATAAATGAAGCTGTGCGCCTTCAGCGTGGATTGTGTTATAAAACATAATTAAGTATGTGTTTAGGGTGTTGAGTTTTTTCTGTTGTAAGTAAATATTGATGGGTTTCTTCCCACATCTCCCGTTCCAATTCAACCGTGCTCATTCCTTTTTTTGCCATTTCGATAATCAGCTTTTCAAGGTTGTTGACTTTTGACCCTAATAAATACCTGGTGTTCGTTCTTTCATCAATCATCTTTTCGTAACGTTTCATGTTATAAGTCATAAATCATTTTAACCGAATTGATAAACTTTATTTTTTGTACCGTTTTTTCTGATTCAGAAACGTTTTTCATAATCGTTATAAAGGCATTCGCGTAAAACATTCCATTGTGATAAACACGAATAGAAATGCCAGAATCATCAGTTTCAATTTTTAAAGAAAATGGATTTACTTTTTCTTTTTTATTAGATGAAAAAAGTTTCCAAAGTTCAATCAGCTTTTTCATTTTGCTTTTTCGTTTTTGATGTATTCATTTAGAACTTCTTTCAATTTCTCATTCTCAGCCCTGAGTTGTACAATTTCCAAATCATTTTGAATTTTTACCTTTCGGTATTCATTCAAAAGTTCCTCAGATGTTTTTGTCAAATCATTCAGAGCAGTATTCATTGCTCTGTAATTTTCGAGCCTGTCTGACAGTCGCTCAATTTCGGTTAACATTTCTTCTTTGCCGTTCATCTGTTTAGTTTTTATTTGTTTTTAAAATTGTTTCAAAATCGAAAAGAGGTGGCAACAATACTCCGCGTATTAGGGCAAATTGCTGCGTTTGTTTGGTTGAATAAAATTCCCTGACTTCAATCAGTGCCGTCTGTGGTGTCATTATCACATTTATTTCGTCTGTTTTTTTGAACTTGTATTCTTTTCTCATTTTGTATTCGGATTAAGATTTATTATTGATTTTTGAATTGTATTATTCTTTAGAAAGTAAGTGTCTAATCCTTTTTCAACACCATTTACAAATTTAATTTCCTCTTTCTTTTCGCGCCACTCCCATAATCCGGTAGCTTTATTTTTCACTTTATATTTTTGCGTCAAAATCATAACAAACTGAATTTACGCATTTCCCTAAAATAAATTTCAAGCAATTCATAAATCAAATTATGAATATCCTCAATCGTTGTATTGTAATCTATAAACGTTTCTTCATCCCTAAAGAAAATATCGTCATCAGTTTCTTCGTAAGGCACGGAAACAATTATTTTGAATCCACCGTGTGTCGGAAAGTCCATTATTTTGAAATCTATTTCGGTTTTTGCTGAGTGGTCATAATGACCTATTTCAGCGAATACACCACGAAGAAAATTTTTTGCCTCTTCGTTTGTTTTTAGTTGAATTTTCATGACTGTAAAATTAATATACTTTTCATTATATTTCATTATTGTTTATAAATATTTTTATAAATAAATTTATGTATTTGATTATCAAATAGTTAGAAATTTATAAATTTATTTATTAACAAATTGCGTTTGTATTGCCTTTATTTTGTAATTTTGCCAAAAAATAATTTATGCAACTATCAAAAAAAGAAATGGATTCGCTTAAAGTCAAATTCGCTTTGGCGGGTGTTGGAAGCAAAAAGAAATGTTCTGAGGCTACCGGCGTGCATCAGACGGCAATATCCAGGATTCTGAAATTTGGTGATGTTACGGAAGATAATTATAAAAAGATTTTAAAATGGTTGAAATAAAACCAATAAGCAAAATTGGCGAACCTTGCAGATATTTTATTACAAATCGCAAACGAATAAACAAATTATGTATGCAAATGTAGCACAAAGAATATTTTATATTTGGAAACTTGAGTTATGGTGGATAGCTTTTGATAAAGCAGAATTTTATCCGGAAGGTAGAAAGCATTTAAAAGGTAATTGGTTTTGGAGAATGTAAGTAATTTTTATGTTATGTGCTGCCGCATCGGCGAACTTCAATCGGAGAACGGCAATGGCATATAACGGTGGATCATTGGCGACAGGACATTAATAAAAAAGACATGAACGAAGTGAATACCTTAGATAATAAAATGGCTTACGCCAATGATATGTTAGGCGCAGGCACGGTTAAATTGGTAGAACTCTTTGCCGGCAGTAGATCAGTGGGGCAGGTTGGCGAACAATTAGGAATGAAAGTTTTTAGTGTGGATTGGCAAACTTTTGAAGGCATTGACTTAGCCATTGATATTGGCAATATGAAAAAAGAAGATGTGCCTTTTGTACCTGATGTAGTATGGGCTTCGCCTGATTGCACTACATACACGATTGCAGCGATAAGCACACATAGAAACGGAACAGAGCCAAAGAGTGATTATGCTAAAAAGTGCGATCAGGTGAATAGGCATTTTATCGGACTGATTAAGGAGTGGTTGAAGATAAACCCAAAGCTGGTATTCTTTATCGAAAATCCAAGAGGGATGCTTCGTAAAATGCCGTTTATGCAGGAGTTCAAAAGGCACACAATATGGTATTGCCAATATGGAGATAATCGAGCAAAACCTACGGACATTTGGACTAACAGCGAAAACTGGAAGCCGAAAAAAGTTTGCCACAATGGAAATAAAAACTGCCATCACCAACCTGCCCCAAGAGGAAGTAAGACAGGAACGCAAGGCAGAAAAGGGAGTTATGAACGATCTAAAATACCGAAAGAGTTATGTGTGGAAGTACTCAGTAGTGCTTGCGCCTAACTTGCGGCTAAGTCTATATTTGTTATAAATAACTATCTGATAATGAAGAAGAAAAATGTAATTCTATGAAAAAAGATAAATCAGAATTTAAGAAATACACAGGTTCGGAAAATGACTTTCAAATTAGTGTTGCAAACCTTATAAGGTGCTATACAGATAAGTTCCACCATTCGC
>OMJH01000122.1 GCA_900299295.1 Bacteroidota bacterium
AACATTCAAAACTAAGAGTTGATTTTTCATAGTGACTTTTTCATAATAACAATACCAAGAATTATAAAAACAATTGGTGATTAATAATACATCAATCTACGAACGCCTGCAATTTTTTTAGACAGACGTATAACCTGACGCGTATATCCATACTCGTTGTCATACCAAACATACATAACCACGCTTCGTTTATTTGGTGAAACAATGGTTGCCTGGCTATCGAACACAGAAGCGCAAGGGTTGCCTATTACGTCCGTTGAAACAAGCTCATTGCTGAAGGAAAACTGAATCTGCTCAACAAGATTACCACCAAGGGCGTATCCGCGTATAATTTCATTAACATCCTCCTTGGTAACCTCTTTGTTAATATTAATATTTAAAATAGCAAGTGACACATTCGGGGTTGGAACACGTACCGAATTGGCAGTGAATTTTCCAGACAATTGTGGCAGTACTTTTTTTAATGCACTTTCAGCTCCGGTTTCCGTTATTACCATATTTAAGGCCGCAGATCTTCCTCTACGGTATTTTTTATGATAATTATCCAATAAATTCTGATCGTTTGTATACGAATGTACTGTTTCTATATGTCCGCTATTTACACCGAATTCTTGATCGATTATGTATAAAATTGGCATGATGGCATTGGTAGTACAGGATGCTGCTGAGAAAATTTTTTCCTCGTTAATTTTAAGTGTATCCTGATTCACGCCATAAACAATGTTGGGTATATCTCCTTTTGCAGGGGCTGTTAATAAAACCTTCTCTATACCCTTTGCCTGCAAATGCCGTGATAAGCCTTCTCGATCCCGCCAGGCACCGGTATTATCAATTAACAAGGCATTTGAAATACCATACTGGGTGTAGTCGACAGATTCAGGCTTATCTGCATGAATCATGTGTACTGTATGGCCATTTATAATTAAAACTTTCTTTTCTAAATCCTCAATAACAGTTCCGGGGAATGGCCCATGCACAGAATCATTTCTTAATAAGTCAGCACGTTTCACAATTTCTTCGTCACTGTTACCTCTTGTTACAATTGCACGCAATCGTAATTGTTGCCCTTTTCCGGCTTGAGTTATCAACTCCCTAGCTGCCAAACGGCCAATCCTTCCAAATCCAAACAATACCACATCCTTAGGAGAAATAATATCTTTTTTACCCATATAATCGGAAAGTTTATTCCGGATAAAGTCTGCTGCGCTCAATGTAGGCTCCTGCATCCATTCAAATGCAAGTTTTCCAATATCCAAACGCGAGGGCGAAACATTTAGGTCGTAAATCGCTGTTGCCAAATCAAGTGTGGCATTTACAGTAATCGGTTTTTTAACTATGTCCTTAGCATATTGATGTAAATTCATTACTTGACTAGTACTTCTGTCAACTAATTGATTCCTAAAAAGTACCAATTCAATCGATTTTTCAAACCACAACTTTCCGGTTACGTTTATTAAATCAAGCGCAGCTTTTTCCTGATTAATCCAGCCGTTTAATTGAGTTTGATGAGGATCTTCATTTTTTACAGCGGTGTGCATAAGGTTAAAATATTTTTGAATGACAAAATTAAAAATTTATAGCGATAGCTATCACGAATAATCTAATGATGGGCGTCAAAAATGATTATAAAATTTCAACAGGATATAAACGAAAACAGGGCCGTTAATGGCCCTGTCGTACAATAAAATCTAGAATGAACTACTAACCCAAGTAGGTTTTTAATAGTTTGCTGCGGGAGCTATGGCGTAGTCTACGAATAGCTTTTTCTTTAATTTGCCTGACACGTTCGCGTGTCAAATCAAATTTAGCACCGATTTCCTCAAGAGTTAAACCATGCGTAACCCCAATTCCGAAAAATAATTTTACCACATCACGTTCACGTTCGGTCAGGGTACTTAAAGCGCGATCAATTTCACGGCTCAATGATTCATTCATTAGTCCGATATCAGCCCTTGGTGAATCTCCATTTACCAGTACGTCTAATAAAGTACTTTCTTCACCATTTGCAAAAGGAGCATCCATAGAAACATGGCGCCCACTTACTTTCATGGTGTCAGCAACTTTATCAATTGGTAAATCCAAAATTTCTGATAATTCCTCTGCACTGGGCTCGCGTTCAAATTCTTGTTCCAACTTACTGAACGCCTTGTTAATCTTATTTAATGACCCAACCTGATTTAAGGGTAATCGAACAATACGGGATTGTTCAGCCAAAGCCTGAAGGATGCTTTGACGAATCCACCAAACTGCATATGAAATAAATTTAAACCCTCGGGTTTCATCAAAACGACGTGCAGCTTTTATTAATCCTAAGTTTCCTTCATTAATTAAATCAGGCAAACTCAAACCCTGATTTTGATATTGCTTTGATACAGATACAACGAAACGCAAATTAGCGCGTGTCAGTTTTTCTAGCGCCCATTGATCTCCCTCTTTAATACGTTTTGCAAGACTTACCTCCTCTTCCGCCGTAATCAACTCCTCGCGACCTATTTCCTGTAAATATTTATCTAACGATGCACTCTCGCGATTGGTGATTGATTTCGTGATTTTTAACTGCCTCATTTTATTTTATTTGGTTATTATTTTCCACAAATTTATGTTTTAAGGCCGGCTTTTCAAAATACCTCAAACCTATAACTAGCCTTATTTAACGTGCTTTTGATAAAAAATTACACTTTTCTTACAAAATCATTTGCTACTTACTAAATATTAATGCTATAAACCTATGCCATAATAAAAAGTTTTACCAGGAGCACTCGGATATATGCCTTGAATAAGGGTTCCACCGGATTTTGACTTTAATGCTGATTCCAATTCATCAACGCTTTTCACCTTTTTATTGTCTATTGAAATGATTATAAAACCCGCTTTTATTCCAGAAGCAGCTAATTTTCCTGCCTTTAACGTGGTAATCTGTACTCCTCCGTTTATTCCGTATTTCTTACATGCCTCTGTCGAGCAAGATTCAAAATTTGCGCCAAGTAATTGAAATCCTTCACCCATGGTTGTCGATGCTGATTTACCTAACACTTCAGTATTTCCATTCTTATTTTTTAATGTGACAGAGATCGTTTTTGAATCTGACCCACGCTTGACAACTACTGCAATTTTATCCCCCGGACGAAATTTCCCTACCTGTTCCTGCAATTCTGCAACATTTTTTACAGCGTTTCCATTAATTTCTGTAATTACATCACCTACCTTAAGCCCAGCCTCTTCTGCAGCACCTCCATCGGTTAATTCGTTAACATATGCCCCATTCAATATTTTAAGTCCTGACTTTTCAGCAAATGCAGCGTCAATGTCACGAATACTAACCCCGATAAAAGCACGTTGAACAGTACCAAACTCAATCAAATCAGAAACGATTTTCTTAACGATATTAACTGGAATGGCAAATGAATATCCTGCGTAAGATCCGGTATTTGACGCAATAGCAGAATTTATCCCTACCAACTCTCCGCTTGAATTCACCAGTGCCCCTCCGCTGTTGCCCGGATTTACTGCTGCATCAGTCTGAATGAACGATTCAATCGGAAATAACCCGTTTTCAGGATCATTTTCCAAAATATTAATATTCCTTCCTTTTGCACTTATAATGCCGGCAGTTACTGTTGATGTAAGATTAAAAGGATTACCAACTGCAAGCACCCATTGACCAACTTTAACATTATCACTATTTCCATACATAAGAACAGGCAAATCTTTCGCATCAATTTTAATCAGTGCTAGATCTGTGGTTGGATCCTTACCTAACACTTCACCAACAAATGATCTTTTGTCATTTAATACAATTTCAATTTTGTCGGCACCCTCAATTACATGATTATTTGTTACAATGTATCCATCATTGCTGATGATAACTCCCGAACCACTACCCTGATGAATTTGGGGCTTCCGCTGACCATAAAAAAATTGATAAAATGGGTCATTGGCAAAGGGTTGTTCCTCTTCGCCTTGAGTTTTAATGTGTACAACTGAATTTACTGAGGATTCCGCTGCACGTGTGAAATCAACTTCGACACCGGCCAAATCAGCTGAATAAGTAGTGGAATGAACCGGAAGTTGGCCATGAAGTTGAATTGAAGAATTTAATGCTGAATGTTCATCGAAATACTTTTCTACGAATAGCGCTGAGGCGCCTCCTGTGATGGCAATAATTAATGAAAACACAATTTTTTTCATACTGAATTTTTTTTAATAACGCAAAGTTAATTTCAAAAAACAGGTACTGGTAGAAGCCTTAACATTGCTTAACATGGAAAAAATGTCAAAAAATCCAATTTTAAATTGAGCGATGTTCTTTTTTTCAAGGTTTATTTTTATGTAAATTTGATGAGCTAAACTCGTAGGCAAACATGGCAAAATTCAAAGAAAAAATATCGCCCTTTGTATTCGGCGTCACGGTTGGTTTGCTGATTGCTTCCTCAGCTTTTATTTTCAAACTTGATGAATATATCCGAAACTTTCAATTTCGTGAGAAATCTAGTTTTACGTCCGAAAACCCTGCAGAACAGGAATTGGATGTTAATGAAAAACAAACTGAAAAATCCCCCTCCTCAAAAAATCTAAAAAGTAAACGAAAACTTTCGAACCAAAAAACGCAGTTACCGGATTCCAATTCAATAGTAAATTTTTCCACTGCAACAATAGATGAAAATATTACAGTTCTTAAAGAAGAATTAGTAGGAATAAAAAATATCCGAATAAAAACAGAACGTGACAAACTGACGACTTCCAAAGATTCAGCAATAGGTAAACTGGCAGGAATAGAAGAAAAATCTTCAGGTGATTTTGTAATTATCGAATTCTGGAAAACCCCTCTTAATTCAAAAGGGTATCGTATGTCAAGAAATAAAGTTGTTCTTTACGGCCAACCGGAACAGGATTTAGAAATTGTAAAACTTGATGATGCCTTTTACTTAAAAAACAATTTCGGAATTTTCAAATTGGTATACAGCAATGATTTTAAAAAGATGGAACCAGTGAACGAAAGTTCAATTCTTGCGAGGTTGAATTAACCGCATGCTGATCACATTTTCCAAATATCAGGGAACCGGTAATGACTTTATTATTATTGACAATCGTGAACAGAAATTAGCACTTACAACAACTCAAATTATAAAACTCTGCGATAGAAAATTTGGTGTGGGTGCCGACGGATTGATTTTACTGGAAAATGAAAACGGTTGCCATTTCAGAATGGTTTACTTTAACGCTGACGGAAATGAGAGCAGTATGTGTGGTAACGGCGGACGATGTATTACAGCGCTGGCCCGAAAACTTAACCTGTTTGAAAAAACTGCCTGTTTTATGGCTATTGATGGTTTACACCAAGCAACTTGCGATGAAAACGTAATAAACCTCAGAATGAAAAACGTAGATGAAATTGAAAATTTTGGAAATTACTTTTTGGCAGATACGGGGTCACCTCACGTTGTTTGTTTTGTGTCTAACTTAAAAACATTATCGGTTTTTGATGAAGCAAGAAAAATCCGTTATAATGATCAATTCTCCGACAAAGGTACTAACGTAAATTTTGTTGAGATCAATAATGAAAGGCTATTCGTAAGAACCTATGAACGAGGAGTAGAAGATGAAACGTTATCATGTGGTACAGGTGTTACTGCAGCTGCAATCGTTTCGCATCATTTAGGTAAAATAACTAAAAATAATATTGAAGTAGTAACACCCGGAGGAAAATTAAATGTGAAATTTGAAAATGCTATCCCCGGTTACTATAATCATGTTTACCTTTCAGGTCCCGCCACATTCGTTTTTGAGGGACGCATTGAACTGAGATGAAATGAAAAACACAAACCTTCAATGTAAGGCGATAGAAAATTCAGAAACGCTTTTACAAGGAATAAGTATAGTTATTACAAATGCCTTAAATGCACCACCACACATTGGAATTTTATTTAAGAATAGCTATTCCTCATTATCACATAAAGGTCAAGAAATCAATGTTCGAATAGATGTGCTATTAAAAAAAATGAAAATTCTTAGTTCTCCATGCGTTTTTATTGAAATTAAAAATCATCCCGTTTATTCAATAAATTACCTTCAAGAATTATTTAATTCTTACCTGAATCAATTTAAGAGGGCTGGAACAGAAAATACTACCTGTCTCTCCCCGATTAAATTATTTTTTCAAGAGGCCTATTTCATAAATTCCATCTCCTATAATTTCATTTTTGAACTTATTCCGATTTTAAAAGAACAATCACTTTTAATTGAGGCCTACTCAATGTTTTTTAATTTAAAAAAAAACGTTGAATTTCACACTTACGAATTCCCAATCTACACTACCGAAAAAATTCATGACTATATTAAAATAAAAACAACTTCATGATTGAAGGGCCTCATATTCACTTACGCACCGTAAAAAAAGGCGATGACCAATTAATTTTTATATGGGAAAATAATCCTGAATACGAATTTGTTAATTACCACAAGCATCGTTTGACCCGAAATGACATTCGTGATTGGATAGTAAATAACCGGCACGACCTACTACTTGAAAGGCAACTGCGACTTATGGTATGTAAAAACGATAATCATGAGGTGATAGGATGCGTTGACTTGTTTGACTATAATCAAGCCAATAAAAGTTGCGGAATCGGAATCATTATCGAGAAAAAATACAGAAAAATGGGTTATGGTTTTGAAGCCATAAATTATACGATCCGCTTTATTTTTCAAAAATTGGGCCTGAATAAAATTGAAAGTCTCATTCATCCTTTAAATACTATCAGCATCAAATTTTTTGAAAAATCAAAATTTAAATTCATTAAAAAAACCGACATAGGTTTGTACCTTTATTTACTGAAAAACTCTGAATGATTTTTTTTGTCAGGAATTTTTTTCTAAACCCCATTATACTCGCGACTGTTGCACTTTTACTTTTTTCGTGTAATGAAAAAAAAGACGAGATAAAAAATTCTGAAAATTCAGCTTCCTCACCTTGGCTGAACCATAATGCTAGTGCCAGATATGTTGGGAAGCAAACTTGTCGCCTTTGCCACGAAAATATATACAACACCTTTATGGAAACCGGAATGGGGCGTTCAATTGGATCTGCCTTATCCAAAAACAGTGCAGCAGATTTTTCACATCCGGTGATTCATGATTTTACAAGGAATTATTCCTATCAAGCATTTCGTAAAAAAGACACAATTTATATTCTCGAATTTAGAATGGAGGGAAAAGACACGGTTCATAAGCGACTTGAAAAAGTTGATTTTATCATTGGATCTGGTCAACACACAAATTCGCATCTAATAAATACAAATGGATATTTAAATCAGGCACCGATGACATTTTATACTCAAAAAGGAAAATGGGACATGCCGCCGGGATTTGAAAATGGAAAAAATTCTCGCTTCAGCAGGCTCATCGGTTTAGAATGTATGAGTTGCCACAATGCTTTTCCTGAATTTGTTACAGGAAGCGAGAATAAATTTTCTAGTGTACCTAGCGGAATTGATTGTGAAAGATGCCATGGGCCGGGATCAATACATGTTCAACAAAAATCGAATCAACAATTGGTTGATACTTCAAAAGAAATTGATTATTCGATCGTAAATCCTGCAAAACTTCCCATAGAGCGTCAGTTTGATGTTTGTATGCGATGCCATTTACAAGGAAACGCAATTCTTGCTAATGGAAAATCTTGGTTTGATTTCAAACCCGGCATGAAACTCAATGAGTACATTTCGGTTTTCCTGCCGCGTTATTCGAATAGCGAAAATGATTTTATCATGGCGTCTCATGCTGACCGGTTAAAACAAAGCAAATGTTTCGTTGAATCATTAAAGCAAAGTGCATCGAAAAAAAATTCCCTTCGTCCGTTTAAAGACGCGCTCACTTGTGTTACTTGTCACAATCCGCATATCAGCGTACGGAAAACATCTAATGAAAATTTTAATTCGGCTTGTTCAAATTGCCATAGTTTGGGCAAACAACCTGTTTGCACAGATAATGCAATTGAATTGAAAAAAAATAAAAATAATTGTATCTCCTGTCATATGCCTAAAAGCGGTTCCTCCGACATCCCGCATGTCAGTATACATGATCATTACATCCGAAAAAAAATTAGCAATGAAGGTCAAAAAAAACTTCGAGAATTTCTCGGACTTAAATCAATCAACAACCCAAATCCGGATTCAACTACTATTGCCAAAGCGTACATTAATCACTTTGAAAAATTCGATCCTCAGATCCGTTTCTTGGATTCTGCTAAAAAATACCTGGGTCAAATAACTGATTCTGAAAAGTTCCATGCTTTTGTACAATTACTATTCAACCAAAAAGATTTTGAGGGGATAAAAAACAAAATTATTTTTATCGGCACCGATTCTGTATTGAAAAAACTAACCAACTCCGAAAATATTGAAAATAATGCTGCCTGGACTTGCTATAGAGCTGCTGAAGCATTTTTATCATCTGGAAATGTCAAAATCGCAAAATTATTTTTGGAACAAAGTGTTCAACTTGCCCCTTATCATCTTGAATTCAGGAACAAATTGGGAGTTTGTGAAATGCACCTTGGAAATAAATCATCTGCAAGAAAATTATTTACATCAATAATAATGGATTATCCTAAAGATGCCAAGGCGTTTACAAATCTCGGTTATCTGGACGCATTAGATAACGATTTTATTTCAGCCGAAAACAACTACCAAACCGCTTTACGAATTGACCCGGATAATATCAAAGCGTTGCTAAACTTTGGCGGAATGCAGATTTTAAAAAATAAATTTCCGGAAGGAGGTTCCTTGCTGATAACTGCATTAAAAATTGAAAATGGGAACAAGCGAACGCAGCAAATGATTTTCGCTTTGTTTCAGCAATTAAAAATTTCAGGAAGACATAAAGAATTCGAACTTTTATTTACAAAACTAAAAAAAGCCGTTCCATCCTCTTCACTTTTAAAAGAATTAAATCAAATAAAATAAAATTCATGGCTAAAAAAAAGAAATCAGGATTGCTTAAAAAGATTTTTGTTTGGTTGTTTTTCCTGATTTTATTCGGCGGCGGATTTTTTGCGTGGAAATTTATTTTTCGCAGCAACATCATCTTTAACGAAAAAAATGAATCCTTTCTTTATATTCCAAAAAACACTGACTTTGATGGTTTGATTAAAATTCTCGAAGAAAAAAATTTTGTACACGATATTACATCCTTTTCATGGTATGCCCAACGTCTACATCTTCAAGATTGTATTCACCCCGGAAAATACCGGCTTACCAAAGGCATGAGTAACCGACAATTCATAAAAATGCTAAAACAAGGGAAAGAAGAAAAAGTAAGTCTTACAATTAATTATACCATACGAACATTGCCGCAGCTTTACGAAAAATTATGCGGTAAATTTAATATCAACGAAACCGCCATTTCTTCCTTTACCCAAAATGAGGAATTGTTGGAAAAAAAATTTGACGTTAATCCAAATACGCTCGCCACAATAATTCATCCCGGTAAATATGAATTGTCATGGGCTACTGAAATTGAAGATTTTTTTGACTTCATGTTTCAAATTGATTCTGCATTTTGGAACAGTGAGAAAAAGGTAAAACTCAAGAAATTTTCATTGGATAAAGGCCAAGTTTTGACCTTGGCTTCAATTGTTTATTGCGAATCGAACATTGAAAGTGAGCAAAGAAAAATAGCTGGTGTTTACATGAATCGTTTAAAAGAAAATATGCTGCTTCAAGCGGACCCTACAGTAATTTATGCACTTAATGATTTTTCAATTCAGCGATTAAGTTTTAACGATCTTAAAGTTGACTCGCCTTATAACACCTACAAATACAAGGGTCTTCCGCCCGGCCCTGTGAGTTTTCCCAGTGAGATTTCGATTTTATCGGTTTTGAATTATGAAAAGAGTAATTACCTGTATTTTTGTGCTAAGCCTGAGTTGAACGGTTATTCAAATTTCAGTTCAACCTATGAGCAGCACCTTCAATATGCTGAAATGTATAGAAAGGCCTTGAATAAAAGAGGAATAAGACGAAATTGAGTTATAACTAATCAGGATTGGTTGATCTCATACTGAAGCTTGCAAAGGCTTTTGTATAATCCATCCTTAATTGAAATGAGTTCTTCGTGAGTACCGGTTTCCTTTACACACCCATGATCAAGAACAATTATTTTATCGGCGTTACGGATGGTCGACAGCCTGTGGGCAATTACTATTGATGTACGCCCTTGCATCAGGTTATCCAATGCTTCCTGAACTATTTTTTCTGATTCAGAATCGAGTGAGGAGGTCGCTTCATCCAAAATGAGAATGGATGGATTTTTTAGAACCGCACGGGCAATCGCTATGCGTTGACGTTGTCCGCCGGAGAGCTGAATTCCTCGGTCCCCGACCAATGTATCAAATTGTTGAGGAAAGCTTTCGATAAATTGTATTGCGTTTGCTTTACGTGCGGCTTCAACAATTTCATCTGTGGTAGCTCCAGGTTTACCGTATTCGATATTTTCTTTTATTGTTCCACTAAATAAAACCACGTCCTGAGGCACAATGGCCATATTTTGGCGCAATTCAGTTAAATCGAAAAGAGAAGATTCCTTTCCGTCAATTAATATTGTTCCGACTATTGGATCATAAAACCGAAGGATCAAGGCCGCAATTGTTGATTTCCCGGAACCGCTTGGACCTACTAATGCAATGGTTTGCCCTTTTTCTCCGGTAAAAGAAACCTCTTTCAAAACAGAAAAATCGGGTCGGGTGGGATAATAAAAAGATACGTTCCTGAATTCAACGATGCCATTTATGGGTTTAGGATTGATGTTTTCCGAAATGCGTATATCTTCCCCTGTTATATCTATTAATTCAAAAACACGTTCAGTAGCACCCATGGCGCGTTGAACCGCAGCAATTTGCTCGGGTAAACCACCGATACTGGCAGCCACAAACATTGACAGCATTAAAAACTTACCAAGCGAGTAAGGATCGATCCCTCCTTGCATCTTCAATAAAAATAAGCTCCAGATTATGTAAATAATACCGCCAAACAAACAGGTAATAATGAAAGTAAAAAATAAACCACGCAGAAATCCGTATCGGTAGGCAAATTGTCTGGTTAGGGTAATTAAGTTCAAGTACCTTTTTACTTCGTAATTTTCATTTGTAAATGATTTCACGTTCGCTATTCCGCTTATCGCTTCTCCGGCCGCTACATTCGACTGGGCAATTTTATCTTGTAATTCTTTGGAAAACTTGCGAATTTTTCGGGCAAAGTATACGGTAATAAATGCAATCGGAGGTATAATAAATAAAAATTTAAGAGCTATTATTCCTTTCCCGTAATAAAAAAGGGCAGACGTGCCCCCTATTACAATAACCGACTGACGAATGAATTCAGCTACACTGATTGTAAAAGCTTCTCCAATAACATTGATATCGGCACTAATACGACTATTGAGTTCCGACGCATGACTTTTAGAGTAAAACCCCATCGGCAACTTCATCAAATTACTGAACAATGCCGATCGCATGCCAAATAACATATTTTCTGCCACCTGGGTGAACATGATTACCCGCCCAAAAGAAAATACACCTTGAATTAATAAAATTCCGATTAAAAAAACCAATACCTTTTTCATTTCAACTTCAGCCTTTTCCGCCGAAAGAGAAGTATCTCCAAACAAACCTATTAATTCTCCACTTTTTACCGGAAAACCCAAGGCTACAGTGGCAGTTCCGGCAAGGAAAAATAAACCCAAAAAAAACTTCCACTTTGGAAGTATATAAGAAAAGAGACGGAAGGACTTTTTAAAATTTGAAACAGTAAGTTTTGCTTTGGGAATTTCATCAATTTCGCCTGACCGTAATTTCCTTTGCTTTGCCATTTAGTGAATTTCATAGCAAAAGTACGCCTTTAAAGCACTATTAAACCCCAAAACACTATTTATTTAATCAGATAAATTTTGCGAATTATTAAAAATATGTATATTTGCTGCCCGAAATTTAAAGGCACGAAAAATGAAACGGACTTTTCAACCATCTCAGCGTAAAAGAAGAAACAAGCATGGCTTTCGCAAGCGTATGGCTTCTCCAAATGGAAGGCGTGTATTGGCTGCCCGTCGTAAGCGCGGAAGAAAAGCACTTACAGTTTCATCTGCAAAACTTCATAAACACTAAAATTATTATATCCCTATTTGGATAAACCCGACAACCAAGCGTGTCGGGTTTTTTGTTTCAAATAACACATCCAAACCTGACTAAATATGAAATGCATCAAAGGGAAGGAAAAATTTAACATTGTTGGAGTCAGTCAAGTTTGATTGAATAATTATTTTTATTAATTTCGTGCCGTTCATGAAAGTATAAAACCGAAGAATTTAAACTTTTAACCATGAAAAAAAATTTTCTTAACCAACTTTTAGTTGCTTTTGTAATTACGCTTTCATTATCGATGCGTGCGCAACAAGACCCACAATTCACTCAGTTCATGCACTCGCGTCTAATTTATAACCCAGCCTACGCAGGAACAAACCAGAGTATTTGCGTTAATACTTTGTATCGTCAGCAGTGGGTTTCGTTTCCGGGTGCTCCAAAAACCGGTTTACTCAGCTTTGATATGTATAGTCAGGCATTAGGAGGAATCGGTTTTGGGCTAAATATAATGAATGACCAATTGGGAGCTGATAAAACATGGTTTGCACGAGGGGCTTTTGCTAAACATTTTCAAATGGGAGCCGATGGAAACAGCATTTTATCAATAGGAATTGATGCGGGTATTCTTCAAAAGCAAATAAACGGTGTATGGATCGCTCCTCAAACCTTAAATGACCCAAATATTCCCAATAACCCAACAGGCCAGTTACAAGGTGGTACAGGAGCCCCAAATCTGAACAAACTTGTACCTGATTTTGGATTTGGCGTTTACTACACTGTTCCTAACAAAATGTATGTAGGATTTTCAGCATCGCATTTAACCGGTGCAACACTACAAGGAGCTAGCGGTACCGGTAATACAAACCTTGCCTACGATTTACAATTCAGAATGGCGCGCCACTATTACCTGGTTGGCGGCTATACATTTGTTTTCAGCAATCCAGATCATGCCCTTACTCCAAATATCAAAGTAAAAAATGATGGAGCAGTTACTCAAGTTGATGTTAATTTAACCTACGAGTTAAAAAGAATGTTCTGGTTAGGGGCTAGCTGGAGAATGCAGGACGCTATTGCACCCATGTTAGGTTTTCGTCAAGACTTTGGAAAGAATGGAACATTGAAGGTCGGTTATTCCTACGATGTAACTACCTCCCCTATTAAAGGTTATAGTAGTGGAACGCATGAAATATTTATTAACTATTGTTTCAAAGTTGTAAAACCTGTTATAAAAACAATACATGAAAATGACCGAGTATTGGATTAATTGTTAAAAATGTTAATTATCCTAACCTACATTCAATTTTCAAGTAAAAGTTCCTTGTTAAAGTAAAATTGTTAATAAAATGTTTATAAGTTTGCGCTCCAGTAGCTCTAATACAAATTATAAAATTAAAAAGTCTTCCATTATGAATCGAATAGCCATACTTGCAATTGTTGCATTGGTCTTAAGTTCATGTAATGAGTCAACAGGTGAACTTGTGGGTGTTAAAGGGCGTGAGCCATGGTTTCAGCCGGATCCTTTTGGGACATTATATGTGCCGATGGGAAGTTACCATATGGGCCCAAGTGATGAACAGGTAATGAATTCGCATTCTGAAAAATCAAGAATGGTATCCGTTCAGGCTTTTTATATTGATGAAACGGAAATTTCGAATAATGAATATCGCCAGTTTGTTTATTATGTTCGTGATTCTTTGGCAAGAACGCTATTGGCTCAAAATGGTCCTGTTCCTGAAGATTACCAGATTTCCATTGATGATTACAGAGACATGTTTCCTTGGTATAAAGGAGATCCTGATGCTGCACCTGCTGTTCCGGTTCAGGGATACTATCTTAATTGGGATGAAAAAATTAAATGGGACAGTGATGATCCCGACTACCAGCTTGCTCTCAATCCGCTTTATTTACCGGTTTTTGAACGCTATTATAATCGTAAAGAAATAGACTCAAGAAAGTTAAACTTTCTGTACTATAGAATTGACATCCGTAAAGCCGCTCAAAAAGTTAATCGCTTTATTCCGCTTAAATCGACAGATGGCCCGCTATGGGACAAGGATCATGCCTATAAAACGGCTGATTATATCAATGGTTTGACTTTGAATGATATGTCTACCGCAATTACCGATCCACAAACAGGAAATACGAAATTGTTCGAAAAAACAAAAAATGGTGAAAATGTTAGCGACTCGCAGTTAGATCCAGGTTCAAAAGATCCAAAAAATTTAGGTTGGTATAATGTTACCTCCGTTGATGTATTACCGAACGGACAATTATCGCCACCAACTGTTAAAAAAGGTTTCGATCGTAGTGTATTTATTATTAAGGATGTTATTAATGTTTATCCGGATACGCTGGCGTGGGTGCATGATTACACTTATTCCTACAATGAGCCAATGGCGAACATGTATTTCTGGCATCCGGCTTATGATGATTATCCGGTAGTCGGAATTTCCTGGAAACAAGCGCGTGCTTTCTGCGTTTGGCGTTCGTTCCTTCTTAATAATTTTTTAATGACGAATGGAATGTCCATCGTAAATGACTTCCGTCTCCCTACTGAGTCAGAATGGGAATATGCGGCACGCGGTGGTAATGATTTATCCCCTTATCCATGGGGTGGTCCTTACATTCGAAACGCACGAGGATGTTTCCTGGGTAACTTCAAACCATTGCGTGGATCCTACATCGACGATGGCGGGTTCCATACAGTACATATTTTCTCCTATAATCCAAACGACTTCGGGTTATATTGCATGGCCGGAAACGCGTCTGAATGGACCAGCAATGCTTATGATGAGTCAGCATATGATTTTCAACACGATTTAAATCCTGACTACGTTTACGAAGCTCAAGACAATGACCCAATTTCAATGAAAAGAAAAGTTATTCGCGGAGGTTCATGGAAAGATGTTGGATATTATTTAGAAACATCCGCAAGAACTTATGAGTATCAAGACACTTCAAAATGCTATATAGGTTTCCGCTGTGTAATGACCTATCTTGGCCGCGCCAAAGGCGATGATATTTAGCATTAATCCGTAAAAACCAAAACAACCAAATAAAAACCAAAAAAAAGAAAAAGCCATGAGCCACAAATTGCCAAAAGTACGAGGATTCAAAAGATTTCTTCACCTTGCATCCTGTCTGGGAGCGTCAGTAGTAATCATTGGTGCCTTGTTTAAAATTATGCACTGGCCCGGTGCGTCAGTTGCGTTAATTGGCGGATTAGGAACTGAAGCATTTTTATTCGCTTTGTTTGCCTACGACATCCCGCACGAAGAAGTTGACTGGACATTAGCTTATCCTGTTTTAGGTGGTATGAGTCATACCGAAGAAGATAAACCGGAAAGCATCGAGAATTTGGCAGAAAAGTTTCATAATGCAGGTATTGATAACGCATTAATTGAAAATTTAAGTACAGGCATGCAAACACTAAGTTCCAATGCGTCGAAAATTGCTGACATGTCGGAAGCACACAGTGCAACCAGTGGCTACGTAAAAAGTCTAAATGATGCTACCGGAAATGTGAATAAACTTTCTGAATCTTACTCAAAAGCTTCAAATGCATTAATGAGTTTAAGTATTGATGAAGAGACGAACAAAAATCTTGGAACTCAAATTGACATGGCTTCAAAAAATTTATCTGCCCTGAATGCAACGTATGAACTTCAAATCAAAAATTCAAAAGACTTCCTTGCATCTACCGGTAAATTCTATCAAGATATTTCAAGTTTGGTAGAAAATTTACATGGCTCTGTTAACGACACCAAAAAATATCGTGAAGAAATGGGTAATCTTACTCACAACCTAGCTGCGTTGAATAACATTTACGGCAATATGTTGTCCGCAATGAACTTCAACAAAGGAGTAAGTGGTAAATAATATTGGTCAGATAACAATTTTAAAAACTAATTAAAATTTTCAGAAATGGCAGGTGGTAAAGAGACCCCCAGGCAGAAGATGATTGGCATGATGTACCTCGTGTTAACCGCTCTTCTGGCTATGAACGTGTCCAAGGATATCCTGAACGGATTTATCATTGTAAATGAAAGTTTAGAGCGAACAAACTATAACCTTTCTCAAAACACGCAACGACTTGAGAATGCCTTGGAAGAATCCAGTAAATCCAATCTGGCTGCTCAACCTTTCGTGCCCAAAGCACAGGAAGTAATTAAAATTTCCAAAGAAACCTATGAATACATAGATAAACTCAAAAAGGAAATTGTGCAGATAACCGAAGAAAAGGGGAGCTATAAAGACTCCATATCCAGAGACATTGATCAAAAGAAAGGTTGGAGTATGTGGTATCTTGATAAAAAAGATAATTACGATATTCCTACTCATCATTTAATTGGAGACGATGAATCCAATCCAATGGATGGACCAAGTTCTGCAAAAGAACTTCGAAAAAAACTTATGTCAATGCACGACCGTCTCATGTCGCTTTTTAAGGAAATGCAGGATCCCAAAAATCAGGCTACAAACCTGGCTCCTCAGGATTACGAGTCGATTATCAAGAAAATTGAAAGCATGACTCCTCATGATCCTGACCGACTGGTTGATGGTGTAAAAGAATCATGGGAAACTGAAAATTTTTATCACCTCCCGTTAGCGGCTGTAATTACCAATCTATCTAAAATTCAAGCTGACGTTAAAAACGTTGAAGCGGAATGTATTCTCCAGATTTCTTCGGCACCGGGAAAACTAGCCTTTACTGCTAACAAATTAGCCGCTAAAGTCATTGCCCCTTCAAAATATGTTCAATCGGGTGATAAATATGTTGCAGACGTATTTTTAGCTGCATCCAGTGATGATTTTAAAAATCCGGAAATTATTTCCATTTTCAGGAATGCCAAGTATGACTCTGTAAGTAAAACATGTACGGGCTGTGAGGGAAATGATAATCTTTTACCCATTGATGCAAATGGTTTCGGTAGATTTGAGGCAGGTACCAGTGGTACAGGTGAACAAAAATGGGGAGGCGTAATTCGCTATAAAAACAAGAAAGGATCTTACGAATATTATCCTTTTGAAGAAATGTATAACGTTTCGCCCCCAAGCGTTTCTGTACAAGCCGATGAGATGAATGTTTTTTATATTGGTGTTGATAACCCGATTACAATTAACGCCGCAGGTATTCCTCCCAGCGACTTAATTGTTTCAGCTAAGGGTGGTGGAATTACCTTAAGTCCGGGCAAAACCAAATCAAACTACATTGTGAAGGCAACAACGCCATGTGGTAAAGGCCAGGAAGCAGAAATTATTGTAAATGGAAAAGCTAGACCTGATGGCACAAAACCTAAAGGTGGAGCCATGAAATTTCGTGTAAAAAGAATTCCTCAACCCTATGCGAGCGTTTCCGGTAAAAAATCAGGAGATAAAATTTCCAAAATTGACTGCGCCTCTGCCAGCTTTATCAATGCCAAATTAGATAATTTTGACTTTAATGCTCCATTTAAAGTTGTTTCCTGGGAATTTTTGGGTGTAATTGGAGGCTCACCGAAGGTTTGCAGCGGATCTGGTAGTATGCTTTCTGATGAATGCAAAGGCTATTTGAAAAAAGCAGGTCCTGGGTCAAAATTATATTTTGATGTTCAAGCCGTTGGACCCGATGGTGTAAAACAATCTCTGCCAACATTAAGTTTAAAGGTGCAATAAGTTATATAGTAAGTTGTTTGTCTAATCTAAATAATTACCTATGAAAAAAACAATTTCAGTTTTTATTTTTTTCCTTGGCATGTTTGCGTTATTGAGTTTTGTAACTCAAACCAAAAAAGTTGATCCATTGAATGAGGGTATATCCAAGGAATTGACTACGGCAACAACAACCGGAGGTGTTTTTGACCCAAATCCTCAATTCCGCGACAGAATTTATAAAAACGAAAACGCATCAAACAGCAGTGACCCAAATCAATCCGAGCATAGACGAGTAATTCCTTATACTTCATTACGACATGCAGATGTTACCTTTGAAAAGAGAGTGTGGCGCATGATTGATCTAAAAGAAAAAATTAATCAACCTTTGATGTTTCCAAAAGAAAGAACTCAAAATCGCATCAATTTTTTTGAAATGGTAATGGAAGGAATAACAACTGAGCAAATTCATGCTTTTGGAGATGATGAGTTTCTGATTCCTTATACAAAGGATGAAGCAATGAAAAAAGCTACTATGAAAGTGTTAAGAAACGTAGTAGACTCTGCCACAGGTGATGTTACTGCCACAGAAGAGGTTTTACAAAACCTATACGGCCCGGGTGGTTCCGTTGAAAAAGTTACAAGGGTTCAGATTAAGGAAGACTGGTATTTTGACAAACAGTTATCTAAACTCGATGTTCGTATTTTGGCAATTGGATTCGAGTGGTGGGATGAAACGAAAGAAGTGGAAAGACCTATTTTCTGGCTTTACTATCCTGAATGCCGGCAATTATTTTCAAGATATGAAGTTTTTAATCCAAGAAATGATGCTGAAAGAAGAACGTATGAAGATTTAATTTGGAAACGTATGTTTAACAGTAAGATTGTTAAAGAAACCAATATCTATGATCGATATATAAACAACTATCTTACAGGTCTTGATGCCTTGCTCGAAGCTGAAAAAATCAAAAACGACATGTATAAGTGGGAACACGATTTGTGGCACTTCTAAAATTTAAAAATCCCGCAATTGCGGGATTTTTTTTGCTTTAAATTTTTTATTTTTTAAAGAAATTCATAAAGTTGAATAAGTTGCTGTTCTTGTCATTGTCTTCACGAATTCGCTTCTGAATGGCCAAGGCTAATGCAACGAAGTGCTGATTATTTGTAGAAGTTAGCAACTGAATTGCTTTGTCGTCTCCATTAACAATGTTTGCTACAGCCGCCCAAACATAAAACTTATTCTCAATTAGCATTTTTAAAGCCGATGCATCATCCCAAATTGCGTTTACAAAACCCGCAAGTACAAACTCTTTGTTCCGCATTAAAAATCCAAATGCTTTGCTGTCTCCCCTGATGGCGTCTAAAGTTGCTAATAACTCAAGATGTTTTTTTTCTAAAAGGTAATTATATCCCTCAGGCTTTTCTAAAACATAAAGCGTGAATTTTTCAATATCTTCTTTACTATATTCTTTAGGCATTTTTTAAGTACTTGGTTTCCGCAAAATTATTAACCTTAGAAGGCCCTTGCTACTTTTTTTATATCTTTGAGTTCAGGTTGATAACTATCAAAAATAGAATTGTTTTTGGCATAATTTTCGCTAATACTAAATTAAAAATACAAAAAATGAAAAAAATCCTTGTTCTCATTTCATTTCCGATTCTCATAAGCAACTTTTCACTCGCTCAAACTGCAAAAGAAAACGCAGCGAATCCGGTTGTTGCTGGATCAACAAGCAATGCGGATATTAAATTTAACAAAACCACCCATGATTTTGGTACAATCAAATGGGGAGGTAACAGTGATTGTGAGTTTATCGTTACAAACACCGGTAAAGAACCATTAATTTTAAGTAATTGTCAAGGCAGTTGCGGTTGTACTGTTCCAACCTGTCCGAAAGAACCAATTTTACCAGGAAAAAGCGCAATCATTAAAATACACTATGATTCTAAAAGACCCGGTCCAATAAACAAGCAAGTAACTGTTCAATCAAATGCAAAATCCGGGGCACAAATTTTGAAAATAGTTGGTACTGTAGAAGCCCAACCTATTGAAGAGCCATTTCCAACTGAAAAGAAAGTAACAGAAGGGACTCCAATTGAAAAAAACAACTAATAAATAATCACAACAAACACATGAAAAAAGCAATTTTATCCTTTGTATGCCTGCTGTTCTTATCATTTACAACAGCACTTAAGGCTCAAGAAACTGCAACACCTTCAATTGACCCAAATGCACCTGAAATTACATTTGAAAACGAAACCGTTGACTACGGAACCGTTGAATACGACGGAAATGGCTTCCGTGAATTCAAAATTAAAAATACAGGTAAATCTCCACTCATTATTTCCAATGTACAAGGACAATGCGGATGTACAACAACTACTCATGACGGTAAACCAGGTTGGCCTCAAGAACCAATTGCTCCAGGCAAAACCGGAGTTATTCGTGTAAAATACGATACAAAACGCCCTGGTCCTTTCGATAAAAAAGTTACAATTACTTCAAATGCAAAAACTGCTAGTAAAGTGGTTACAATTAAAGGTACTGTTAAACCTGCTCCAACCATTGATAACCCGCAGGGCAAATAACCTCTGTTAATTTCGAATCTATTTAAAGCCGTCAATTGACGGCTTTTTTATTTTTCCGAAAAAATTTAAATTTGAATAGCACCAAAATTTCGTAAATGCATAAATTATTTATTTCCCTATCGCTTTTCATCGTTTTTGTCACCTCTGCACAAAATGAGTTACCAAATGGAAATTCCAATGCGGAAAATGAACTTATTCAAAAAAACGACATGCCTTCGGTTTTTCAAGCCGGAAGCGGCATAAAAACTCCACCCTCCTACCTTAATTTAAGAACAGCGGCAGAATGGGAAGAAATTCAGGCGCTCACAATAACCTGGACAAGCTATACCTCCATTCTACGTGAAATAGTTCGAAACGCAGTTACCGAAACCAGAGTAATCATTATTTGCAGCGACAGCAATACGGTTAAATCATATCTAATTTCTGGTAACGTAGCTACGAACAACGTAAGTTATTTAATTGCTCCTTTTAATGCGATATGGATTCGTGATTATGGACAAAACTCAGTTTATGCTGACCGAACCGGAAATTTATTTTTAGTGGATTGGCATTACAACAGACCCACCCGCCCTAAAGACGATACCATTCCCTCGCGTTTGGCAAGCTTCATGCAACTCCCCTTGTATGAAACAACTGTTACACCGTTCGATTTAATACATACCGGCGGGAATTTTATGTGCGACGGAAACGGAACTGCGTTTTCTTCTCAGCTCACTGATCAGGAAAACCCGTCGCTGAGTTCAGATCAAATTGACACCATCATGAAAAAATTTATGGGAATTAATCGATACATACGCTTTCCTGTTTTACCCTACGATGGAATACATCACATTGATATGCACATGAAATTAATTGATGAACAAACCCTGTTGGTTGGCCAGTATCCAAATGGAGTTTCTGACGGCCCTCAAATTGAAGCGAATTTGCAATATATTCTCAGCAATTACAATTCCTTATACGGAACACCCTATAAAGTGATCCGCATACCTATGCCTCCTGACAAAAACGGTTTGTATCCAAGTGCCGGAGGATCATATACTACCTATACAAATGCTGTTTTTGTGAATAAAACCGTAATTCTTCCTACTTATTATACTCAATATGATACTACAGCTTTACGAATTTGGAAAGAAGCACTGCCCGGCTATAAAATAATCGGAATAGATTGCGATGATGCCGGCGCAAACATAATTTCCCAAAGTGGAGCCATACATTGTATCACTCACGCTGTAAATTCTTCAGATCCGCTGCTCATAACACATAAAGCTCTTGAAAATACTTGCGATAGCTCAAACGGTTATTTGGTTGAAGCAAAAATTGAACACAACAGTGGCATTTCTTCTGCAAATGTTTTCTGGACAACCGATACCGCGACAGGTTTCATTCAAACGCTACCAATGAGTGCTACCGGAAATAACAATTGGATAGCAACACTGCCGCCTCAGGTCGGTGGTACTACACTGTTTTATTATATAGAAGCTACATCCAATGATGGTAAAAATATGACCCGACCCTTGGTTGCACCTCAGGGATATTGGAAATTTTCAATCAGTTGTTTATCGACATCTATAGCTGAATCCAACACATTGGAATTACCTGATGCCTACCCAAATCCTGCAACTTCCATCACCTGCATTCCAATAAAATCTGACAGATTGCAAAAAATTGAAATTCGAATTATCGATTTGATAAGCCGACAAACCGAAACTATTTTCGAAGGCATTACTCCGTCTGGTTTAAAAAATTATTTCTTTATGGCGGAAAATTATTCGCAGGGAATTCATTGCATTGAAATAAAGACGGAAAATAAAATCTACCAAAACAAAATTCTGATTATTAGAAAATAAATAAATTCAGATTTATTACCCGGGGGCTAAACGAAATATCGATTTATCAAGCTGACGAACCCTAAATTGTTGTATAAAAACACATCTTTATTTACATAATTGGCACTAATTTTCCATACTCCCTAAATGGATATGAAAAAGGTCAAGATACCATTTCAGTTTTCATGAAAACAGTTGGAAACAACATACGAAAAGAACGTATTAATAAGGGATTGTCCTTAGCTGCGCTGGGCGAAGACATCGGATTGGACAAAGGAAACCTTTATCGTATTGAACAAGGAAAAAATTTCACACTTTTAACGCTTACAAAAATTGGAGCATTTCTTGAAGTCAATCCTGCTCGTTTATTCAATAATTGTAATGAGATTCGAATTCAAGACGCTGAAAATTATATCAAAAAAAATAAACAGAACCGCAAAACTTAGGGATTATTTCAATTGAAAATATCACTCGCAAAACTGAAATCAATAAAAAAAGGACTGAGATAAATCAACCCTTTTTCATTTTTTAACGGAGATCGAGGAATTATTTGCATGATCACTGTCTACCTGACTGAGTCATAATCAAATGAAACGTTACACTATTTTTTATTTTCCTACAAAGCAAGGAAAGCAAGCTTTGAGCTTTTTCGAAAAATAAAAAACCCCGCGAAAGCGGGGCTTCATTTGATTTATCAGCGGAGAAAGAGGGATTCGAACCCCCGGAGGTATTACCCTCAACAGTTTTCAAGACTGCCGCAATAGTCCACTCTGCCATTTCTCCGCTGCAAAAATATAATTTTTTTCAAATACTGCTCAAGAAAAACATCCCATTTGTAATTATATTTGTACTTACCTGTTTCTGCTTATCTTTTGCAGAACAAAAAACAAGTAATGAAAAAGTTTTTGCTGCCTCTTCTTGTATTTTTCACCTGTTTAACTGAGCTA
Source organism: Bacteroidota bacterium (assembly GCA_900299295.1). Lineage (GTDB taxonomy): Bacteria > Bacteroidota > Bacteroidia > B-17B0 > Aurantibacillaceae > AM-1111. Next base: position 23,130 of record OMJH01000122.1, read on the forward strand.
AAAGCCGGTGAAATTTCAGCATTTTACAGCTACGCTTCCTTTAACACTCCCGCCGGTAAACCCTTCCTTGAAACTTACATCACTATTGCAGGGAATTCAGTTCAATTTATAAAACAAAAAAACGGAAAATTCCAAGGTAAAGTGGAAATTTCGATTGCCTTATTCAGACAAGATACTGCCTATGTACCAAAGAAATATTTTTTGTTAAGCCCGGAAATTTCTGACACGGCAAATCGTCCAAGCTTCATTGACGTGCAGCGCTTACCGGTTGACAAAGGAACCTATGCAATTGAAATCAGTCTGGGTGATGCCTTCTCACCTTCCAAGAAAAAACTCACACTGACTGAAAAAATTGAAATTGATTTTCCTGAAAATACATGTTCACTTTCCGATATTCAATTGATAGAATCCCGTAAAAAATCGGTTGACCAGGGGGTTTTGAATAAAAGTGGATTTGAAATTATTCCCTATCCGGCAGGTATTTATTCTGACGAGAATTCAACATTAAATTTTTATGCTGAAGCGTATTCAGCTTCAAAAGTTTTTGGTGAAAATGAAAAATTTGCATTTTTTTACTTCATCGAAAATCTGGAAACTCAGGAACGTTCAGAAAGTTTTGCGGGATTTCAAAAGCAAAATGCCGCTTTAGCAAATGTAATTTTTGGACAGCTGGATGTCTCGAAGTTAAAATCCGGCAACTACCTTCTCAATCTTGAAGTGCGCGATAAACTAAACGCTAAAATTTGTTCGAAAAAAATACCTTTTATTCGAAAAACTTCAAGTTTAAAAAGTCCGCTTTCAGAACTCAGCGCGTTTGCAATCGCTAACACTTTTATAGATACAGTAGTTAATCCTGTCACCCTTGAAGAATATATCCGTTGTTTGTGGCCAATTTCTTCAACATCGGAGCGCGAATATGCAACCAATCAAGTGTTGAACCAAGATGTAAAGCAAATGCAAAAATACATTTACGGTTTCTGGAAATTAAAAAATCAAAATGATCCTGAAGGCGAATGGAAAAAATACAAACGAAATGTTGATCAGGTTAACCAGATTTTTTCGGCTGGAAAAATAAAGGGGTATGCAACCGACCGAGGACGCGTTTATCTTCAATATGGAACACCTGATGCTCGGCAGGAATTTATGAGTGAGGCAAATTCTTATCCTTACGAAATATGGCAGTATTACCGAATCAATGACCCTGCAACGGGACAACTTCAAACCAACAAACGTTTTATTTTTTGCAACAACGAATTAGCAGGCAACAACTATCAATTAATTCATTCGGAGGCGAGAGGAGAAAAATTTGATGCGCGCTGGCGATTAAAGATTATGAAACGAACCGTGCAAAGCATGAACCTCGACTATGAAAAACCGGGAGGAACTTACGGTAACGGAATTGATGATAATTTTTCAACTCCGAAATAACTAATTATTATTTATTCACGAAGTTTGAATCAAAATCCAACTGTTGCAATCGTTATTCTCAACTGGAATGGGAAATCGTGGTTGGAAAAATTTCTCCCATCGGTAACCAAACACAGTCTGAATTCAAATATTTATGTAGCTGATAATGCCTCAACCGATAATTCAATCTCATTTGTGCAACAAAATTATCCTGAGATTTCGGTTCTGCGAAACAAAGCTAATTATGGTTTTGCGGGTGGATATAATCAAGCGTTGAAATCGGTCAGCGCAGATTATTACGTCTTGTTGAACTCGGATATTGAGGTTAGTGAAAACTGGATTCGTCCAATAATTAACCTTTTGGAATCAGACAAAACAATCGCGGCCTGCATGCCCAAAATTCTTGATTTCAAAAATCAAAACCTGTTTGAATATGCAGGAGCATGTGGCGGTTACATGGATAAATTCGGATATCCGTTTTGCAGAGGACGGATCTTTGATTCGGTGGAGGAAGATAAACACCAGTATGATGGAACGGCTGAAATTTTTTGGGCCACAGGTGCCTGCATGTTTATTCGCTCATCCGCTTTTTGGGAAGTTAACGGATTTGATGAAGATTTTTTCGCTCACATGGAAGAAATTGATTTGTGCTGGAGACTGAAAAATATAGGATATAAAATTTTTTGTGTACCGGAATCTCGTGTATATCATGTAGGCGGCGGCACCTTACAAACTTCCGATCCCCAAAAAACATTTTTGAATTTCAGAAACAGCCTGGTAACGCAGACAAAAAATAATTTTTCGGGAGGATTATTTTGGAAAATTTTTGTTCGTTTAATTTTGGATGGTGTTGCCGGATTAAAATTTATTACTGAAAGAAAAACAAAACACTGCCTTGCTATCATTCATGCGCATTGGGCTTATTTTAGGAGTCTGAGAAAAACATTTAAAAAAAGAAATCAACAAAAAAATTCTAGACTAAATGCTAAGTGTAGTCCGGCATTAAACAGAAGTATCGTCTATCTATACTTTGTTAAGCGAGTAAAAACGTTTGCGCAGCTTGAAAAATATATCCGTTAAAAGATTTTTCCGGGGTTCAGTATACCATTCGGATCGAACGTTTTTTTTATTCCCCTGAACAGTTCAAAATGTCGCTCTGTCATCACCACCGACATGTAAGGTTTCTGAACTAAACCAATTCCATGTTCACCACTAATAGTTCCGCCAAGCGATTTACACAACTGAAAAATTTCTCTGATTCCCTCCGGTAATCGTTCGTTCCAACTTCTATCATCCATTTCACCCTTAATAATATTCACATGAAGGTTACCATCGCCGGCATGTCCGTAACATACAGATTGAAATCCATATTTCTTGCCAATATCTTTTACGCCTTGCAGCAACTTAGGTAATTCTGCTCTTCTCACTACAGTATCTTCTTCCTTGTATACCGAATTTGATTTTACCGCCTCCCCTACCTTGCGCCTGATTTTCCACAACGATGCTTTTTGCTCTGAACTATCCGCAAACAATATCTCATCACATTCGTGGTCGGACATAACACTACTAATTACTTCACAGTCGGCGTACAAAACATCTAAATTATTTCCATCCACTTCAATCAACAACAACGCTTCCCACTCCGATTTCACCGTAAAATTTACCTCTCCTGCGTAACGTATACTCCAGGCGATCGCATCCCGTTCCATAAATTCCATCGCACTCGGAATAATTCCTTTTCCAAAAACAGCGCTCACAGCCTCACAGGCTTTAGTAGCTGAGTAAAAAGGTACGAGCATCAGTAAATCATGTTTCGGAAGCGGTATCAAGCGAAAAATAATTTTAGTGATGATGCCGAGCGTGCCTTCACTTCCAATCATAAGATGAGTTAGGTTATATCCTGTAGAATATTTCAGTGTGTCGGCACCGGTCATGATGATTTCACCAGTTGGCAATACAACTTCCAGGTTCAGTACGTAATCGCGTGTAGTGCCGTACTTCACCGCTTTTGGTCCGCCTGAAGAATGTGCCAGATTACCTCCGAGAAAAGAAGATCCCCAACTTGCCGGGTCCGGGGGGTAAAACAATCCCCTTTTCTTTACTTCCTCCTGAAAATTATAATTAATAACGCCTGGTTCAACGGTGGCCTGCAAATTTCGTTCATCAATGTTCAAAATGCGATTGAATCGCTCCATTGAAATCAGCAATCCGCTATAAATGGGAAGCGCACCTCCGCTTAATCCCGTGCCTGCTCCTCTCGGAGTGACAGGAATATGATTTTCGTTGCAGATTTGAAGCAGTTTAGCAATTTGACTTGCCTTATAGGGACGAGCAACAACTTGTGGCAAATACTCGAGATCTTCCGTTTCATCTCTGCCGTATTTTTTTAAGCGCTCATTATCGATAAACACATGTTCTTCTCCGCAAATTTCACGAATGCGCTGAAGAAGTTGAGGAGAAATAGATGAAAATTCCATTGAAGCAATAAAGTTAATCTTTTCAATTTGCTTCATCAAAGTTCATTTATTTTTAATTAAGTTTATGCGATAAATTGATTTTATGAAAATTAAATATTTGATTCTTTCCGTCACTTTGACTTTTATTGTTTTTCTTCAGATATCGGCCCAAATAACGCTGGAAGATGTTTTTAAAAACGGGAAATACCGTCCTGCCTTTGCAAGTGGTTTCAACAGTATGAATGACGCAAATTCGTTTGCGGATTTTGATGAAAATGAAAATCTGTGCCGCTATGAATTTAAGACTGGAAAAAAAATCGAAACGCTTGTCAACGCTGCTGATGTGAAACTTTCAGGCAAACAAATTCCTATCTACGATTATCGTTTCAATCAAAACGAAACCAAAATCCTTCTTGCAACAGAAAAAGAACCTATTTACCGCCGATCTTCAAAAGAAACAAATTTTGTATTTGATCTTGCGTCAAAAAAAGTAACGGAACTTTCCAAAAACGGAAAACAAATGTTTGCCGATTTCTCGCCGAATGGCAAACAAATCGCCTTTGTGCGTGACAACAATATTTTTTTAAGTGATGCTGAAGGAAATGAAAAACAAATTACAAAGGATGGTGAATGGAACAAAATTAAGAATGGCTGGTGCGATTGGGTGTATGAAGAAGAATTTGAATTTGCAAAAGCCTTTTGGTGGAACGCTGACGGAAGTAAAATAGCTTTTTTACGTTTTGATGAAACGGATGTAAAAGAATATTCGATGACCCTTTACAAAGGACTTTATACAAGCCCCTATAATTTCAAATACCCAAAAGCCGGCGACGCTAACTCAAGTATTTCATTACATATTTATGAGCTCAAAAGCGACAAAACAACCCAAGTGGATATCGGCACTGAAACCGACATTTATATTCCGAGGGTTCAATGGACAAATGATCCATCTATTCTATCTTATCAGCGTATGAACCGACTTCAGAGTCAAAATGAACTTTTTTTCTGGAATTGCGAAATTGAAAAAAACCAATTGATCTTATCAGAAACAGCAGAAACCTACGTTGATGTTCACAACGATTTAACTTTTTTAAGCAATAACAAAGGATTTATCTGGACCAGTGAGCGAGATGGATATAATCATCTTTACCATTACAATTTTACCGGAAAGCTTATCAATCAGATTACAAAAGGCAGTTGGGATGTGACCAACTTTATCGGATTCGATGAAAAGCGAAGTTTACTTTACTATAACAGTACTGAAACATCACCAACGGATCGTGACTTATCCTGCGTAAGCTTGGATAGTAAAAAGAAGAAAAAACTAAACACAAGAAGAGGAACTACCGAAGCTGAATTTTCTTCCAGCTTTAACTATTATTTGTCCACGTGGTCGGACGCAAATACTCCATATGAATTTGCGTTGTATTCAGCCGACGGAAAACTGATTAAGGTTTTGGAGGAAAATATAGATTTAAAAAATAAGGTGAATGAATTGGCACTTCAGAAAAAAGAGTTCTTTCAGTTTAAAACAAGTGAAGGAGTTGAGTTGAACGGCTGGATGATTAAACCGAAAAATTTCAACGCAGAAAAAAAATATCCTGTCTATATGTTTGCTTATGGAGGACCCGGTGCCAATGAGTGTAACAATCAATGGGAAAGCGATGTAATGTGGCAGCATCTGCTGAGTCAGGAAGGTTATATGGTAGTTTGTGTGGATGGAAGAGGAACATTAGGAAGAGGCAGAGCATTTAAACATAGCACCTATTTACAATTGGGCAAACTTGAAACAATAGATCAGATTGAGGCTGCAAAATACGTTGGTAATCTTTCATTCGTTGACAAAAACCGAATCGGTTTTCAGGGATGGAGTTTCGGCGGATACCTTGCGAGTTTACTCATTACCAAGGGAGCTGATTATTTCAAAACAGCAATAGCCGTTGCTCCGGTTACCAACTGGCGTTTTTATGATAATATTTATACCGAGCGATTTATGCGTAAGCCGCAGGAAAATGCAGACGGATACGACAACAACTCGCCAATCAATTTTGTAAAAAACATTAAAGGAAAGTATTTATTGATACATGGATCTGCAGATGATAATGTGCATTATCAAAATTCCATGGAAATGGCGAAGGAACTTGTAAAAAACAATATCCCTTTTGACATGATGACCTATCCCGACAAAAACCACGGAATTTACGGTGGCAATACCCGACTTCATCTTTTCACGAAAATCCTTAAGTTTGTGAAAGATAACCTATAGTTTAACCCAAACAACACACATGGAAAAAACAAACTCCACGACCGGACACCCTAAGGGATTGTATCTTTTATTTGCCACTGAAATGTGGGAGCGCTTCAGCTATTATGGAATGCGCGCCATTTTCACCCTTTACATGATCAAGGCTTTGGTGATGGACAAGGCACTTTCAAGTGCGTTATACGGCGACTATACCGGTCTAGTATATCTTACTCCTCTTATTGGCGGCTTCGTTGCTGACCGGTATTGGGGCAACAGAAAATCCATCATTTTTGGTGGTATTTTAATGGCAATTGGTCAATTTTTTATGTTCATGAGTGCACTCAATTATTCTAACGCGGGATTTGCCACTTCAATGATGTTTATCGGCTTAGCCTTTCTAATTGTAGGGAACGGTTTCTTTAAGCCCAATATTTCTACCATGGTTGGTTCTTTATACAAAGAAGGTGACACGCGTGTTGATTCGGCATTTACCATTTTTTATATGGGAATTAACGCGGGAGCATTATTGGCACCACTTGTTTGCGGCGGTTTGGGAGATACCGGAAATGCTGCAGATTTTAAATGGGGATTTCTTTCGGCCTGCATTGGAATGGTAATTTCACTTTATCTGTTTATTACTTTAAAAAACAAATATATCATTACTCCTGATGGAAAAGCTATTGGCGAGTCACCAAAGAAAGTTGAACAAACGACTGATTCCGAAGCTTCATCATCATTCAAGCAGTCGACAATAATGTTATGGTCGGTTGTATTCGTTGTATTATTCTTTTTGTTTAAGGGGTATTTCAACTTCGATTATGTCTTCTCACTTATTTGCGATTGCTGCATTGTTTTTCCCGGTTTAATTTTATCGGATTCATCACTCACAAAGGTAGAGCGTTCCAGAATTTGGGTTATTTACATCATTGCTTTTTTCGTGATATTTTTCTGGATGGCTTTTGAACAAGCCGGTGCATCACTTACGTTTTTTGCTGAAGAGCAAACAGACAGAACCTTATTCAGCTGGACCGTTCCCGCAAGTTATTTTCAAACCATAAATCCAGTAGCAATTGTTGTGCTTGCCCCACTTTTTGCTCTAATGTGGACAAAGCTGGGTAAGAAAAACCGCGAGCCTGCTTCACCATTAAAACAAGCAATTGGTTTATTTCTATTATCTGTTGGATACATAGTCATTTGTCTTGCAGTTAAGAATCTTGCTCCTGGTGTCCGTGTTTCAATGTTTGTTTTATTCAGTTTATATTTCATTCATACAATGGGTGAGCTTTGCCTTTCTCCTATCGGATTATCAATGGTGGTTAAGCTTGCTCCTGCACGCTATGCCTCGCTTTTGATGGGCGTTTGGTTTTTGAGTACAGCTTTCGCCAATAAACTTGCTGGCGACCTCAGTGCTTTTTACCCTGAAAACGTTCACAAAGAATTAAAAGCAGACGCGAACGATTTCAGATTTTACGCAAGCACAACAGATTCAAGCGGAAAAGCTGTTGAAATCGAAAAACTAATTCACGCAGATTCAAATTATATTAAGCAAGGTGCCGGAAAACTTCCGGTTTGGAAAGTTGAACTTGCAAGTGATCATGCTGAAAAGAAACCTGAACTGGCCGGATTCGCAAAGTTCGCCTCCAATTTTAAAAGTGATCCGCTAATTTCCGCTCTTAGCGGAAGTAAACCCGACTCAGTTATGAAAATTTCGTTGGTAACAAATAACACACCCGTAGTAGATTCATTTTTACTGAAACAAGCATTACTTGAAACCAAAAGAAGTTACACTGCTATTAGTGAAGACGGAAAATTTCTTTTTGTGTTAAAAGAAGAAGAACGAAAAAATAAACCCATAATTGCTATGGAAAAATGGAATTTGAATCCTGAAAAACCAACTGTAGCAGGATTTAAAATTGAAGGTCTATATGAGTTCTTCATGTTGTTTGTGGGAATTTCAGGGGTATCCTCAATCCTGTTGTTTTTCATGAGCAAAACCTTACTTAAAATGATGCACGGTCTTCGCTAGAAAAAGTTATTTTCAATTACCTTATTTCGTTAATTTTCGGAAACGGAAATAGAGATTAAATGCCACAAACATTAAGCTGATGCTTAATGCCATCCAAACTCCGTACACTTTAAGATCAAGGCGGAAAGCCAGCAACCATGCAAGTGGTATGGCAATTAACCAATAACCGATAAACGTTACTGCAGTGGGGTATCGCACGTCTTCCATTCCGCGAAGGATTCCGAGTGCAGTTACTTGTATTCCATCAAACAACTGAAAAAAAGCAGCGAAAAGCAACAAATTAGAACTCATGTTGGCAACCTCGTTTGAATCTGTAAAAGCTGTCGGAAGAAAATTCCGCAAAATAAATAACAAAAAAGCAAAGAAAAGCATGCAATAAAACACAAGGATGAATGCAGTATTTCCAGCTACCCGTAATTCCTTCTTATCCCCTGAACCAAAGTATTCTGAGGCACGAATAGTAGCAGCACCGGAAATCCCGTTGGCAAACATATAGGTAAATGCTGCGATACCGATTGCGATACCATGCGCATCAATAGATTGTTTTCCGAACACCCCGCACATCAACCCACAAATAACAAAGGCAGCCACCTCAAAAACAAATTGAGAACCTGAACCTAATCCGTTAACAAGTATCCTCCGCACCTTTATCCATTGAACTTTTACTTTACGAAATTCTGTTCCGGGATGCATTTTTTTTGATTGGAAAATACAAACCACAAATAAAACTCCCATCAACATCCGGGCAAAAAAAGTGGCCCAGCAGGAGCCCATATAACCTAGAGCAGGAAAAAAGGCTATTCCCTTGATTAAACAATAATTCAAAACGATGTTGAAAAAATTTCCGATGATGGAAATATACATAGAGGGTGAGGTTAGTCCTAATCCCTCAGCATACTGTTTACAGACAAAAAATACACTAACAGGTATGATCGACAGAATAAGCACTCTGAAAAAAGGAATTGCAAGCTCAACTACTTCTTCCGGCTGACCTAAATAATTCAAAACAGGAGTGGAAAAAAACAAAACCGCAAAAAGAAAAACAGAAAGTGCCAAAAGAGTAACTAAAGAATTCTTCAATAATCCGGATTTTTCAGCATCGTCAAGCTGAACCTTTGCGTATGAAACCAAGGGTGTGATGGCAAAAGATACACCGATTTCGAAAACAAGTAATAAGGTAAAAAGCTGGTTTGACAATATGCCTGCAGCCTGCTCTGTTTCACCGAAAAACTTACCAAGAAACATATTGTCAACCATTCCGGTTACAATATGTCCGACCTGGGCAACAATAATTGGCGCCGCCAGCCAAACCGTCTGCCGTATGTGAAACGATGAAGCGCTCAACTATAGGTTTATTTACTTTTTCTTCTCACAATAAAACCTAAACCATTACTTAAATAGTCTAGCATTTTTCTCAACACGTCAAAATAAAGTGTAATTCCGAGCACTATCGACATAAACCAGATTACACAGATATTAAAATAAAAAGTATTAAATGAAAGGCCTCCTAAATTCTTAACCGGGGCAAAAAAATGCGCGCGTCCTGTATTATTTTCAGGATTGAGGAAAATAGGATTTGATCGCTGAATTAACTTGCTGTTCCTTTCCAGAATTTTATCCGATAAATCATTCTTATTCTTCACCAAATCAGCCAATGCTTGATTACTATAATCCAACTGAAAGGAATAAAACGGAATTGAATCGTAATTATCCATTTGCTCGAAAGCATTTTTTGCGAATTCAACATATTCACTTTTATTACCGATTCCTTTTTGTCCGGCCACTATTGAATTTAACGCTGCAAAATCTTTTTTTTCCAACGCCATCACTACGGCATCTTTACAATCATAACGGTAATAATTAGATTGCCGATTAAAAAACGTTTTATATTCATTATTCAGCCACATGGAAAGAAAACTTAATCCATTAACATCGGAAACATTTCCGTTATCGGTAATGGAAATTTTACTGAATTCCGGAAATCTCAGCGGATACCCGTTTTTTGATGCCTCAGCCTGTTCCCTTTTCAATTCAGTTTTCAGTAACTTCAGATCTGTATTTTGCTGTTTTATCAAATCTTTTTTTCCACCGTTCGATTTTATTCGTTCAATTTTCTTATTTATTCTTTCCAGCCAGTAGATGGTTTTGAAATCAGCCTGCTCAAAGTTTTTTTCGAAGGAATAAAACAAACGTTCGTATTTATTGTTCACAAATTGATTAACCGCCAATGCTTCAAAGCCCCAACGGGACACCATTACTTCGCCCCAGAACGGCACAACACCTTGTTCGGTAACGGAAGGATTTAATTTGTCGAACTTTACAAGAACGCCACTCAGTAATAACTGAGGAATAATTAAAAAAGGTATCAGGATATATATTGTTATTGCTGAATTAAATGCTGAGGACACATTCAATCCGAGTAGATTGGCAAAACAACTCACACTGAAAAGCACGAGCCAATAATCGAACCACATCCCTTTAATTCCTAATATGGAATTTCCTATTAGCACAAACATCATTGTTTGAACAGCAGAAAGAACAAATAGAATTACAATTTTGCTCATCAGATAACTGCTGTTGCTGAGATTCAAAAATTTCTCACGTTTTCGAATTTTACGATCCTTGATAATTTCTTCCGCAGAAACTGTAAGTCCGATAAATAAAGCTACCACAACTGCCATAAACAAATAGGCGGGGATATTTTCATTTTCTCCGAAAATATAACCATGCCGAAGAAACTCATCTGTATTATAAAACCGGACTAAAAAAGAAAGTATAAATGCTAACAGCGGAGCCTCAAGAAAATTTATAAGTACATATTGCTGGTTGGCAAGTTTACTCAAAACATCACGTCGAATAAAAATTTTCAACTGATTAAACCAACCCGGAATCTGTAATACTTTTTGAGGCTTGACTGTCTCATGTTTGGCAGACTCCAAGCGTGATTCGATTTGTTCACGATAATAATCTGACCACTCCGAAGGAGAGTACTTCCTGTTTTGTGTATGGTTTCCATACTCATCAAGCACCTTCGTTTCGATAATATTAAAAATCTGCTCGGGATTTACATTTCCACACAATTCACATTCACTTTCTTCACATTTTACATGGTGAATAAGGCGCTTGAAATAAATAACTGCATCGACAGGATTACCATAAAAAATTGGATATCCACCCACATCCAGAATCAACATTTTATCAAACATCTTATAGATATCGGAGGAGGGCTGATGAATAACCACAAAAATTAGTTTACCTTTTAGTGATAACTCTTTCAACAGATCCATGATATTTTCAGAGTCGCGTGATGATAGCCCGGAAGTAGGTTCATCTACAAATAATACGGAAGGTTCACGAATTAACTCGAGTGCAATGTTAAGACGCTTTCGTTGTCCGCCGGAAATAGTTTTTTCCAAAGGTGAACCGACCTTAAGGTCTCGCGTTTCATATAACCCTAAATCACTTAGCGTTTTTATTACCTTTTCCCTGATTTCAGATTCTGAATTATCACCGAAACATAGCTTTGCGTTGAAAAATAAATTTTGGAAAACGGTTAGCTCTTCAATCAATAAGTCATCTTGAGAAACATGACCAATTACACCTTCCAGTTCCTTTTTGTGTGTATGAATGTTTATTCCATTAATAGACACTTCGCCGGATGAAGGTGTGTCATTTCCATTTAAGACATTCAATAGGGTTGACTTTCCCGCGCCCGAACCCCCCATTATGCCAACCAGCCTTCCGCCAACCTCGTTTATAGAAATATCACGCAACCCTTTTTTACCACTTTTGAATTGATACTCAAGATGATTTGCTGAAAAAGTTAACGGATGTCGCGAATCATCGGCCAAAAATCGACTAACAATTTCGCTGTAATATATTGGTTTTACCTTCGCGCTTTTTAAAGAAGACCCCGGGTTGAAAATATAAATTCTTTCAGGATATAAAGTTTGTCCATTTAACAACAGCTCCATTTTACCAAAAAGTTTCAACACAAACATATTAACGTTTGAAAGCTTCATCACTATAACTTCAGCTTCAGGAGAAAATTGCTCGCATCGAAAGTGCCTGGCGATTTTTAAACCGGAATCAGACCTGCTGTTTATGAACAACAAATGTTCTAAATCCATAGCCGAAATGGATTTTTTTTCAATAAAAGATTTTAAATTTTCGTATTCGTTAAACGGAATATTAAAAGCGTTGGCAACAGTAGTCGCAAATTCCAGCTCCTGCTCGGAAATCTGATCAGAGGAGTCAATAAGTTCAAGTAAACGAATAAGCACAATTACCTTTTGTACTTGTTCCAACTCCTTGTTAATTTCGGTACAAATTTTCAAAACCTTAACCGAGTTCAGGGAGGTACGCTTTTCGGATCCGTCTTTTCGAACAGCAACCTGATGATGTGCCAATACAAAATCATCAAAAATCTTGAGGTACCGATCAACCTGTTCTTGGTTTAATTGCTGTTTCAAAAATAATTTTACAATTTGCCTTTCCGAATCTAATACACCATCAACCCGTGCAATAATGGCAAACATTTGCATCAACGCTCTTAATATTTGCTCACTCATGTTTTAGTAAATAAATTTAATTGAAACACAAAGTAACAAAATTTGTTCTACCGAGGGTATTGAACCTTTCAATCGAATAATAATTTTTGATTTTTATTTTAATTGCTAAGATTTTATTACTTATTTTGAAAAAAATTTGTTATGAATAAATTTATACTAATATTATCTTTTATAACGGGCGCAATTTATATTCAAGCCCAAAATCCTGCATTTACTCAAACCACGCTGGTATCCGGCCTCAATTATCCGGTTGCTTTTGACATCGCCCCCGATGGGCGATTTTTCCTGACTCAAAAAGGAGGAAATACAGCAGGATCCTGCGCCAATGGTTTAATAAAAGTGTATGATGCAAACGGGATGTTTCTGGCGAATTTTTATAATCTAACCGATTCCGTTCAATGCGATTTTGAAAGAGGCCTTCTGGGAATTTGTCTTGATCCTGATTTTTCGAATAACCATTTCGTTTATGCCTATTACAATCATTTGTATGCAGGTGATGAAAGAATCCGCGTGATTAAATTTACTGAACTAAACAACTTGGGGACAAATCCTGTAATTATACTAGATATTGATGTACCTAACAACATTGCAGGAAATCACGTTGGTGGAAATATTCATATGCATGCTTCAGAACCCAATAAAATTTATGTTTCAATTGGCGATTTGGCAGTACAAGCCAACGGCCAAACAAAAAATGATCCTTACGGAAATTTTTTACGCATCAACACTGATGGCACAATACCAAACGATAATCCTTTTTACGACGACGGAAATCCCGCAACCGGAAATGATGACCGCATTTGGAGTTATGGACATCGCAACGCTTTCGACTTTACGTTCAGTGCTGTCAATGACTCGCTTTTTTCATCAGAAAATGGTTTGAACACATGGGATGAAGTAAACATGATTCATATAGGAAAAAACTACGGGTGGAACTCCTGTGAGGGCTTTTATGCGTTGGGATCCACAACTACTCCGTGCGGGCTTGCCGGCTCAGAGTTACCCATTGAGGATTGGGCCGCACCACTGCCCGCAGTTACGGGTATTGTTCATTACTCCGGAACCGTTTTCCCTACATTAACCAATCATTTATTGGTTGCAGACAATGATTACGGTAGGGTTTATGACATTACCTTAGGGAATCCCCCCGCCTACGACCAGTTTATTTCCAGAACGCAGTGGGCAGATTTTACAACTACCGGCGGACTAACAACACTTAAACAAGGATTGGACGAATGCATTTACGCCATGAAAGGAGGATATACTACTGCAGGTGCCATTTACAGAATATGTCCCTTAGGTATGGAAGTTAATCAGAATCCTTTATTGCCTGAACTTATTTCTGTTTTCCCAAATCCTTCCTCCGAAAATTTCTCGTTTCATATTGAAGCCGGTGAAATTGCAAACCTTGCCATTAATTTTTACGACATAACGGGACGATTAACAGGAACAAAAAATATTGAAAATTTAAATAGTGGTAAATCGATTGTAAACGTTAACAAGTTGGAGACAGGCATGGACAAAGGATTAGTTTTTTGTGAAGTAATGCTTCAATTTGTTTCCGGTTCAAAAAAATCGACAACCCTAAAACTGGTGATTGAATGATTTTAGTTTAACGCCTGAAAAACTGCTGTATGTGTTCAAGGTTGGCTTTGACCAAAAACAGGTAGGCATAAATTAACGGAGCCACAAAAATCAAACTGTCAAAACGATCCAGTATTCCTCCGTGTCCTGCCATTATATTTCCACTGTCTTTTACCCCAGAACTTCGCTTCAGCATTGATTCTATTAAATCTCCGGCTGTGCCAAAAATTACAATCAATAACCCAATGATGATCCAGTCCCATGGATGAAAATGCCAAAGGTTTACACTCTGAAATGTAAACAAATCCGAAAGAAACCAGGCCAAAATCAATGTGGCTATTCCGCCTCCTGCAAAACCTTCCCAGGTTTTTCCCGGTGAAATTCGTTCCAGCAATTTCGTTTTTCCGATAAGCGAGCCTACTAAATAAGCAAAAGTGTCATTCGCCCAAATCAAAAAAAATATTCCTAAAATAATGCGAGGCTCATAGTAATGCCGGAAAAAAGAAATATCGACAAGAAGGCAAAATGGCATAAAAACATAAATAATTCCAAGAAAAGTATAGGCAATATTTTGGAAAGGCGTTTCTGATTTTCGGAACAACTCACGAAGGAAAATTGCTCCGCATAATAAAATGATTAGGGCAAGAAATGGATCTATTAACAAGCGTTCGTAATCAAAAATTGCGATATGCACAAAGTAATAATAAAGGGATAGGCCAACGACAACTCCAAGCAAAGACTGGGGGGCTAAACCCAATTTTTTTCCCATCCTAAAAAATTCATTCAAACCAATTGTCGGAATAACAGCAAACAAGATGAAAAATGCCATTGGACTTGGATTTGATTGAAAGCCTGGCCAAATACATCCGATTAACAAAACAACAAAAACTGCCCCGCTCAACGTTCGAGTAAAAAGTTTAGATTTCATGCAGCCAAAATAAAAATTAAAGAATTAAGGCAATAACCTGATTTTAATATTTTTTAAGTTCCTAATCATGAAAATGCGTAGATTTTAACTGATTAAGATCACCTTTTCATAAACTTTCTTAGTATTTATTGCTTAACTTTGCCCCTCTAAAAAATTCAAAAATAATGAATAGAAAATTTAATTTTTTCGCCTTTTTAAGCTTCATCATGTTGACTGCAGGTCAACTCGTTGGGCAAAACACACTGATTAATACCACCCGATCCAATATAAAAAACGTAACCTCGCCCCCATCTGCAGTTTCCGATGATCCGATAATTATTACAATCGACGGGAAACCTGTTTTAAAATCAGAATTTGAAGCAGTTTTCTTTAAAAATAATCCAACACGTGAGGTTAAAGACAGAAAGTCTGTTGACGAATACGTTGATTTATTTATCAACTTTAAGCTTAAGGTTCGCGAAGCAGAAGAAATGGGTCTGGATACAATGAAAAATTTCATCAGTGAACTTGCAGGGTACAGGAAACAATTAGCGAATCCTTATCTTACCGACAAGAACGTAAACGAGCAACTGATACAAGAGGCCTACGATAGACTTAAGTACGAAGTTCATGCTAGCCATATATTAATTAAACTTCCTGAAGACGCCTTACCTAAAGATACCCTTGAAGCATGGACCCGAATAATGAATTACAGAAATCGTGCTTTGAAAGGAGAAGATTTTGGTAAAATTGCCCGCGAAACTGCCGAGAAAGGCGATCCAAGCGCGAAAGATAATTTTGGTGATTTGGGTTATTTTACTGCATTTAGTATGGTCTACCCTTTTGAAACCGCTGCGTTTAATACAAAACCCGGAGAAATCAGTTTGCCTGTTCGTACACGTTTTGGATATCACATCATCAAGGTATGGGAAAAGCGGGCTTCGAAGGGCGAAATACTGGTTTCACATATCATGCTTCGTGTAAAAAAAGACGCGACACACGATGATTCTGTTAACGTTAAAAAACGTATTGACGAAATTTATGTAAAACTGAAAGCGGGAGATAAATTTGATGATTTGTGTGCTCAATATTCAGAAGATAAAGGGACATCGCAAAAAGGAGGACAACTCCCTTGGTTTGGAACGGGAAAAATGCCAAGCATTGAGTTTGAAAAAAAATCATTTGATTTAAAAAACAATGGTGATTTCAGTGAACCTTTTACCACAACTTATGGATGGCATATTGTTAAACGTATTGACAAACGTGAATTGGCAACCTTTGAACAAATGCAAAACGAACTTAAACAGAAAGTAGCAAAAGATCAGCGATCACAAATGGGAAGAAAAAGCATGATAGCAAAAATTAAAAGCGAAAATAATTTTACAGAATACAAAATAACAAAGAAAATAATCACCTCTTTTCCACCGTTTGACGAGTTAATCTCTCGTATCGACACTTCATACTGGGAAGGAAAATGGAGTACTGAAAAAACCAAAGGGCTCAATAAACCGATTTTCCGTTTGGGAGCACGCGATTTTACACAGGAAGATTTAGCAAAATACATTGAACTGCGCCAGACCAAACGCCAAAAAGGAAATTTAATTCAGGTTATCACCACTCAATATAATAATTGGGTTGATGAGCAATGCATCGCTTTAGAGGAAAGCAAACTGGATTCCAAATATCCTGCATTTAAAGCATTAATGCAGGAATATCGTGATGGTATTTTGTTATTTGATTTAACCGACAAAAAAGTATGGACCAAAGCCATGAAGGATACAATCGGTTTAAAAGGTTTTTACGATACTAACAAAAACAATTATTTATGGCAAGATCGTGCAGATGTAACGCTGTATCGTTGTGCAGATGAAAAAATTGCCGGACAAGTAAATGCCTTGCTCAAAAAGAAAAAATCAGATAAGGAAATCACAGAAACCATCAATAAAACATCTCAACTCAACCTAAGCATAGAAAATATTATGTACTTAAAAGGTGAACGTGCTTTAATTGATAACAATTGGAAGGAAGGTGTTTCGGCTGCCGTTAAAGATGATACAGATGGTAAACTCTATGTTTTGAAAGTTAACCGTTTGATCTCACCAACACCAAAATCAATTAATGAAGCGAAAGGAATTATTACCTCAGATTACCAAAATTACCTGGAGAAAGAATGGATAAAATCGTTGCGTGATAATCATAAGTTTACTGTTAATCAGGACGTAGTTAAAACAGTTGGAAAATAGAATATTAATTTTTTTGAAAACCCGCCCTTTTGCAAATTGGCGGGTTTTTTCTTGGTTAATTTTTACTTAAAAACCATTCAATAAAACGATTATCCTTATTTTTAAGGAGTGATAATTCGATTACCCTTAAAACTCAGAAATTTGCGACAGATAGTTCATGTTTTATGCGGGATATTTATTTTAAGTCTTTTAGTGTTTTCATGTACAACAGAGAAAAAAGAAAATAAAATAAATGAAAAGCCTGTTGCACGTGTAAATAACAAGTTTCTTTATCCTTCCGATCTCATCAACATTGTTCCGAAAGACATTTCAACAAATGACAGCGCTGCGCTGATGAAAAACTATATCGAAAAATGGATAGTGGACGAGTTAGTGCTTAAAAATGCGGAAGAAAATCTGACTACAGAACAACTTAACGTAGAAAAACAGCTCTCCGAATACAGAAAAAACCTCATTATTTTTAATTACAATTCCGAATTGATACTACAAAAACTTGACACTGCCATTTCAGCTTCCGAAATTGAAAATTATTACAATCAGCATAAAGAAAGTTTTACACTAAAGGACAACATCGTTAAAGTTTGGTATATAAAAGTAAATCAAAAAGCACCCAACGTAGAAAAAATTAAAAACTGGTACAAAAGTGAGAACCCTAAAGATTTTATTGCTTTAAAAACATACTGTCTGCAATTCGCCGAAAATTTTTTTCTGGATGAAAACAACTGGCTGCTGTTTGATGATTTAATGAAAGAAATTCCGGGTACTACGCTAAATCCTGATTTTTTTCTGAGAACCAACAAGTTTATCGATGTGGCTGACAGCAGCTTTCGTTATTTCGTAAATATTAAATCCTACAAAATAAAGAACACCCTTTCTCCGTTAGCCTTTGAAAAAGAAAATATCCGCAACATCATCATCAATAAACGAAAACTTGACTTAATCGAGGAAATGAAAAGAACCGTACTTGAAAACGGAAAGGGAAATTTTGAGATATTTGATGTACCGGTCAAAAAATAAGCAATGAGAAAAATACTTCTGTTGACACTTTTTATTTCGGTTTCACTACTCTCTATAGCGCAAGTTTCACTTGACCGTGTTGTTGCCGTTGTTGGTAAATATATGATCTTGGAGAGTGAAATTAAAAACGGATTGGAAGACGCCCGTGCCAAAGGTTATAACCTCAGCGAAAACGGTGACTGTGAAATTTTTGAACAGTTGCTGCTAATGAAACTTCTGATTGCCCAAGCCGACAAAGACAGCGTAACAGTTACGGACGGAGAAGTTGAGAATGAACTTAACCGCCGGGTCAACTATATGGTGCAGCAGTTCGGCAGCGAAGAAAATATGGAAGCCCAATTAGGAAAAGAAATTGCCTTAATCAAGGAACAATACCGAAAGGAAGTTAAGGAAATACTGATTGCTCAAAAAATGAATCAGAAAATTGCAGGAGAAGCAAAAGTTACACCCGCCGAAGTTCGCGCATTTTTCAAAAGTATCCCTGAAGATTCCCTGCCTCTCATTAACTCTGAAGTGGAAATCGGGCAAATAATTAAAAAACCTACCGTTAACGAAAAAGCAAAGAAGGAAGCGAGAGAAAAATTAGCTCAACTTCGAAAACAAATTGTTGAAAACGGAGAGAGCTTCGCAGTAAAGGCCACACTGTATTCAGAAGATCCGGGTTCGGCACGTAACGGCGGTGAATATGCCAATATTCAGCGTGGCAGCTTTGTACCTGAATTTGAAGCAGCAGCATTCCGGCTTAAGCCGGGTGAGGTTTCCGAAATTGTGGAAACCGCATACGGTTTTCATATCATTCAGCTGATTGCAAAGCGAGGCGATTTTATTGATGTGCGCCATATCCTTATTTCTCCAAAAATCAGTTACGACGACCTCACACGCTGTAAAATCTTTCTTGATTCAATTTATCAGCTGATTCAATCCGGAAAATATACTTTCTGCGAAGCTGCTACCAGATTCTCTGATGAATCTGAAACAAAAATGAATTGTGGATTAATGATAAATATGGGCGCCGGTAATACTCGTTTTGAAATTGAAGAATTGGGTCAAATGGATGAAAAACTGGTGTTCATGCTCGATAAAATGAATGTAGGCGATATTAGCGAACCACTTCCATTTGCAACACGAGACCAAAAACAAGCCTACCGAATTTTCTACCTCAAAACCAGAATTGCACCGCATAAAGCCAATCTTAAAGACGACTATCAGCGTCTGCAATCTTTCGCCTCAAATCAAAAACAAGAACGATTGCTGAATGAATGGGTTAATCGTAAATTAAAGTCAACATATATAAAAATTGATGCATATTATAAAAAGTGTAGTTTCAAAAACAACTGGTTACAGCATGCTGAATCATTTAAATAAATTAACCTTTTATGACAAACTTTAATGACGACGTTGAAGGTGCCAAAGCCTTTGTCGAAAAATACAAAAACCTTACTTCAGAAATCGGCAAGGTAATTATTGGCCAACAGGATACCGTTCAGAATGTTTTGATTTCGATCTTCAGTAAAGGACATTGCTTGCTTGTTGGAGTTCCAGGGCTTGCAAAAACTTTATTGGTGAATACAATTGCTGATGCACTTGGATTGAGTTTTAATCGTATTCAGTTTACCCCTGACTTAATGCCAAGCGACATCGTGGGCGCTGAGATACTTGATGAAAACAGAATGTTTCGATTTGTAAAAGGTCCGCTTTTCGCAAATATCATTTTAGCTGACGAGATCAACCGTACACCTCCTAAAACGCAATCTGCCTTACTGGAAGCCATGCAGGAACACGCAGTAACCGCCGGTGGAAAACGATACGAATTGGGAAATCCCTTTTTTGTACTTGCGACACAAAATCCAATTGAACAGGAAGGAACCTACCCTTTGCCCGAAGCTCAACTTGACCGTTTCATGTTCAATGTATGGCTGGATTATCCAAAATTTGAAGAAGAGGTGCAGGTGGTAAAAAATACAACAAGCAACAAAAAAGTTCAATTAAACAAAATTCTTAGCTCAGAAGAAATTATTTATTTTCAGGAATTGATTCGAAGAATTCCAGTCCCGGATAACGTATTGGAATATGCAGTTCGTCTGGCCGTTAATACCAGACCGGCGCTTGCTGAGGCACCTGAAATCACGAAGAAATACTTAAGCTGGGGTGCCGGACCCCGCGCCTCTCAGTACCTTGTTTTAGGTGCAAAATGCCATGCTGCAATTCATGGGAAATTTTCGCCGGATATTGAAGACGTGAAAGCCATTGCAAATGCCATCTTACGACATCGCATTGTAAAAAACTATAAGGCAGAAGCTGAGGGAATCAGTGTAGAAAGTATCATTGAACAACTTAAATAAATTCAACTTAGTTTCGACTGAATCCCGATTTTTTTAAGAGCATTCCAGAAATCGGGATAAGATTTTTTTACTACCTCGGGGTTTTTAATTTTTAATTGTTTTTGCAATAAAGCCAATGGAGCAAAACACATGGCCATGCGGTGATCATCATAAGTATCAATGCTAATTTTTTGAGTTGAAATGTTGAAATTTTCAGGATTCAAAAACAGGTAATCATTGCCTGCTTCTGAAAACACACCAAACTTAAAAAGTTCCGATTGCAATGCTGCAATTCGATCCGTCTCCTTTGACCTCAGGGTAGAAAGGCCTTTTAATTTCAATGGTATTTTTTTTGCTGAGCAAACCACCGCCAAGGTTTGAGCAAGATCAGGACAATCAGTACAATCGACTTCAATTTCTTCCGGCAGCGGTGCTTTTTTCTTGCTAATTCTTATTTTTTGATTTTTAAATTCCGAATCAACCCCCAATAAACGGAAAATCTGAGTACAATATGCATCCGGTTGGTTACTTTTTTCGTTCAAATTAGTTAGCGTAAAATCAGCAGCGCTTGAACATGAAGCTAACGCGTAAAAATAAGAAGCCGAACTCCAGTCGCCTTCAACTTTTAATTTTTCATTTCGTGAATCGATGGAGTATTGACCTGGAAAAATACAACAGCCGTAATCGTTAAGCTCCACATGAATCCCATATTCTTGCATAATTTCTGCTGTCATTTTTATGTATGGACGCGATACTAAATTGCCTGAAAACTGCAGTTCCAACCCATCGGAAAACGTTGGAGCTATCATCATTATGGCAGAAATAAATTGAGAGCTTATGCCGGAATCAATTGCAATACATCCGCCCTTTAATTTCTTGCCTGAAATAGCTAGTGGAGGAAAACCGTTCTTTTTCAAATAGCGGATTTTGGCACCCAATTTTTGTAAAGCATTCACCAGTTCACCCACCGGTCGTTCAGACATTCGTCTAGTACAATTGAGCACAAGACTGCAAGGACGCGAAGCGAAATATGCGGTTAAAAACCGGAAGGTAGTACCCCCTGCCCCTGCATTGTATTCCTTTTTTATATCAGGATTCGACAAAAAATACTGAAGCACCGAATACAAGTGTTGCGTATCTTCAGCATCCGAAAAATTGGATAGTTCAGAAATTTCGCCTGAAATTGCCTGAATCAATAAATGACGCGAGGCAATACTTTTTGAAGCAACCAAATTTACTTCACCTTTCAAAACTTTTCTACGACCGGCAAATAGTGTTATTTCCATAAAAACTTCAGGGCCTCAACAATTAGTGTATCAGGAACCACGCAGTTTACCTCCGCCTCACCTATTCCGTTGAGAAGTGTAAAGTTAATTTGCTGATTGATGTTTTTTTTGTCGCGAAGCATGAGTTCAAACAAATTTTCACTTGTAAAAAGATGATTTGAAACAGGATTGTACCATTGCGTAATAACCCTTTCTATTTTTTTAAACTCAACTGCTGTAATTCGTTTTGTACGCAAGGAAAGATAGGATTCCGCCAACATACCTAACGCGACAGCTTCTCCATGCAATATCGGTTCGCCTTTTTTTAGCATTGCACTTTCCAACGCATGACCGATTGTATGTCCGAAATTCAAAACCTTACGTAATTTTTTTTCGCACGGATCTGTTTTAACCACATCATTTTTAATTTCGACGGCACGGAATATTATTTTTTCAGCATTGACAGGTAATAGCTTTTTTAGCCTTGCAAGTTTTAAAAACAAATTTTTATCACCGATTAATCCGGCCTTTATAATTTCCGCAAATCCTGAATACAGTTGTGATAAGGGAAGTGAATGCAGAAAACCGGGAAAAATAAATACACCTGCAGGTTGACGAATTGTACCCAGCTGATTTTTCAACCCTTCAAAATCAATTCCGGTTTTTCCGCCCACAGCGGAATCGGCCATAGCCAGCAGACTTGTAGGTACCTGTATAAAATCAATTCCTCGCATATAAATCGACGCTACAAACCCGCCTAA
>OMJH01000123.1 GCA_900299295.1 Bacteroidota bacterium
TCGCGGCATCTGCTAAAAATGTCAATAAATTGGGAGCACGTCGAAGATCAATACTCGTGTTTGTTTTATTCCTTGCCCAAATTTTAGGATATAAATAAAAATTCTGCTTCATGTCCTCATGCACTTCCTTCTGTAAATCAACGCCGAGTTTTCTGTAAGCCCGGATAATAACATCTATTGAAACACCTTTACCTTTGGGAACATCACCATTTAGATTTGTAATAGTAAAGTAAGAATTATCACACCTAACTTTTTGTCTTGTTAAAAAATAAACAGAATCGGCTAAACATTTATAAAATTCTTCCTGGGCTTTTCCAAAATTAAAAGCTAATGAAGACATTAAAAATCCAAAAATAATAGCACTAGAAAAAAATCATTAAAATAGTTTATCGTTAAAATCACGAATTGCCTTTTCCGTATCCGTATCCGTATCCGTATCCGTATCCGTACCCGTATCCGTACCCGTAACCGTAACCATACTTACCACCATAATAGCGACTCCGTTTTAATTCGACGTTGTTCATTAAGAAAACGAAATTTTTGATATTGTTTTCGTGCACCAGATTTTCGGTATTCCGAATAATGGAGGTAGTTGCGAATTTTGGATTGACAACAAACAAATTAATGGAACTGAAACGCATTAAAAGAAGTGCATCGGAAATAAGACCTGCTGGTGGTGTGTCAATTAAAACATAATCATATCTTGATTTTACGAATTCAAAAATCTCGGCAAGTTTATCAGACAAAATCATATCTGAGGGATTTGGAGGTATTGGCCCTGACAATAAAACAAAGAGATTTTCAACCAAAGTTGGTTTGATTGAATCTTCAATTCCATCTTTACCGATTATTATAGAACTTATTCCTTTATCCGGATTCATTTCTAAGGCTTTTTGGACACGAGGCTTATGCATATCCAACTCCAGAATAATTGTTTTTTTCCCTGCTTTTGCCAGTATAGCGCCCAAATTGATCGTAGTAAACGTTTTTCCTTCACCGGGTGCATTGGATGTAACCAGAATCGATTTGGATCCAGGTGAAGGATCAATGTATTGAATATTCGTTCGAATACTTCGGTAGGCCTCTGCAGCCCCAGAGCGCGGATTTGAATCGATGTAAATTCCTGTGGATGGCATATCCTTAACCTTCGGAACATAACCAATTAAAGGCAGATTAGTTTTTTCCTTCAATTCATCAGGCGTCCTTAACCTACCGAAAAACAACACGCGGATTGCCACTAACAAAATACCCAACAGCAAGCCCAAACTTGTAAAAGTGGATGCAATTTTTTTCTTATCCGGGCGAACGATTCCTACAGAACGTGGACTTTCCAGCGTTTTGGTCTCAGATATAATCCCTTCGCTGGCAATTTCAGTATTCACTTTTTTCTGAAGCAAAAAGTTGTAAAGCCCCTCGTTAGCTTTTAAAAAACGTTCCTTCTCGGTAAGGAATGATTGTTTTTCGGGAAGGCTTTTTATATCGGAAACATATTTATCACTTTCATTTTTGTAATTCTCAATTAATTTTTCTGCTGCTTTTCTTGAATTTGATAAATAAACCAGAAGCTCTACCTTAATTCTTCGTATTGCCTCCTTTTGTTGCTGTACTGAAAAATTATTATCGGTTGCTGTCTGCATCACCGTCATTAACTGAATTTGCTTGTTATATAAATTTTCTACCGCTTTATTCAGGAATTCGTCACCCTGAATTACATATACGTTTGGCGGAAGGAACTGCGGGTCTTTATTCTCAATAATGTAACTTTCTAGATCATTCATTGCCGCAATGCGTAATTTTATTCCATCTATTTTTTCCTGATATTTATTCAAAAAAGAGAAATATTCAGTTTCCTGCCTTTTTATTTCTCCTAAAATATCCGTCTTCGATTTATAGCTTTGTATCGTGTCTTCGTAACGCTTTAATTTACTATCGATGGTGTCCATTTGCCTGCCAATGTAACGCAGCGTATTTCGGTTAATATCAACACGGAGCTTTAAGGTATTTCGGTTATAAACACCAATTAAAGTATCCAGAATCATAATTGCTCTGGAAGGAATAATATCATCCAAAGAAATTTTAATTGAATTGGTATACTTGGGGTTTTCCAAAGCAAGTGAGGTTTTTATTGATGAAACTAAATTTTCAAGAGTATGCACTTGGAATTGATATTGTAATTGCCGCAATCCCAATAATCTTGCTTTCGTTAAACCTTCAGACTTTTGGATTAAAAAAATAAACTCGGGTTCAATAATTTCACTTCCAAAAAAGCCTTTTTTATCAATTTTTTTTCCTTCTGGATTAATGAAGGAGATAAGGTATGAAGCATCATCAACTACTTTAAAATCAAAAGGTTTTTCATATAAGGCGCTGGCAAGTCGAACAACCTTTATTTCAAAGGGCATATAATTAAATTCCTCAGTGGTCTTTATCTTTCCGACAATAAAATAGGAAACCTCAAGTTTATTTCTTAATCGAAATACAGTTTCCTTAATGAGATCGTACGAATTCAGCACCCTCATCTCATTACTGTTATCGATATACGTTTGATATGTGTTTCCGTAATAACTTTTTTCATTTACTACAGAGGATTGATAATACTCAGAATTCGTTCTTAGCAATATTTCAGCTTTAGCCTGATAAACCTCAGTAAGTTTATATGTGTAGGCGATGGCTATAATATATGCCAGAGCCGCTGTAATAACCGGAATAAACCAATTTCTTCTGATTATTCGTAGAAGAATATTCAGGTCTTTTGCCTCAATCCCTTGATTTTGCTTAAAACCAGTCGTATTACTTTTTGACTTTTTCAATATTTTGGTATCGCAAAGGATAACAAATATACGGCTAATTAATTATTAATTTTGAATGGTAAATGTTGAAAAAAACAGGTAAATATGTTATTTTTGGATTGTGAAAAATTACAGGGGATTTTTTTATGCATCTGCGGTATTAACATTGTTTTTTTTATCGACTCTAAGCACAAGGGCACAATTGCCTCCTCCCCCACCTGACCAAACAACCGAAGAAATACCTCCCTGCTGGCCACCACCCTGTGTACCGGTTGATGGTGGAATAACATTTCTTATTGTTGCCGGCGCAGGTTATGCCGGAAAAAAACTTTATCAGCAGCGTTTTCAAAGGCAAAAGCAAGATCCGGAAAATTAGTTTCATTCACTTTATTTTTTATGCTAAGCCGTGTAAAACAAAATATCGTTTTAATGTTTTTCCTGAAAGGCGGATTATTTTACATATCATGGATAATTCTTTATTATTACTTACTTGAGCCAAAAACTTTATTGGATGAACGTATTATTACCCATATTGTTCATGTTTCTGCATGGCTGCTGAAATGTTTTGGTTATTCCACTTTTGAAGAAACAAGAGACACCACTTTTCAGTTGGTTGGAATTGTTGGTGGCTCGAACAATCCGGGTGTTTGGATCGGAACAGCCTGCAATGCGGTTTCATTATTTGCCTTGTTTACTATTTTCATAATTGCAATGCCCGGAAGCTGGAAAAATAAGATGTGGTTTATTCCCATGGGCTTATTGATAATTCATCTGGCTAATATTCTCAGAGTAACCTTACTCGCTATTATTGCCTACGTGAATGTAAACTATCTCAATTTTAATCATACCTATACATTCACCATTCTTACTTACTCCATCATTTTTATCTTATGGATTTGGTGGGTTAACAAATTCTCTAAAACTTAAAACCGCTGGGACCAATTGCCAAAATCTTGATTGTTTTAGCCTTCATTTGCACCGGTTTTTTGAGGGATTTTCTTTTTGTAAACATAAACTACCGTGCCGGTCAACTTTACTATAAAACCTTTGATTTCAAATTGCCACCGACGCTATCCTTCCTTGAACAATTTAATCCTACATCGCTATATTACCTTAAATACATTTTTACCTTCAGTTTTATTTTAATTTATTTTTTGCTCACTTGCTGGGCAACGCAAATTTTTCTAAAGGAAAAAAAATACCTGCAGTGGGTTTGGATGTCTTACCTAATGATTATTTTAGCGGCTGTGTTTACCATGTTTTCAACCTATATTTTTTTTGACTTTAAAACTGCATATTTCCCTACACGAAAAGTAATTGAGTTTATAGAATCCCCACTTTTATGTATGATTCTTCTTCCTATATTTTATTTTCATAAAAAAAACAACTATGCAAAAGGATAACGAAATTTTTAAATTAATAAACGCCGAAAAAAAGCGTCAAACTTATGGTATTGAGTTAATCGCCTCCGAAAACTATGTTAGCGAGCAGGTAATGAAAGCCATGGGAAGTGTATTAACGAATAAATACGCAGAAGGCCTTCCGCATAAGCGGTATTACGGAGGATGTGAAGTTGTTGACCAAGTTGAAACCATTGCCATAGAACGAGCAAAAAAATTATTTGGTGCATCATGGGTAAATGTTCAACCTCATTCCGGTGCACAGGCGAATGCCGCGGTTATGCTGGCCTGCCTGAAACCCGGTGATACTATTTTAGGTTTTAACCTTTCACATGGAGGGCACCTCACACACGGCTCTCCCGTAAATTTTTCCGGTAAACTTTACCGCGCAACCTTTTATGGCGTTGAGAAAAAAACAGGAAAAATTAACTACGATACAGTTGCGGAAATAGCAAAACAAGAAAAACCAAAATTGATCATCTGTGGGGCTTCAGCATATTCTCGTGATTGGGATTACAAACGCCTGCGTAAGATCGCAGATGAAAACGGTGCGCTTCTTCTTGCCGACATTTCTCATCCCAGTGGACTAATTGCACGCGGAATTTTAAACGATCCGATTCCGCATTGTCACATCATTACTACAACAACGCATAAAACCTTGCGTGGACCACGAGGTGGTATGATTATGATGGGCCACGATTTTGAAAATCCGTGGGGAGAAAAAACTCCTAAAGGAGAAATCAAAATGATGAGTGCAATTCTTGATGCTGCCGTTTTTCCGGGAACACAAGGCGGACCACTTGAGCATGTCATTGCCGCAAAAGCTGTTTCATACGGTGAGGCGCTTTCAGACGCCTATATGATGTATTGTGTTCAAGTTGTGAAAAACGCTCAAGCAATGGCCTCTGCACTTATTGCAAAAGGATATCATATTATTTCCGGAGGAACCGACAATCATTGCATGTTAATTGATCTTCGTAATAAAAATATCACCGGAAAAGATGCAGAAAAAGCCCTGGGTTTAACTGACATTACTGTAAATAAAAATATGGTTCCGTTTGATGATAAATCTCCGTTTGTAACATCAGGAATCCGGATTGGAACTCCCGCAATCACCACCCGAGGTTTAAAAGAAAAAGATTGCATTAAAATAGTTGAGCTTTTGGATGCAACTCTTAGAAATAAAGACAATGCCACAGAATTGGGGAAAATTAAAAAGCGAGTTAATACGATGATGGAAAAATTTCCATTGTTCAAACTCTGATTAAAGCATGTTAAAATATCTGAGCCCTAAGGCGTAACTCGATGGGCCAAATCCAGAAACTGAACCTATACAGTGCCGTCCGATAAGCGAAACATGCCGAAAATCTTCTCGGGCAAAAATATTTGACATGTGAATTTCAATTACAGGAATCCGGATAGCTGCCAAGGTATCAGCTAAAGCCACAGAGGTGTGGGTATATCCTCCAGCATTCAGCAATATACCTTTATAAAGACCGTCTGATTTTTGTAAACAGTCAATTAATTCACCTTCAATATTGCTTTGAAAATAATCAATTTCAAAATCTTGGAATTCATTTCGCAGCCGAAACAAAATAGCATCAAAAGACTCGTTTCCGTATACCGAGCTCTCTCGTTTACCCAGTAAATTTAGGTTAGGACCGTTAATAATTAAAATTTTCACAATAGTCAAAAATTAGCAATTAATTTAACTTAGCAAAAGTAATAAAAACGTGTCTGCCTGGAACATTTACATAAATGGTTATAAAGCCTATCTGAGAACCGAGCGCGGACTTTCCGAAAACACAATCGCGGCTTACCTTGATGATATTCAAAAACTTGTAATTTACACCATTGATTACAGCAATGGAATAAGCCCGCTGAAAATCAATCCTTCCATTTTAGCAGGTTTTGTTACGTGGATACACAATCAGGGAATTGCAGCCACTACCCAGGCCAGAATTATTTCAGGAATAAAATCGTTCTATAAATATTTGATCATTGAAAATGAAATCAACGACGATCCTACCACGTTAATTGAGGCGCCGAAAACAGGTAGAAAATTGCCTGAATTTTTAAGTATCGATGAAATAGAAAAAATGCTGAATTGCATTGACAAAAGTACCATGGAGGGCGAGCGAAATTGTGCCATTATTGAAACACTTTACGGTTGCGGATTGCGAGTTAGTGAATTGGTTAATTTGAAAATTTCTGACCTCCATTTTGATGAAGAATACATAATGGTAACCGGAAAAGGCAATAAACAACGGCTTGTACCGATTGGTAAAACTGCTATTCATCAGATTAGGCTCTGGCAACAATATCAGCGCTCACATTTAACAATTAAAAAGAAGGACGAGGACCTGCTGTTTTTAAACAGAAGGGGCGGAAAATTATCTCGCGTAATGGTATTTCAGATTGTAAAACAATTGTGCGAAAAGGCGGGTATACGCAAAAACATCAGTCCTCATTCCCTGCGTCATTCGTTCGCTACTCATTTACTAATGGGAGGAGCTGATTTACGTTCGGTTCAGGAAATGTTGGGGCATGAAAGCATTACGACCACTGAAATTTATACCCATCTTGATAAGTCCTTCCTCAAACAAACAATTTTAAATTATCATCCAAGAAATTTAAACATGAAGAAATAATTTCATGCTGTTCCGCTCAAAACCCATGCGACAACAGTACCTGAAAGTATTGCGAGAATTTTAGACAACTGATAGCGATGATTTTTTTCACTGCTTTCAAACATGATGGTTGTTGAAATGTGAAGAAAAATACCGACAACGATTGCCAGTGAAATGGTTAAAAAATCTTCAAAACCTGAAAAATTTAATTGATTCAATAAAGCAGTCAGCATACAACCTATCGGAGCCATCAATGCAAACGCAATTAAATAAAGAGTGGTTTTTATTCTTGAAAATCCGGCATGTAGAAGCATTCCTGTAAAAGCAATCGAAATAGGAATATTATGAAGAACAATACCCACCACTAGCGAATCTGAAAAATTGATTAATCCACCTGCCTTTTCAATAGAATTATTTTGGGTGATTGGCATACCTTCCAGCATGCTGTGAATAAACAAACCTACAAAAACGGCAAATGGAATTTTTGAAGTGGTGCCATGAAAATGTGCATGACCGTGCTCAATGCCGGTAGAAAAAAATTCGAGTAACAACTGTACAAAAAATCCGCAAAGAATAAATAATCCTATCGATTTAAAATTTTGCTTTTCATATAATTCAGGAAGTAAATGTAAAATCACAAGAGCGAGAATATAAGCCCCGCTGAAAGATAAAATCAGTTTTAGTTTTTTCTCAGTAAATCTTAGGTTAAATACAAGTAATCCGGAAAAAAAAACCGGAATGAAGAGAATTATGGAACTTAACCACCAGGTCATAAAAAATAATCCGCCAAATTTAACACTAAAAAAGATAGAGAAAGAAAGTATCTATCTTTTCTTTTGGAAGACAATAATCAGTCGATCCGACAATTTTTTATCAAAACCATCCAATGCATATGAACCGAATTTTTGAATAATTTCAAAGCCGGTTACACTCGCTAAATTCATAAAATCAAACTCATCCAGTAACTCAACACGCTCCTCAAATGCCATTATTTTTTCCAAATCCTTGATTATAATCTTTTTGATAATTCTGTGTTCTTGCAAATTCCTGGTAATTTCAAATTGCACGCCCTCACTATTTTTTTTCTCGGCATAAACAATATTTTCAACTACTTTTTTTGCATTGAAAAAATCAATTACAAAAATTCCTCCGGGTTTCAATGAATCGTATGCAGAAGAAAATACTTTTTGGTTGTCTTCACGCGAATCAAAATAGCCTATACTGGTAAAAATATTTAACACTAAATCAAAATAAGAGCGCTTCAGAGATTCTCGCATATCGTGCACAAAAAAAGAATCATTTTCCCTTGAGGTAATTAAAGAATGCTGATTTGCTTTTAAAATACTATTCCGCGAAAGATCAGATCCAATTGCGTCAAATCCTTTCTCGAGCAAATGAATAACATGACGGCCTTTTCCGCATGCCATATCCCATATCTTAGCATTATCCGGCAATTTTAAAAACACCATTAAATGGTCTAAAAAATAAGCGGCTTCGGCTTCATTACGATGTCGATACAAAATATGATAGTAGTGTGAATCGAACCAAGATTCAAACCAATTACTTTCAGGCATTTTATCCAATGAATAACTAATTAAAAAAAGATATAGCCTTATTTCGCAATGCTAGTGGAACGTGTTTCGCGAATTACGGTAACCTTTATTTGACCAGGATAGGTCATTTCGGTTTGAATTCGTTGTGAAATATCAAATGCAAGCTGGGATGCGGAAGCATCGTTTACTTTATCGCTTGAAACAATAACACGCAACTCGCGGCCTGCCTGGATTGCATAGGTTTTTTCAACGCCCGGGTATGATAATGCCAAGGATTCAAGGTCTTTCAGACGTTTTATGTATTGTTCCGCAATCTCACGACGGGCACCGGGTCGTGCCCCGCTTATGGCATCACAAACTTGTACGATCGGAGAGATTAATGAAGTCATTTCAATTTCATCGTGATGCGCACCAATGGCATTACATACTTCAGGTTTTTCCTTGAATTTTTCGGCGAGTTTCATTCCGAGTATTGCGTGTGGCAATTCAGGTTCGTCATCCGGAACTTTACCAATATCATGAAGCAACCCGGCGCGTTTGGCAACCTTCGGATTTAATCCAAGCTCACTGGCCATTATTGCACAGAGATTCGCTACTTCACGGCTGTGCTGCAATAAATTTTGCCCGTAGGAAGAACGATATTTCATACGACCCACCATGCGGATCAACTCAGGATGTAGCCCATGAATTCCCAAATCAATGCAAGTTCGTTTTCCTATTTCTATTATTTCATCTTCAATTTGTTTTTTTACTTTTTCCACAACCTCCTCAATTCGGGCAGGATGAATACGTCCGTCAACAACTAATTGATGTAGTGCTAATCGTGCAATCTCACGGCGCACGGGATCAAAACCTGACAAAATAATTGCCTCGGGTGTATCATCTACAATTACTTCAATTCCGGTTGCCGCTTCGAATGCTCGAATGTTTCTCCCCTCTCTTCCAATAATTCTTCCCTTCATTTCGTCGCTTTCAATATGAAAAACGGTAACGGCATTTTCAATTGCATGCTCTGTTGCAACACGCTGAATGGATTGAATTACGATTTTTTTTGCCTCCTTGCTGGCATTTATTTTTGCCTCATCCATCACGTCTTTTATGTATGCCATCGCCTCAGTTTTAGCTTCCGCTTTCATGCTTTCCGCCATTTGAGATTTTGCTTCCTCCGGACTCATTCCTGAAAGTTTCTGCAATGAATCAACGTATTGACGATGTGTTTTATCCAAATCCTCTTGCTTTCGCTTATTCATATCCAATTGCTGTGAAACAGAATTCCTAATCTGTTCTGTTTCTCTTTCTTTCCTTCCTAAGTCTTCAAGCTTTTTATTTAACTCCTGCTCTTTCTGTTTGAGCCGGTTTTCATTTTTTGCGATATCATTGTTTCGGGACTGCACATTTTTGTCGTGTTCACTTTTCAAATGAAGAAACTTTTCTTTAGCCTGAAGGATTTTCTCTTCCTTTTCCGCTTTAGCCTTAATTTCTGCCTCTTTGATAATAGTCCCGGCCTTGGTTAAGGCCATTTTATGTGCCGTTTTATTCACTCGCGAACTGCCTAATAACCAACCGGCAATTAACCCGACAAACAAAACGACAAATCCGATAGCTATGAGTATCCAAACTTCAGAAGTTAGCATAATAAAAATTAATTGTTACAATTAAACATTAAAACAATTTTTGAGTGTTGTTCAAATTGTAACCAAAAAAAGAGATGAAAATTAATCGTTGTCTTGCTTTAGCTTACTCTGATGCCCTTCAACCATAGAGTTAACTTCCTGCACAAACAATTGAAGGCGATTCAATTCAGCAACACGGCCTTTTTCGCCTTTTAACAATTCAACCATAAGTTGCAATGTAACCATGGCCAAAATATCTTTTTTCTCACGGACGCCTGAAAATTTTTTTTCAAACTCAGCGAATCGTTCGTTAATCAAGGAAGAAGCCTGTCTTACCGTTTCCTCTTCATCACTCTTTAATCGAAGTGGATATTCAGTACCGGCAATATTTATTTTTATGGATAAATCTCCCATTTATTCAGGATTTGGCATTCAGCATCGAAATACATCGATCAATTTCCTTCACCATTTCATTGATTTTCAACTTGAGCGTTTTCTTATTTTCAAAGGAAACATTCAACACAGAGGCTAAATTAACGGAATTCTTTGGCTTTTCCAAATTAGTCGGGTCTTCATTTTCACTATCAGTAACTCTCCCGAGCTCCGAAAATTTATTTAGAAGTTCACTAACTTGATTTTCAAGCTCTTGTTTTTGGTTATTTAAATTAACATTTTCAAGTGTTAGGGCCTCAAACTCGCCTGTTTTGCCTTTATTTTCTTGTTCTGATAATTTTTCTTCAGCCTTAAACAATTCTCGTTTTAAATCAATTATGGTTTGTTCCGAACGAATTTTTTCGGAATTCAAATCGTCAGCAAGCGATTGCAATCGCTCAATTTCGTTACTTATTTGACCATTGTCTTTTATGTTGTCATTACTACTTTCCAATTCTGCAACCCGTTTTTTAAGCATTCCGGTAAGCATTTGCAAACGTTTATTTTCATGTTTTAGCTCACTACTCAGTCCCTCTTCCTGATTAATTGATCCGCTTGATTTTAAATTTGCCAGTTCTGTTTCTAGTTGTAAAATTTGAGTTGTAGCATTTTTTAATTGATTTTCTAACTGCTCTGTAATCGACAATTTTTCCTGCTGAACTGTTGATAAATTACCCTTAACGATTTCTAACTCTGACCTAAGCTGCTCATGCTCATCTTTTGAGATTGCATCACTTAAATTTAATTGGATTTCGAGAAGTTGACGTTCTAATTCAGTAATTTGCTGTTGAGCTGAAATGTAATTCTCCCGAAAGGAAAGTAATGATTCATTTAACACGTTAAGTTCATTACATTTTAAATTTACCTCCTGAAACTTTAAATCAACAGCATGAAATTTAGATGACCACTCATCAATTGATTGATTCAATGAAACAACGTTTAAGCTCAAAAGTTTTTTTTCCTCGTCGACATCTGCAAGTAATCTTAAATTTTCGGCATTGCCTTCACGCAGTTTTTCATTTTCTGCCTTAATTTCAGCAACTTCATTCATTTGTAATTGAAGGCCGCTCTCACTGGAATCTAACTGAATTTTCATCTCCGCAAGTTGTTGATTTAGGAGTTGAATCTTATTCGTAATCTCCTTGTTTAACAACTCAAGCTCCAAACTTTTTTCTGAATTATTCTGATCTGAAATCAATTGTTGTTTCAATGTTCCAATCTGTTCCTGTAATGAATTTATGGATTCCACGCTCAGGT
Source organism: Bacteroidota bacterium (assembly GCA_900299295.1). Classification (GTDB taxonomy): domain Bacteria; phylum Bacteroidota; class Bacteroidia; order B-17B0; family Aurantibacillaceae; genus AM-1111. The sequence goes on from OMJH01000123.1 coordinate 11,675, forward strand.
TTTCCATTTGAACCAATTCCTCACGTAACACATCAATGGATTCTTCAGATTTCAACTTTAAAGAATTCAATTCATTGATCAATTCAAAATTATTATTTTGCAATTCAGAATTCAAACCTGTTAACTGAATTTTCATTGCTTCGTTATCCTGTTTTTCTGTAATCAGGATATCATTTAATTTCAAAATTTCAGATTTGGAATTTTCCATTTCTTTTTTGAATTTCTCAGCCCAATCTGCTTTTATTTTTACTGAAGCATACTCTTTTTCCATTTGCTCGCGATTTACCTCCATCCCCGCAATATACTCTGCCATTTCCCGAATCTTTGCCGCGTAATTACTATTCTCAAGCATCAAACGATTTACCTCCTGATTTTTCAAATCAAAACGAACCTCCGTTTCTTTAAGCACTTCAGTTTGCTTAACTAATTCTGTTATCCGAATTTCCTTTTCATTAATTAAATCAAGCAATGAATCCCTTTCCGCCTTAAACGAACCGGCATTTTCTTCAATGGATTTCTCACGCAAACTTATCTGATTCTTGTAGTAAGCTATATCAGAACTTAAATCACTAATGGCTTTCTCTTTGGAGGCAAGCATAGATTCTGTTTGTTCCGTTTTAGAAGTATGAAGAAATACGTTTCTTCTTAACTCAGAAATAGATGAACGATTTGAGAGATCTTCATTGAGAATTTGCTGAAGTCCTTGTTTAAGCGTTTCAATATTCATATTAATTATGTTTTATTGTTTTGAAGACGTAATAAAATTATGGCTTAGACACCTTCTTCAAAGAGGATGCTCAATTTGTTATTAACAAATGACCGTTAATGAATGACGCGTTAAGAAAAAGTGGTAAACTGATGGTAATTAAAAAATCTTACCAAATAAATACTATTTACTATAATCAGCTTCAAATATAGGAAGTACGATTGTCTCAGTAACCTTACCCGTAAAATCCATACGCACCGCGCATAATTTTTGACCCAGCCCTGCCCCTGTGTCAATAAACAATGTATTCGATTCTTTGTCGTGCGTTGGCTTACCTTTTTTTTGAACAGAGTGTCCTACTACCTGTAATTTTTCAATGTTTTTTAATTTGTTCTTTGTCCAGAGCACACCATCAAAATTTCCTTCCTCATACGGATTTGGTGTGAAAGAAATTCCTGCGTGGCTGATATGAATGTGCTCGTTTTCCCATTTTAATGGCAACGAATTAAACCACATTACATCCTGATATAATGAACGCTTCAACTGTTTGTATTGAACATAAGTTTTGTTACCGCCATTCCGAAACCAGACGTTCATATCGCTGGTTTTTAAAAACCGACATGCCATAAACTCGTGATTGCCTTTTAAAAAAATTCCACCCTCGTCATGTAACTCACGTGCCTTTTTAACTACTGAAGGGGAATGATTTCCGCGATCGATCAAATCACCTAACTGTATCAGTTGTTCAGTTTCAGGCTTCCAACTTTTTAATAGCTCTACAAACGTATGGTAGCAACCGTGTACGTCACTTACAATAAACAGGTTTGGTTTATTCATCATAAAAAGTAGCGGATTACGTGCAAAATTAAAGAATAAAGCACTACGCTGAATGCCCCGCGCTTTAAAAATGCGCCAAAATGACTATTTTTCGACATGGCATAATTACTGCCCGCTTGAAAAACCACTGATTATGGAAAATCCTTTTAAACAGCCCCATCTACTGGCTCACGACATAATCGGAGATGATAACGACTTCATTCCCTTGCTAACCAGTGAGGATGAGGAAAATATGAACTCCGAAAAAACACCTGAGATACTGCCAATTTTACCGCTTCGAAATACCGTTTTATTCCCAGGGGTTGTTATCCCAATTACCGTAGCCCGCGATAAATCAATAAACCTAATTAAAGAAGCCTACAAAGGCACTAAAATAATCGGGGTGGTATCCCAAAAAAATGACAACATTGAAGATCCGGGTGCAAGCGATGTGAACGCAATGGGGAGTGTGGCCAGCATAATTCGAATGTTAAGAATGCCCGATGGGAGCACAACAGCAATAATACAAGGTAAAAGACGGTTCCGGATTACAGAATTTTTACAGGAAGAACCCTATTTAAAGGCCCAGGTTGAACCAATAAATGAAACCCGTCCCGAAAAAAACGATAAGGAATTTCTCGCTACCGTTTCATCGCTGAAGGATATGGCCTTGCAAATTATTCAAAAAAGCCCTCATATACCTTCTGAAGCAGGTTTTGCATTAAACAACATCGAAAGCCCTTCGTTTCTTGTGAATTTTATATCCAGTAACATGAATGCGCCTGTTTTGGAAAAACAGCGAATGCTTGAAGTTCAGGATCTGAAAGAACGAGCAACCCTAGTTTTGGGTCTTTTAACTAAAGAGTTGCAATTACTTGAATTAAAGAATCAAATTCAAAATAAAGTCAAAACCGACATCGATAAACAACAGCGCGAGTATTTTCTTCATCAGCAAATAAAAACCATTCAAGAAGAATTGGGAGGGAATTCGTTTGAACAGGAAATAAATGAATTCAGAGAAAGGGCAAAACAAAAAAACTGGACATCAGAAATTGCTGAGGTATTTGAAAAGCAAATGTCAAAGCTCCAACGTATGAATCCGAATGCAGCAGAATACAGCATTCAAACAAATTACCTTGAGCTGTTCCTCGATTTACCCTGGAATGAATATACAAATGACAATTTCGACCTTAATCATGCACAAGAGGTTTTAGATGATGACCATTTCGGATTAGAAAAAGTGAAAGAAAGAATTCTTGAGCATCTCGCGGTATTAAAATTAAAAGGAAATCTTAAATCACCAATACTTTGCTTATACGGACCTCCGGGAGTTGGTAAAACCTCACTGGGAAAATCCATTGCAAACGCACTTGGACGTAAATACATCCGAATGTCGCTGGGCGGTTTAAAAGATGAAAGCGAGATCCGTGGTCATCGGAAGACTTATATCGGAGCAATGCCGGGCCGTATATTGCAAAACATTAAAAAAGTTCAAAGTTCGAATCCTGTTTTTATACTTGATGAAATTGATAAAGTAGGTCGAGATTTTCACGGTGATCCATCATCGGCATTATTGGAAGTTTTAGATCCGGAACAAAACACCACCTTTTACGATAATTTTCTGGAAGTAGATTATGATTTATCCAAAGTCATGTTCATTGCTACCTGCAATAATTTGTCAACCATACAACCTGCATTGCGTGATCGAATGGAAATTATCGAAATAAACGGATATACCACAGAAGAAAAAGTAGAAATCGCCAAGCGCCATTTAGTTCCAAAGCAAGCCGAAGAGAATGGTTTGAAAAAAAATCAATTCAAGGTTTCTGATAAAGTTGTAGAAAAAATTATCGAGGAATATACACGTGAAAGCGGAGTTCGCCACCTCGAACAACGAATTGCCAAACTTGCCCGTTATATTGCGCGCGAAGTCGCCACGAATGAAGAAACCACAGCACTCAATGAAAAATCAGTAGTAAAAATTTTAGGACCATCGCATAGCAAAGAAAAATATCAAGGAAATGATGTTCCCGGTGTAGTGACCGGCCTGGCATGGACATCGGTTGGAGGTGATATTTTATTTATTGAAACATCACTATCTAAGGGAAAGCAGCAAAAACTTACACTTACCGGAAACTTAGGTGATGTAATGAAAGAAAGTGCAACCCTTGCCTTGGAATACCTGAAAAGCCATTCCGGCGTAATAGGTATTCCTGACGAAGACTTTGAAAATTTCAATGTGCATTTACATGTTCCTGAAGGAGCGACACCAAAAGACGGACCATCAGCAGGTATTGCCATGCTCACTTCAATTGCTTCGGCTTTTACGCGCCGAAAAGTAAAAAAACAACTCGCAATGACAGGTGAAATTACACTGCGCGGAAAAGTGTTACCGGTTGGTGGAATTAAAGAAAAATTACTTGCTGCCAAGCGTGCAGGAATACGGGAAGTAATACTATGCGCAGACAATCAAAAAGATGTAGAAGATATTAAAGCCGACTACCTGAAAGGTTTGAGTTTTCACTACGTGAAGGAGATGGCGGAAGTACTTCAAATAGCGCTGTTGAAAGTAAAAGCATGAACTCTTCTGCAGGAAAGCAATTCTTAGAACTTGCCGGAATAAATGATATTTCAACCCTTGCTTCCTTGGCAGAGAGAATTTGGTGGGAATATTATCCTGCAATCATAACCGATGAACAAATTCGGTACATGCTAAAAAAAATGTATTCGGAGGAAGTATTGCAGGAACAAATTTCAGGGTCAAAACAAATTTTTTATTTAATAAAATCCGAAAAAGATGCTGTAGGATTCATTGCTGTTTCTGAAACGGATTCCGGAAACTGGATGTTGCATAAATTTTATTTGCTGAAAGAAAATCGCACCCGGGGTCTGGGATCAATAGCGTTCCAACAACTCGTGCCGTTGTTGAATAATCCAAAAACGATACGACTAACGGTCAATAGAATGAATTTTAAATCGGTCAATTTTTATTTCAAGAACGGGTTCATAATTGAAAAGGTTGCCGACTTCGACATCGGTAACGGTTTTTTCATGAATGACTTTGTAATGATTTGGGAAAATCCAAATTAACCTGCAACCAACATCATTCGTAGACGGGTAATTTGTTCAGGAGTTCCCAAAACAAAAACTTTTGCTTGAGGAATTAACTTTGTATCGGGTCCGGGGTTAACAATATAATTTCCATCAGCGGTACGGAATCCAACTATATTTGCCCCGGTAGAATTTCGAATCTCCAAATCCTTCAATGTTTTATCTTTTAATTGATCCGGTAAATTTTCATAAGAAAATTCTTCCAGATTTATCGTATCACTGCCCTGTCCGGTAATGAAATCTACAAATTCAATCACATCCGGCTTGGTAATCAGAGAGGCCATGTGAGCACCACCAATTTTATCGGGCATAATCACATTATCCGCACCCGCAATTCGCAGCTTTGCATCAGAGCTATCCTCCGAAGCCCGGCTAACTATGGTTAATTTCGGATTCAGGTTACGAGCAGACAAACAAATGAACAGATTGTCTGCATCATTAGGTAAGGTAATGATGATTGCCTTTGCTTGTTTAATTCCGGCACGTATCAAAAGTTCATCTGAAGTAGCGTCGCCATATAGTAATAAATGTTTAGGTTTAGACTCAAAGGCCTCTTCATTTAATTTATCAATCACAACAAATTTTTGATTATGTCGCTGAAGAACCTGAGTGGCTTGAAATCCATTACGTCCATAACCACAAATTATTACGTGATCTTTTAATTCTGACAACAATTTATTCAATTTTCGTTCTTTAAAATAAAGTTGAATTTCACCATCAATTACAAACTTGGTGAACATGCTTATCGCATAAGCAAAAGTACCAAAACTTGTGATGATAAGAAAAGATGTAAAGATTCTTCCAGCGGTTGAGAGCGGGTGAATTTCACCATAACCCACAGTTGCTATGGTTATAATGGTCATGTAAAAACCATCGAAAAAAGAATAACTATCAATAAAGTGGTACCCCATCGTACCGATTACCAACAACAGAAAAATGATGATGAGCGGACTGAACAAACCAAAATACCTGTTCAAGAACTTCATTTTTTCTAGAAATTATAATTAAAAATGCCGATAAATCTGTTACTAAATTACATAAAGAAAAATTAATTCGCATTTGGTATTTACCGATATTTAACCCGTAGATTTCAGGATGCAAAAACTAAAGCCATTTTTAAACAATCGTTTACTGGAGGCCGGTTGCGATGAGGCAGGTCGCGGTTGTTTGGCCGGACCGGTTTATGCATCTGCCGTAATTCTACCTAAGGATTATAAAAACGGGCAATTGAATGACTCTAAAATACTCACTGAAAAACAACGTCTATTTCTTCGTAATGAAATTCAGCGTGAAGCCATTGCATGGGCTATAGGGATTGTAGGTCCTGATGAAATTGATGAAATCAATATTTTAAATGCTTCATTTCTTGCCATGCACAGGGCCATCGATAAATTATCTACACAACCGGAGTTTTTATTAATAGACGGCAACCGATTCAATCCTTACAAAAAAATTCCCTACGAATGCATTGTGAAAGGTGATGCTAAATTTACATCGATCGCCGCAGCAAGCATACTTGCAAAAACTTATCGGGATGAGATGATGGAAAAACTTCACGAGGAATTTCCGCATTACAATTGGAAAAAAAATAAAGGATACGCCGTAAAATCTCATCGTCAGGCTATCATGGAACATGGCTCCAGCCTACATCACCGCAAAAGTTTTATGCTGATTGACCCACAATTATCACTCGACTTTGAACCCTTATCAGAAGATTAACGAATAATTTTCTTCAGTGTCTTTACTATAATCCCAATATCCGTAAATAAACTTTTTTCTTCAATATATCGCAGGTTTATCGCCAATTTTGATGGCATTATCTCTTCGGTATACGTTTTTTCAGGGTCTTCAGAAGCTCCCAGAATTTCATTTTCATCCATGTACTCAATAGAAGCGTAATCGGTAATTCCGGGTCTTACGGACAAAACTTTTTTTTGCTCCTCATTATATAATGCTACATACTTTCTTACCTCAGGTCGTGGCCCAACCAAACTCATATGTCCTGCAAAAACATTAAATAACTGAGGGAGTTCATCCAATTTATACTTACGTAAAAAATATCCTAACGGTGTAATTCGATTGTCCCGACCACCGACTGTCAATAAACCTTTTTTATCGGAATTGACAAACATTGTTCGAAATTTAAATAATGAAAAATCTTGATTGTCCTTCCCTACCCGGCGCTGAACATAAACAACACCTCCTTTCGATCCGATTGCGATAAGTAAACTTAAAACAAGAAACAAAGGAAGCAGGAAAATAATCCCGAAAAGAGAAAAAACAATATCAAACAATCGCTTCAACATTTTAAAATTAATCTAAAAAAATAGAATATTCAATATATTAATCTGTACCGTTCACAAAATTGAAAAAGCCAATTGATAACACAAGACTTAATGAAAGTTAAACGACGAAAATTATTCGTAACGTAAACTTTCAATTGGATCGAGTCGGGAGGCACGTGCAGCAGGAAAATAACCGGACAATAATCCCACAAAAAAACAAATTGTAAACCCTGTGAAGGTCCAGAACCAAGGCATGTAAAAGCCAATATTCAAAAAAAAGAAAATTATATTCCAAATGAGAATTCCAAAAA
>OMJH01000124.1 GCA_900299295.1 Bacteroidota bacterium
AATCCTCGTAATGAATGATGAGCACACTTTCCGGGTAAAGATGATGCAGTTCATCAGTTTGTTCGTAGGTGAAATTCCATGTGCCTGCATGAAACATTTCATTTTCTTGTCCATTAATTTTTCGTTTACACTTAGAAACAACATTTTCACGTATGTCTCTTGTCAAAAGAATTATTTTTGAATCAGGAAAAATTTCCTTCATTAGTTTTAAATGAAAAAGATATTTTATTTGTTTGTCGACGATTACACGAACAGATTGTTTGTTTTTTTCCTCAAGGAAATTGAGATAAACCAAGCGAATTAATGTTTGATAATTTAAACTGTCTTTAAATCTATTTAAATTAGTTCGGAGGTTTTCAATCGGTCCAAAATAAAGTTCGGGTGTATTCACCAAAAGTAGACGAAGCTGATGAAGGAAAATATCAATTTCTTTTGATGTCCATTTTACTTTTGCTTTATAAGTTTTGTAAAAATACAATGCAAATAACTCTTCTGATGTACATAAAACTTCATTTGAAATGTTCAGCATTGTTGTCAGCATGCTGCTACCTGTACGTTCTGTGCATAAAATAAAATGTATCGGTATGGATGTTAATCTTTCTGAATTTATTTCGGGTGTCAAGTGCAAGGCTTTGAAAGATTTACTTATTAAAATATTTCTTGAACACTCGGTAATTTCTGCGAAGCCAAAATGGTGTAAAATAGTAGAATTTAGGGCGAATTACATTGTAAAAATAATAGCGTAAAAGGAAGATGCGATAGGAGAACGGCAATTTATTATTCTTGTTTGATCTTTCATTACAAGGTGGATATTTAAAAACATCACATAATTCACGACACTCATTCCAAATCTGCTCCGCTAATTTTAAATCCATTTCTTTTTGCCAGATACCGATTTTATCAATGTATGTCTTGACGAGTAATCCCTGATGATCACGATTTAAATAGTTAAATAATTCCGGACGAATTTCCTTTTTAATTTCCTCCATCTTTTGCCGATTAAATTCATCATAGGCCAACATATCCGGATGAAAATCTATTTTTAAGAAATTACAAATTTCGCGTAATTCGGTTTCTGGGTGCTGTACAAGCGCTTCATATTTGACAACCAGGAATTTTTCTTTGGCATATTTATTTAAACCGTTATATAAAAGAGTGTAAACCACTTTCCATGCAGCAATATAACGAAACACGTTAAAGTTGTCGTTTCTTCGTTTGGCTCTGTTGATTTTTATCTGGACGTTATCCCGTGGGTCCCGGAGCAAAAGAATGAATTTGGCATCGGGGTAGGTTTTTGTAATTTTTTTTAATTGTGTGTGAAAAATCAGTTCTTTGGCAACGAAAGCCCTGATTTTTTTTTTCTCTTTTGTAGGGTAAAAAGATAAGAATGCAGCTCGAATGGCTGTTTGAAAATTCAGCGACCTAACTGCTTTCAATTGTTTTTTAAGATTTTCAATACTACTGAATTGTGTAGAAATTTTATCAGACGCAAAAAGTTCGAAATCTCTCAAAAAGTTATCAATTGTTTTTTCATCCCAATTCGTTTCAGCTACATAACCTTCAATTAGATTTAAGGTGAAAAGTTGTTCTGAAATAGATAAAATTCCCGGATGAGCATTCAACATTGTGGATAAAAGTGTGCTTCCAGTTCTCCCGGTTGACAAAATAAAATGAACAGGTATTTCTTTAAGAATATTCACATTGGTTTATTGAGTTCCTGTTATTTTATTAAGTTTCAGTTGAATTTCTTCCGCTTTTGAAAATTGACCAATTCTTTGGTATTGCTGAACTAAAAATAAATACACATTCTTAAACTGAGTGTTTTTATCTACTGCGTGTTGTAATTCTTTCATGGAGTTCAACGTGTCACCTTGAGAAAGTAAGAAATTACTATGTTGAATGTGAGGAAGGTCGCTATTCGGAAATTTCATTTTTGCTTGATTAAGGTACTCATCGCTTCTTTTGTAGTTTTTCAGACGATGGTAAATAATTGAGGCGGTTATTAAAACTTTTGGTGATTCGTAGGAATCCTTCATTAGGGATAGGTTTAAATAATATAAAGAGTTTATTGTATCTGCGTTAGAAAGATAACACATAGCTAAATTCTGCATAGCGGGAACATACGACGAGTCAAGCTCCAATGCCTTTTTGAAGTAGGGTATAGGTTTTTTTGAGTCGCCCAGCAAATTAAAGTAGAGTGAACCTAAATTATTTTGAACAGTAAAATAGTTGGGGTAAATTTCAAGGGCTCTTTCATAAAAATAGATTGCAGAGTCAGCGTAAATTTTTAAATAAGGAAAGCTTTTCTCATTTTGAGCTTTCGCATAATAGGCGCTTGCCATCATTTCATTTGCCTTAGCTGAGTTTGTCAGGTGTTTAATGTCTGTGGCGTAAAGTGTGAACCGATCTTTCCAATTGGAATTGCGTTTAAAACTATAACCAGTAAAAATTATGATGATGAGTATCATTGAAATAAAAAATCCGCTTTTGGTATTTTTCAATTTCACGATTGACATTCCTTTCCAGTCAATTTTAAAAATTAAACTTAAAAATCCAACGAAAAGTATAGATAAACCAACTGAAGAAATAAAAGCAAAACGTTCCGCTACAATTCCAACAGCAGGGGTTAAAATATTTAGAAACGGGAATGTAGCAATAAGAAACCAGATACTACCTGTAAAAATGTAGGTTTGGGTTTTAAAGGTTTTGAATGCAAAATATAAAAGTACTGAAACAATAATTATGGAAAAAAATACTTCAATAACAAATCCTGATTCCTGGGATATTTGATTGAATCCATAATAAAATCGAAGTGGATAGGGAATAAAGAATATTTTAAAATAAAACAAAAATGATTTACCGGCGATAGCTAATGTTTCCTGCCATGTATGCGGAAAATATAGTGGGTTCTCCTGAAATTTAAATTCCCTGATGTATTGTTCCTTTTCTAAAAGTATATTTCTAAGGAATTTCTGAGAAAAAAAAACAGTTACAATTGTGAAAGATAGTATAAGGTAGGCGATCCGATTGCCTTTTCGTGCTACGAAAAAACCAAGCGGTATTAGTCCAAAAAATAATATGGCATCCTTTTTAGAGAAAATGGCAAGAATTAAAAGTACAATGCCTAATAGCGTTAATACAATTTTTTTAGAATACTTTTCTTGGATTGAAAAAGCTGAATCAGGTTTCCAGATTTTTATTAATAGATACATCGAGGAAATACCAAACAGAAAAGCAAGCAACTCATCTCTGTTTTTCAAACTGGCCACAACTTCGGTGTGAATCGGATGAACTGCATAAAGCAAACAGCATAAAAATGAAAACAGAGCATACGTTTCCGAGAAAATTAAAAGAAGAAGTTTATAAAGAATAATTATCCCTATTGAATACAGTAGGACATTTATAAAATGTGAAATGCTTGGCTTAAAACCCACGAGTGCATATTCCAAGGCAAATGTTACTTTCGGTATAGGTCGATATTCGTAATTGTATTTCTGATCGCTGCCTTCCGTATAGTAACTCGTGAATATTTTTTTTATTCCTCCAAGTCCTTTCGAAATGATTCTGTTTTTTTCAGTGACCAACTCATCATCCAAACAATATCCATTTCTGATTGTATTCGAAAAAAGTAAAAATGAAACAACAAATAAAATAAATTCAAAAGATTTGATAAAATTGAATCTACTTTTCTCTTTTGAAATTTTATTTTTGTTTTTTTCCTTGCTCATTTTATGATTTGTTTGCGATTACAAACAATTTTATATCATTTTCAGTAATTGATTTTTCCCCGAGGATTATTAATCGTTCGATGGAATTACGGAATTCGCGGATATTTCCAGTCCAGTTTATTTTCTGCAATGATTTTACCGCCTCTTTTGTGATTGTTTTTTTAGGAATACCGTATTCTGAACAAATTTGCTCCAGAAAATGCTCAGCGAGTTGTGGAATATCTTCAATTCGGTCATTTAATGACGGTACCCTAATCGGTACAACGTTTAACCGATGAAAAAGATCCTCCCGAAAGTTTCCTTTTTCAATTTCTTTTTTTAAATCCTTATTCGTAGCAGCAAGAACCCGAACGTTTACTTTTATTTCTTTATCACCGCCCACGCGGCTTATTTTACTTTCCTGCAGGGCGCGAAGCACCTTCGCCTGTGCGCTTAAACTCATATCTCCGATTTCATCGAGAAATAATGTTCCTGCTTCTGCTTGTTCAAATTTTCCTTTGCGCTGCGCAATTGCACTTGTGAATGCCCCCTTCTCATGTCCGAATAATTCGCTTTCAATCAAATCTGTTGGAATTGCCGCGCAATTCACCTCAATTAAGGGGCCGGTATTTCTTGCGCTTTTTTCATGAATCCACCTTGCGACCAATTCCTTGCCGCTACCATTAGGCCCGGTAATGAGTACCCTTGTATCTACCGGCGCAACCTTTTCAATCATTTCTTTTATAGTCTGCATGGCTGAAGATTCACCAATCATTTCAATGGACTTACTGATTTTTTTACGAAGTACCTTTGTTTCTGTAACCAATGTATTTTTCTCAAGTGCATTTCGCACTGTTACCAATAGCCGGTTTAAATCAATTGGTTTTGATAGGAAATCAAAAGCTCCCTTTTTTACAGCCTCCACCGCGGTGTCTATCGTGCCGTGTCCGCTCATCATTACGATATTTGAATTTAATCCTTCTTCAGTAATTTTTTTTAAAAATTCTAATCCGTCCAGTTTAGGCATTTTTATATCACACAAAATCAAATCAAAAGATTCGTTTTTTGCCGCTTCTAAACCGGATAACCCGTCAGCCATTTCTTCCACATTGTATTTTTCAAATTCAAGAATTTCACGGAGGGATCGCCTTATGTTTTTTTCATCGTCTATAATCAGAATCTTTGACATAAATCTCAGTTTTATCGTTTAAATATAGGTAAAATTTATTCTCAATCCATTTTTGGAATGTTGATATTTGCTCTACTTTTACATACGAATTTCAGAATGAAAGAATTTTTATTTACCGAAACCAATCCTTCTTTTTTTTACGATGATAAAAATTGGGCCGGACTTCATATTTTAAAAGAAAAGTGTTCTGATATTCGAAAAGAGCTTGAGGTTTTACTGTCAAAATCAGGTTCCGGTTTTTGGTTAAATACATTTCCTGATTATCTGAGTGAGGATAGTAAGAATAAGTGGCAGGTTTTTACGTTTCGTTTTTTTGGAATTCGTCATACGCTGAATTGCAGGACTTGTCCGGTTACAGCCTCGATATTATCAAAAATTCCGGGTTTGATTTCAGCTGATTTTAGTTATTTACCTGCTAGAACTAAAATTAAGCCTCACGTGGGATTTACAAAGATGGTTTTGCGGGTTCACCTTGGGCTTATAATTCCGGAACAATGCGGTATCAGGGTTGGAACTGAAACCAAAAGTTGGCAGGAGGGAGAGTTGATTATTTTTGACGATTCGTTTGAACATGAGGCATGGAATAATAGTAATCAGGACAGATTTGTTTTGATGCTTGATATAGCAAATCCACTGTGGAAATATACTGCGGATGAAATTTGTCGATACAAAATAGAGAATCTCGAGGATAAATTCATGCTTTCTATTTTTCCAAAGGAGAAATGGTTGGAATTTTATACTAAAAAGGAATTTGATGTTCCAGAAATGAAATAAATTATGAAAGAAATTATTGAGAGGGCCTGGGAAAAACGTGAGTTTTTGGAGGAAAAAGTTACTGTTGATGCCATTCAAAGTGTTATTGAAAGTCTTGACTGCGGAAAATTACGTGTTGCAGAAAAAACATCTTCAGGGGATTGGATGGTAAATGACTGGGTAAAAAAGGCAGTGATTCTTTATTTTCCAACGCAGGT
>OMJH01000125.1 GCA_900299295.1 Bacteroidota bacterium
CCTAATTCATTCATCAGGTTTATTTTGTTATGGAGTCGGCCCGCGGTATCAATGATGATAACATCGCTTCCGCGCGCAATTCCTGAGCTGAGGGTATCAAAGGCCACTGATGCCGGATCGGCACCCATGCCTTGAGATATAATAGGGACATCTACACGTTGACTCCAGATTGTTAACTGATCTACCGCCGCGGCGCGAAAAGTATCTGCAGCGCCAAGCAAAACGTTCAGGCCTTTCTTTTTAAAGGCGTTGGCAAGTTTTCCGATGGTGGTGGTTTTTCCAACGCCATTCACGCCAACTACCATGATCACGAATGGTTTCTTCCCCGCCGGAACGCCAAAATCTTCCTCGTCTTTCGAATTGTTTTCTTTCAGCAATGCCGCGATCTCTTCTTTCAAAAGGGTATTCAGTTCTCCTGTTCCTACATACTTGTCGCGCGCAACCCTTTCTTCAATCCGTTTGATAATGCGTAGCGTTGTTTCAACGCCTACATCGCTGGTTACCAAAACTTCTTCCAAATTGTCAAGTACATCGGCGTCCACCGTGCTTTTTCCTGCCACGGCACGTGCCATCTTGGAAAAAAAGCCTTCCTTGGTTTTTTCGAGCCCCTGGTCTAATCTTTCCTTTTTTTCCTTTGAAAAAAAACCGAATAATCCCATTTATTTTTTCCTCTACGTTGGTGGTTTTATTTAATAAAAAAAGCTTCTTTCGTAAAAAGAAAGAAGCTTTTAAAACAAATTCAAAAAATTATTTCGATTTTAAAAAGTCTTGAACGTGATCGTTGTGAACGATTTCCTCCTTGAAGGAATAAGCTCCTGTTTTTTGACTTTTAACCAGTTTAATCACTTTGGTAAAGTCTTTTCCTTTACCGGTTTTTAATGTTGCAACTACTTTCTTTGCCATAGTGTGAAATCTTTAGCGTTTCGCGGTTAAACAATTATTTAATTTCCTTATGAACGGTCATTTTCCGAAGGATCGGGTTGTACTTTTTCAACTCAAGACGTTCGGTTGTGTTTTTTTTGTTTTTGGTGGTAATGTAGCGGGAAGTTCCTGGTTTTCCGCTTTCCTTATGCTCGGTGCATTCGAGGATTACCTGAATTCTGTTGCCTTTCTTTGCCATTTTGAAATGTTTTAAGTCGTGTTGAAAAGGGCGTCAAAGATACTGATTTTTCTGTATCAACAATAATTTTATTTGCAATTCTGCTTTAATGCGCAACCTGAAAGCGAAAAGTGCCTGATCCGGGTTCCCCTCTGAAATTGACCAGCACAAAATAGGTTCCTGATGATAAATCGTTTGTGTTGATTATCAGATTTTTATCTTCAGTTTTTATTTCACGAACTACATTCCCGAGCATATCGATAATTTTTATGTTTCGTGCCCCGCCATGGTCAATTGTCAAGGTAATTTGATCATATGAAGGGTTCGGGAAGGCGGAAATTTCAAAAGTCTGTTCTTGATTTTCTTTTAAACCTACCCAGTTAAAGAAACAATCATCTACCCACAACATACTTCCTACCTGCGGCTGCTGATAGGAAATTGTCATTGAGTCGTTGGTTACTGTGAATGATTTAATGTTACTTGAGGCAAAATAAATAATGGCGGAATCTGGGTTTCCTCCGCTAATGTAGTTTGGACGATAGCTTAGCATCACAGAATCATGAATAAATGTGCCCTGGGCGCCAAGATGTTTTGATCCGACGGCCACCGTGTCACGAATTCCTCCCACGCGCTTGGTTAAAATGATTCCCGCTGTGGCAGAGTCGCCTAAAACCGGGGCGTATTTGAAGAAAAAATCAAATACCGGAGGTCGGGTGCTGAATGGGTAGCCCATTTTCAGCGTTGCCGATTGCGTGCTGAGGTTATAACCAATGGCGCCGGTAAAGGCAAAGCAGACAGTATCCGGAACGCCTATGTTTGCGGCGATGTTGTTGGATAAAACAATTGTTTCCAGTTTCATGGCGTAATTGCCGGAGTTAACATCCGGCGGAACAGCCTTAAGGCAAACGGTGTCGTTGTTACCAAAAAAACCGCCCACCATTACGTTGGCGGAGGTCCAGCCGGTTGGCTGAATACCCGACCACGATTCGAAATTCAAGGTTGTTTGTCCGATCCCAAAAAATGGAAGCAAGAGAAGGGGAAATACTTTGTGTAATGATTGACGCATAATTTATTAATTTGAAATAAAAAGTGAATTTCCGTCGTACGTGCAATTGTAGGCTTTCATTGCGCTTGCGGCCGGCCCCTGGGTTACCGATCCGTCCAGTAATAAATACTTACTGTTGCAGGCGGAATCAATAACGGAAACATTATCATTTTGGACAATTAGTTTGTATGTACTGCCCGGGTCGTAAGTGCAGGTGCGTTCATACGCCATGAATTCAGTGTTACTTTTACGATAAACAATTATGCCTTTATTCCCCCCGGTAAGGTAAACCCAACCACCTGGCACACCAATGTTAGTTGCAAACTGAGGGTCGGATGGATAAATGGTAATGTTTACTGATTGATTGGGAATACCCGAGTAGGTATTCTGATCCTTTTTTTTGCAGTGCGAAACGAATAATAACAAACCAGAAAAAATAAGGATTGTCAGGAAATTTTTTTTCATTCTTTTCTCCTACTGTTTTGTAAAGTTAATACTTAAGTTACAATAAAACACAATAATCATTAATGTTGATCAAAAAACTACTCCAATCTTTGAAATCAACGTACTTTTATAGCATAATTAAATTATGAATCATTCATTTAATCAATTTGATGAAAGACCTCCGGTAAAGCCAATGACTCCGTTATTCATTGGAATTGCACTGGCGCTCGGAGTCGTTATCGGTTATTATTTAAATAATCAGCATGTCGGCGGTCGGTTGAACAAATCGGGTAGCGCGGCCACAAGTACAGGAGAAAAAATTTCCAGTGTTGTGAATTACATTCAGGAACAATATGTTGATACGGTAAATCCTAAAGAACTGGAAGAAAAAACGTTGACAGCCTTGCTCCACAGCATGGATCCGCACTCTGATTATATTCCTGCAAGTGAATTTCAGGAGGTGAATGAACCCATTCAGGGAAACTTTGAGGGAATTGGAGTAGAGTTCAATATTTTTGAAGATACAATTACTGTGGTCACTCCGATCAGCGGTGGTCCGGCTGAAAAAGCAGGGATTATGGCTGGAGATAAAATCATTCTGGTAGGAAGTAAAAATATTGCCGGCGTAAAAATCACGAACAAAGAGGTTTTCAGTTTATTGCGCGGAAAGAAAGGTACAGAGGTAAAGATTTCTGTAATGCGTCGCGGCACTCGTTCCTTGCAGAAAGTAAGCATTACCCGCGGAGAAATTCCGCTTTACAGTGTTGATGTTGCCTATATGCTGACACCTGAAATCGGATACGTAAAAATCAGTCGCTTTGCAA
>OMJH01000126.1 GCA_900299295.1 Bacteroidota bacterium
ATGTGGCTGCTAAGATTTCTGCATCCGCGCATTGGGCGAAAGCGTTGCCGGTTTTATTTGTTGCTGAGAAATCAAAGCGTTCAACCGCTGAAACTGCAGACGCTTATCTGCAATGTGGAACAGCCACTGGAATGCAACAAATTCTGGCTAAAATTTCAGTTCAACCTTCGGTTGATAGGTTTGAGGCACAGGCATTAAAAAGTTTATTTGCCTCACTACGCCGTACAAATTTAGTACTGACAGAAAAAGTTCTGAAAGTTGGAGTTGAAAAAGCTATTAAAAAAGAACCTGCGTTACAGGAAATCGGAATTGAAGTGTCCAAATTAACCGGCCCGGCAAGCGAGCGGGTTCCTATTCCTTTGTTGGTAGTGATGGCTGAAAAACTACACAAAGCAGTAGAACGTATTTAATGTTTTAACAGTTTAGGATTTAACATTTTGAATTTAAACCACAAAATGTTATTTTTTATTTTTGTTATTAAATTGTAATTCTCCGGTATGCAAAAATTTTTATTCATTTTTTTATTTCCATTCGTTTTTCTTGCTCAAACACCTAAAAAAGCAAAGGAATTTAACGACGCAAAAATTTCTGGCAAACTCCATGGAAATGAGCAAATGAAAAATCCATTTCATTCCGGAACTCCATTAAAAATTACTCCACCAACAACAATAAATACCACATCACTCTGCAGTTGCTGGCTTGAGCGCGACAGCACTTGGTTAATTTGCCCATTTGATGCTAGCGGAGGGAGCGGCGGTCCTGGTGTTCCACCATTATACCGAAACGACGACTGGTCAACCGCACAAATAAATCTGCCTTTCAATTTCTGCCTTTACGGAACCAATTATAACAATTGTATCATCAATAATAACGGTAATGTTTCTTTTGGAGCCGCCTATTCAACTTTCACGGCAAATTCATTTCCGGATCCAACCTACGTAATGGTTGCACCATTCTGGGGGGATGTTGACACCCGTTCAAACCAGTCAGGATTGGTCTATTATAAGCTTACACCCACTTATTTAGTTGTTCAGTGGGATGCTGTTGGTTATTACAATTCCCACGCGAATTTAACCAATACATTTCAACTCATTATGACCGATGGCAATGACCCCATCATCAGCAACGGGAACAATGTTGCATTTTGCTACAAAGATATGCAATGGACAACAGGAGATGCTTCAGGCGGAAGTGGTGGATTTGGCGGAACTGCGGCAACTGTGGGCGTAAATAAGGGTGACGGCGTTAATTATATTCAGTTCGGATTATTTGATCAGGCGGGTACAGCATACGATGGACCAGGAGGAAACAATGATGGCGTAAGCTGGCTGGATAATCAATCAATTTATTTTAATTCTTGTACCAACAGCAACAACATTTCTCCTATTTCAACCGGCGCGCTGAATTGCGGCGACACCATTACAGTATGTGGTTTCAACGATACCCTGTATTATACAGCTTCGTTCTCGGCTCCTGAAATCGGCCAAAGCTGTAGCATTACTGCAACATCAACTACGCTTGGAAGTAATCTCATTGTCACAAATACGACTTCAGGTATAACGGCAACAATTTCTTTTATGGTGATTGCCAACATCGGACTCTCCGGCTTTCATCAGGTCAATGTTACCGCCACAGATAACGGCACACCCAATATGAGCACAACAATAACTTACGTGATCAATATCATTTCTACTCCGGCACCAAACGTAAATCTCATCACCAATACCGGACAAAATGTTTTATGTTCAGGTGCCACCACGACCCTGATCGCAGACACCAGCGGAGGTACCGCACCACTCACATTAACGTGGTTACCCAACGTTACCACAAGTGACAGCCTTGTCATCTCTACCACCGGGACCTACACTGTAGTGTTGAGCGATTTTTACGGTTGTGCCGATACCGCCACCATTTCAATAGCCGCCAGCAATCCTAACGTGAGTATCGTTGGAGATACACTAATTTGTCCAGGCGAATGCACAAGCCTAATTGCAATTCCTTCCGGCGGAAGTTTGCCCTATACCTTTGAATGGGGTACAACCACAAACGATACTTCCTTCGTTTGCTCTCCCGGAAATTATGAAGTAATTATTACCGATAATGTTGGTTGCAAGGATTCGGCATTCATAAACGTAATACAAAACGCAGTTCCTTTAGCAGGATTTACATCTTCGCCAACTTCACCGACTCAACCCAATGTACCCGTTACGTTCACCAATACTTCAATTATAACACCACCGGCAACCATTAACGGCTACGTTTGGAATTTTGGTGATGGAAGCGGATCAACCTTGCAAAATCCGGTTCATAGCTACATGACTGCAGGAGCTTATCAAGTAACGCTGATTGTAACCGCAAGCACCGGATGTACAGATACCTTGTCCGCAATTTATCTCATTGATGGATTAATAAATGCGCCGAATATTATTACACCAAATAACGACGGAATAAATGATGCGCTTTACTTTAAAGGGCTTGAATATTATCCGAATAACCACATTGTGATTTTCAATCGCTGGGGATTAAAATTATTTGAAACAGACGGTTACCAGAACAACTGGAAAGGCGATGGAAATCCTGACGGAACCTATTACTACATCTTAGATGTAACAGGCGGGAAACCCAAAACCAACTATACCGGTTACTTCATGATTATTCGATAACAGCTCCCCATTTTTTAAATCCTGTTTCTATTTGTAATTTTAACTTCGACAGGATTTTTAGAATGAAATGGTTTTTATGCACCTTAACAGTTTTTTTTCAATTTATTTTTTTCTACGGGCAGGATAGTTTAGTGCTTTTAAAAAATTTTAATTATTCGAAAGCAGATTCAATCGCTCTTAATTTTCCTAAAAAAAAATTCAATTCCTTCACGGAGATTGCATTTCCGCTGTGTGAAAATCTTAATACTGACCATGAGAAATTCAGGGCTATATTCAGATGGATTACCGACAATGTTGAATATAACAAAAGTGCCTCCAACGTTGCTGATGCTGACAAAATTGTAAGAAAAAATAAAGCGGTTTGTCAAGGGTTTTCTAATCTTTTAAAAGAGATGTGCAACAGTGTTGGAATTGAGTGTGAAACAATTATTGGATTTACAAAAACAGACATTAAGGATATCGGCAAGAAACTGACGAAAACGGACCATGCCTGGAACGCTGTTCAATTGTACGGACGTTGGTATTTGGTTGATGTAACCTGGGCCACCAGCAAATTTAATGTCGTAACGCGAAAATTTGAAAAGAATTTCGATGCGCATTACTTTTTATGTTATCCCGAATTATTTATCCTTGATCATTTACCCAAGGAAAAAAAATGGCAGCTCTTGGATAAAAAAATGAAACCGCATCGGTTTTCATCCCTCCCATTATTTTACGCAGATTACTTCCATCTTAAATTAGATCAGATAACCCCAGAAAAAGGAAGAATCAGCGTTAAATTAGATAAAAAACTGAAAATATCGTATCGATCTAATATCCCCATAAAAAATGCTACCTATCAATTAAATACTGAACGCTATGCCTTTCCCGCAGAAATTTCAACTGATTCTACCGATAATAGATCAACTTTTTTTGCATCGTTTACTAAAAAGGGGCATTTTGTTTTCAGTATTTTCTTGAACAATGTAATCGTCGCTGAATACCTTCTTCGCGTAAAATAGCTGCACTTTACCCTGAAAAAATTGACTGATTTTTGGTAAAATCAGTAAAATTTGTTTACTTTGCCGTCCCGTTTTGGGATTCAACTACAAAAAAGATTTGAACTATGTCACGTATTTGTCAATTAACCGGTAAAAAAGCGATTGGCGGCAACAAAGTTTCGCATTCCAATATGAAAACACGCCGTCAGTTTAAGGTAAATCTGAAGCGCAAACGTTTTTACATTCCCGAAACTGGTGAGTGGGTAACCCTGCGTGTTTCTACAGCCGCCTTGAGAAATATTAATAAAAAAGGAATCAGCGCTTGTTTAAAAGAAGCTAAATCAAAAGGAGTTCTCGCCTGATTTCATTATTTTATTTTAAGAAACCTTGCTATTTTTACGAGCAGGGTTTTTTTATGCGCATTTTTATACCACTTTGTATTTTTCTTCTACCTTTTTTAGTTGAAGCGCAGAATCCAAATGACTACGATAGCGACCTGTTGCCTGCATCTTTCCATAAAGAGAGAAGAGAGGCATTCCGTAAACTTATGGATTCTAATTCCGTTGCATTTTTTTTCACAAATCCGGTTCGTCAACGCGCAAATGATGTTGAATACGTTTATCATCAGGATCCTAATTTTTATTACATGACAGGCTACACTGAACCGAATGCTGTTTTGGTACTCTTTAAAAACAAGATAATACTGGATTCAATATCTACCAACGAAATTATTTATGTGCAACCTCGAAATCCATCAGATGAAAGCTGGGAAGGGCGCCGCCTAGGCGTTGCAGGTGTACAATCCAAGTTAGGATTTGAATATGTATTTGAAAACACTTCCTTTCAAGATCTTAAACTAGATTACAATAGGTTCAAGAAAATTTATTATCCCTATTCTTATAATGATGTCCGGGATGACCCGTATAACGAAGGAGACTTATTTTCATTAATGAAAATTTTCGCCAAACAAACGGAAAAATTTAAAGAAAAAAAGGATTATGTCGGCTTGTTCACACGTTGTGCGCAATTACGGGAAACCAAAACCTCACAGGAAATGAAATTGCTACGCAAAGCTGTTGACATCAGTGTTGAAGGACACCTTCAACTCATGCGCAATCTTAAAACTGGCATGAAAGAATTTCAGGCACAGGCACTCGTTGAATTTGGGTTTAAATTCAACGGCGCCGAATTTGAAGGATATCCGAGTATTTTGGGCGGTGGTGAAAATTCCTGCATCCTGCATTATGTTACTAACCGGAAAAAACTAAACAATCAAGATTTTTTAGTGTGTGATGCCGGAGCCGAGTATCATGGCTATACTGCAGACATCACCAGAACTCTTCCCACCGACGGAAAATTTTCTGAAACGGAAAAAACAATTTACAACATTGTGCTCGAAGCGCAGGATGCAGGATTCAAGGCATGTCAAAACAACAATTCATTTCGTGCCCCACACAATGCAGCAGTAGAAATTATTAAAAAGCGGTTAAAAGAAATTGGTGTGATTTCTAATGAAGAAGAGTACATCAATTATTTTTTTCATGGCACTTCACACTATTTAGGTCTGGATGTACATGATCCCGGCATGAATGGAAAACTTAAACCGGGCCAGGTTATAACAGTTGAACCGGGCATCTATATACCGGAAGGAAGTCCCTGCGATAAAAAATGGTGGAACATTGGAGTTCGAATAGAGGATGATGTTTTGATTACCGGCGGTGAACCTGAAATTTTAAGTGGTAAACTTCCACGCACGATTCCGGAAATCGAAAAAATCATGGAAAACGCTTCCAATTTTATTAACTTGCCAAGTGAAAAATAATTTTTATTGATTTAAATTATTATTATCTTTCAGTGTGAATTTTACTTCAAAACACTTTTTTTTAATTGCTCTGCTTTTTTTATTCTGTACTACCTCATTTCAACTAACCATTGGTAAAATGATAAAACAAACCAACCTTATTGAATTGGTTAGTTCATGCGACAAGGAAACAGAAGATAATAATGAACCTGAAAATGATGATTCGAACGACTTCTTCTCAGACGAAATCCAAACCCATTTCTTCTGTTTTCAAGAGATAATCAAAACTGACTTTTTACAGATTTATAAAGAGTCCTTTATCAACGGAGCAATCTCCGACATCACTACACCGCCACCACGGTCATAATTTTCTTTTTCCGGTCTTATTTTATTTTCTAACTCATCGGAGTTTCTCCGAAAAAAAAATTATTATGTTTTCAAAAATTAAATACGATTGCAAGTCAGGACTTATCGTTTTTCTAGTTGCGTTACCTCTTTGTTTAGGTATTGCTCAGGCGCAGAAAGTGGATCTATTTGCAGGATTATTTGCAGGAGTAATTGGAGGCATTGTTGTTGGAGCTATAAGTGGTTCAAGCCTTAGTGTTAGTGGTCCTGCGGCTGGATTAACAACCATTGTTATCGCCTCTATC
>OMJH01000127.1 GCA_900299295.1 Bacteroidota bacterium
ACCATTGTGGTAGTTTCCTCCCTTCCGTTATGACCTCCTGCTTCAAATCCTTCTGCTACAATTGCATCTACTCCTGAATTCATTGCCTTTAAAGCAAATTTTAAGTTGCTTACTACATGCACGACCGTTACTCCGTTTTGTTTTAAATGGGAGGTATATACAGAAGGGTTTCCTGCACTGGTAAAAACAACTGGAACTTTCTCTTCAAGTATGATTTTAATATTTTCTTCACTGTGTTTATAGAGCAAGGGGACATTCACACCAAATGGATTAGTTGTGGCGGCTTTGCATTTTTGAATATGTACACGAAGAACTTCGGGATACATGCTTCCCGAACCAATCAATCCTAGTCCCCCAGAGTTGCTTACAGCAGCAGCAAGTTCCCATCCGCTGCACCAAATCATTCCGCCTTGAATAACGGGTTTTGAAATATTAAAGAGTTTACATACTCGGTTTTCCATAATTACTTAACGGATATGAACGATAAAAATAAGTATATTTGTTCCTTGGAACTACGCGAAATGTTCAAATTTTTACGCATTTTATTATTTCTTTTTGGTTTCTTGATTTCTTTTAATTCTGTCGCTCAGTATGATTGGGATTACGGGGGATCAGTAGGTGCATCCAATTATCTCGGTGATATTGGTGGTAAAGAAAACCCCAGGAAGGATTTTATTGCTGATATGAAAATGGCTAAAACGCGTTTCGACATTTCCGGTTTCGCTCGTTACCGTTATCGAAATCAAGTTTATTTTAAAGGTGAGTTGTCATTTATCCGCATTGCAGGTGACGATGCGTTAACAACATATGCACCTCGCCATTATCGAAATTTTAATTTCACAAATAATTTATTGGAACTGGCTGCCACAACTCAATGGATGTTTTATGAGAATACTGACCTGGGGGGGTCGTATCGTTTTCGCAATGCGTTACGATTTTATGCGGGTTCAGGTTTGGCCCTGGTTATACATAATCCTAAAACAAAACTAAACGGCAGCAGGATACCTTTGCGTCCATTAAAAACAGAGGGCCAAAATAAACCGTATAGTAGGTTTACCTTGGCAATTCCTGTGGCTTTGGGATTGCATTACACCCACAAAAAAAGACACCGTATTGGTTTAGAATTTAGTTGGCGAACTGTTTTTACAGATTATTTAGATGATGTTAAAGGAAATTATCCTGATCCTACAAAAGTAAGTGCCGCAACCGCAGCAGCAGTTTACAGAACAAACATTAATGAAGCGAATGCCTATGAACCGGGTTTTGCAAATAACTATGACGGATATTTCTATGACTCAAACAATGATGGAATTCAAGATAAACCCGATCAGCGGGGAGATGCATCGCATAATGATTCCTATTTAACTTTGACTGTTTCCTATAGTTACGTGATGCGTGGCCGCTCCAATTTTAATAAAAGTAAATACGGTAATTTTTTTCGTAAAAAATCTAAACGTAAAAGTTACAAAACCAAAGTTCGTTCAAAGCTTTAATGCTTTTTTTACTTATCAATAATTATTTTTTTTGAGATTGAAAATTCCCTTTTTTTGATTTTCAAAAAATAAATTCCTGCTTCGTAATTGCGTAAGTCGAGTTCGAAAGTGTGAATTCCTTTTTCGTAAATTTCTGAATGTAAAAAAACAGGTGATCCAAGTAAATTAATAAGTTCAATTTCAGTTTTATCGGAAGTTGGTAAATAGAATTGAAATTGAATGGATTCTCTGGCAGTATTGTGTTTTATGGGTAATACTTTTAATTTATCCGCTAATTTTTTTCCAGTGTTATAATTTTCCAGTGGCTTTTCAAAAAGTCAGAAAAAATCCTCAACATAATATGGTTCCTTAATGCGGGAACCCTGAGAGAACAGAATAGTTATCACTTTAATAACTTCAGAAGGGCTTGTACCCTGCATAAATTGACAGCATAGGGAACTTTGATTTCCTAAATTGGGAAAGGAATTTGAAAAATTTGCGTCTGGTTTTCCAGGTGAACCGGTGAAATTTATACACTTGGGTTCTTCAAATTCAGAACAAAGTTGCTGAGCATTTTGATTTTTTAATATAAAAATAAGAAATAGCAATACATAGAAATTTTTCATAGCGTTTGATAAAGTTTAATTAGGGATTTTTAGTACGCGTTGTTTTTTAGACGGGACACCAACATTTTATGTTGAAAAATCAAAATAGTAGTTTGTTCAGGCATAAATTTTAAGTGGTTGATAGGTAATGAAGGGTTCAGGCGTTTTAATGTTGGGTTGGGAGTACCCCCCAATTATCAATGGAGGTTTAGGTGTTGCCTGTAAGGGAATTTCCACGGCATTAGCCGAGCTTGTACCGGTAACCATGCTATTGCCGGTTTCAGGATTGAATTTTAAGCGCAGAAAATTGAATGAATCTACGGCTTCAAATTCAAAGGCTTCAGGTCCGAATTGTTTGAACGAACTGATAATAATAAACAAGGGAGGATTTTCTGAATTTCGTATTAACTCAAATCCTGACTCATCCGGCAATTGCACGTCCAAAAAAATAAGATCGATTTTTTCTTTCTTTAAATGATTTTTCGCATCGTTTACCGTAGAAAAGATACCTGAAAGCTCGATAGAATAATTTGATTCAAGCAAAGATTGTAATAAAGTGGCGGAAAGATTATCGTCTTCAACTATTATACATTTCATGCTTATTCCATTTGAGGATTAAGCAATGAAAGAAAATTATATGCCCATAAAAAGCGAAACTAATTGCCTCTTTTTACAGATTCAACCCATTTTTTTCCCCACTCGATTTTTTCCTGATCTGACCAAAGCTCCGGATAAAAAATACGTTTTTGAAAACGCGGAGGAAGGTATTTTTGCCAATTGGTGCCGCCGGTAGCGGGTACATCAGATTCCTCCTGCGATAAATACCTAACAGCAGATTTGTAATGGACAAGCGGCCAATTGATGTTTACGTTTACATCCAGTTGCCGCAGGGCTTCAATCAAGTTTTCATTTTGTTGGTCATTTTCACTGAGTGATTTGTATTTTGCCCAAATGTTTTTATTCTCGTATTCTTTAGCTAACGCAATAAACTGAGCGCTGTATTTTTTTTCAAATTGCTTCAGCGTTAATGTTTTCTTTCCGGTTTCGAGTTCGGTTGCCCCCTTATTCCAGTAAATATGTTCAAATAAGTCTTCAATCAACGCGTTTTTACCTTCGTAATTTGCACGAACCGATTTATCCAACAGATTGATGAATGGGGTAGCGCATATCTCAATCATCCGGTACTGGGCGCTTTGAAATCCGCTTGCCGGTAATAAGGCCATTCGGTATCGTAAAAATTGCTCTTTCTCCATTCCGTTAATCATAATTTCGAAACTTTTAGTAAGTGCTTCGAAATAACGATTGATTCGGGTAATTCTTTCAAAAAGGAACTTAAGACTTATCGATTTATTCCAACCTTTTTGTTCTCCGTTGGGCAGAATTATTTTTCCGTTGCCGGCTATCTGTTGCATTTCGTGCAGGGAAAGTTTGAAATACAGCTCAGTGATTTGATGATAGATAATAAATATTAATTCATCCGGAAAATCTGTCTTTGGATTTTGCAGGGATAACAGCGTGTCAACATGCACATAATCCCAATAGGTTAGGTAATTCGATATGAGCAGGCCATCAAGATACGAATCAATGCTTTGGCCCATGGCATCATACTTTTCCTTAAGTGCTTCTATTTTTTTGTGTATGTCATCTGTAAATTCCATTGTTAATTCTATAAAATGTTATTTTTTAAAATATACTCAGCAATCTGAATCGCATTTGTTGCCGCGCCTTTCCGTAAATTATCTGCAACAATCCACAGGTTAATCGAGTTTTTTTGTGATTCATCGCGCCGTATACGCCCTACAAATACCTGGTCTTTGTTGCGAGAATCTAAAGGCATTGGGTAAATTTGCCGCTGCGGATTGTCCCAAATTACTACTCCCTCACTTTTCGCTAAGGTCTCACGTATATCATTCAATTCAATCGATTCCTCAAACTCAATGTTAACCGATTCGCTGTGGCCACCCATTACCGGTACCCGAACAGCGGTTGCTGTTACGCGAATGGATGAATCATTCATAATTTTTTTTGTTTCATTTACCATTTTCATTTCTTCTTTTGTGTAACCATTCTCCATGAAAATGTCAATTTGTGGAATTAAATTTAAATCGATAGGGTAGGTATATGCCATTTCTGCTTTGATTCCTTTTCGCTCATTAAAAAGTTGGTTAACGGCTTTTATACCTGTTCCCGTTACACTTTGATAGGTTGAAACGACAACCCGCTTTATTTTGTTTTTTTTGTGAAGTGGATTGAGAATCATCACCAGTTGAATGGTGGAACAATTTGGATTCGCAATTATTTTATCCTGGTTTGTTAGTATGTGTCCGTTAATTTCAGGTACAATTAATTTTTTATCAGGATGCATACGCCACGCGGAACTATTATCAATTACAGTTGTGCCTGCTTCTGCAAATTTGGGTGCTAATTGAAGTGAAACTGAACCGCCGGCAGAAAAAAGGGCGATATCCGGTTGTAAATTAATTGCAGCTTCTGCCGATATAACTTTCAATGATTCACCCCTGAAATTTAATTTCTGTCCAAGGCTTTTTTCTGAAGCCACCGGTAAAATTTGGGAGCATGGGAAATTTCTCTCCTCCAGTACGTTCAGCATTGTACTCCCTACAAGGCCTGTGGCACCCACAATTGCAATTTTCATTTTGTTATACCTTCTTCTATTTAAATGGCAAATATGGAAATAAATTTTCGTGTCGCAAGCCGTAAATCCTTTGTTAACATGCAATATTTCACGGTGGAATTATTATTTTTACCTAAAGGATTTAGATCATGAAAAGGTATGCGTTGTTTTTGTTAACTTGTTTTTATGCTTTTGTAACCTATTCACAGGTGCAGGACGATTTTTCTGATGGCGATTTTACTGCAAATCCGATATGGTCCGGAAATAACGCTGAATATATTGTTACCGGTGGACAACTCCGATCTAACTCTCTTATCGCTTCTTCAAGTTTTTACTTAAGCACTGCTTCAACCTTGGTGAATGATTGTCAATGGGAGTTCTGGTGTAATCTGCAATTCAATACTTCAAGTTTGAATTATGTTGATATCTACCTATTGGCCGATCAATCGAATTTGATGGCTGCAAACCTGAATGGATATTTTGTTAGGATTGGAAATACATTAGATGAAGTATGCTTATATAAAAACACCAATGGTACTTCAACTAAGATCATTGATGGCGTTGATGGGACTACCAATAACAGCAATACAATTTTGAAAGTAAAAGTAATACGTACTGTTAATAATCAGTTTTTATTATTTACAGACTTTTCAGGATCAGGAAGCAGTTATTCACTTGAAGGATCAGTTACCGATAATTCATTTCTAAATTCACTGGCTTTTGGTGTCTTAATCAAACAATCAACTTCTTCATTTTTTCAAAAGCATTTTTTTGATGATTTTTATGTAGGCCCTGTCATTAATGATACGGTTCCTCCACTTTGTAATAACGCTTTACCTACCGGAATAACAAATCTTGACCTTTTATTTTCGGAAGCGTTGGATACGATTACAGCCCAGAATATTTCGAATTATTTAGTTAATAATGGAATTGGAAATCCAACAACGTGTCAGGTAGATGCAATTAACGCTGCTCTGGTTCATTTAAGTTTTTCTACCTCTTTCACCAGTGGTTTGCAGAATGTTGTTACCATCAGCGGAATAAAAGATACTTCCGGAAATAGTATGCCAACTCCGCAAAATATTGGCTTTGTATTTTATAATTTCGGTATTCCTTCCTTCAAGGATGTAATTATAAATGAAATTATGGCAGATCCTAATCCCAGTGTTGGATCTTTGCCCTTGGTTGAATGGGTTGAAATATACAATGTTTCCAATAAAACTTTTGATCTTAATTCATGGAAATTTTCGGATGCAAGCAGCACAGCAACCATGGATAGTAAATATTTTTTGCCGGGCGAATACATTATACTTTGCAAACATGCGGACACAGCGAGTCTGAATATATTTGGTTCAACCTGCGGAATGAGCAGTATGCCCTCGTTAAATGATGCGGGAGATAATATTTACCTGAAAGATAATCTCGGTAATGTAATTGACAGTGTTAACTATTCATCCGTTTGGTACAACGATCCGACAAAATCAGGTGGAGGCTGGTCACTTGAGCTCATAAACCCTGGTATTTCAAACGGTTGTTCTGCCTCCGTTAACTGGAGTGCATCACAAGAGGTGAATGGCGGCACGCCGGGTTCTCAGAATTCAATTTATTCTGTGGTTCCTGACCTTACCGGACCGATTCCATTGCAGGTTACAATTTTAGATTCAGTACATCTAACAATTTGTTTTAACGAACAACCGGAATTTGCGCAACTTCAGGTTCCTGGTAATTTTTTTATTTCCGGTGGAATCGGTACACCGGTTTCAAGTTCATCAAATCCAAATAATCTTTCCTGCGTTGATTTGTTTTTATCTTCTCCCTTGCAAAACCAGACCAATTATTCGTTAAGCTTTTCAAATATCAGTGATTGTTCAGGGAATGCTGTTTCTCCATCAGCAATTTCATTTTCATATTACATTCCCGATTTTAATGATCTGGTTATTGACGAAATCATGGCTGATCCTGATCCCGACGTTGGATTGCCGGCCTATGAATTTATCGAAATACACAATCGATCGTCGTACCCGATTGGGTTAAAGAATTTTTCAGTTAGTACGCCAACAACAAGTAAACTTTTGCCTGATGTAATCATTTTACCCGATAGTTTTTTTGTTTTTACAGGCACTTCTGGATATCAGGCGTATTCAGGATTCGGAATTTCCGTCGCTCAGGTTACAAGTTTTCCTGCCCTCACGAATACCGGTAGCACAATTACAATTAAAAACCCACAGGGTAAAATAATTCATTCATTAACCTATTCTGATACCTGGTATCAGGATCCACAGAAATCTGAAGGTGGATTTACATTGGAAATGATTGACACCGATAATCCTTGTGGTGGTGCCGAAAACTGGAGAGCATCGCTTGATATCGCGGGTGGTACACCGGGAAGAAGAAATTCAGTGAATGCCGCCAATCCCGATATCCAAAACCCCAAGTTAAATCGAATCGCAGTATTGAGTTTAGATACGATACAATTATTTTTCAGTGAGAAAACCGATAGTTTGACGCTGCTGAATCCTTCGCTTTATCAGATTGATCAGGGCGTTGGTCAGCCGGTAAATGTATTAACTGTTGCAAACGATTTTAAAAGCGTTCGTTTAGTTTTGCCGGTTTCTTTACAAATCGGGAAAATTTATACCTGTACCTTAAATAGCGGAATAAAAGACTGTGCAGGAAATCTGTTGTCTTCTCCGGACAATACCGCGCGTTTTGCAGTGCCTCTTCCGGTTTCAATTGGGGATGTGGTAATCAATGAAATTTTATTTGATCCAAAGACAGGCGGTGTTGATTTTGTTGAATTATATAATCGTTCACAAAAAACTATAGATCTTTCAACGCTTTCAATTGGCGAAATGGATACACTTACAAACGTGGTAAATAATTTACAATTGCTGACAGCTGAAGGTTATTTATTATTCCCGGCTGAGTATATCGTGTTATCCGAAAACGGATCTATAGTTAAATCTCAATATTATACTCCGAATCCGGATGGGTTTTTGGATATGTCGGATATACCATCAATGAATACCGGCGGTGATGTGGTTACTTTATGCGATCCCGTATTTCAAGTTATAGATCAGGTAGTTTATTCTGAATCCATGCATTTTGATTTATTGAACGATACAAAAGGTGTTTCTTTGGAACGAATAGATTTTAATAGGCCATCCAATGATAAAACAAACTGGAACTCTGCGGCGTCTTCAGTTGGATTTGCCACACCTGCCTATCGTAATTCGCAGTATTTGCAAAGTAATCTTAACGGGAATGTGAGTGTAAGCCCTGAAGTTTTTTCGCCTGACAACGATGGCTATAACGATGTGTTGAATATTTCCTACCAGTTCGAAAAGACCGGTCAGTTGGTTAATATTTACCTGTTTGATGCTTCAGGAAAATTAATAAGAAGGTTGATTCGAAATGAAACGATTGGGCAGACAGGCACCTTCAGTTGGAACGGTTTAAACGATTCCGGTGAAAAAGCTACAATAGGGATTTATGTGATTTATTTTGAATTATTCGATCCGAGTGGGAAGGTTCAGGCATTTAAGAGGAGCTGTGTGTTGGGAGGAAAGCTATAACTCGAAACCCAAATAAAATTAGGTATTCAATTTTTAGTTGAATTTAAAAGCTGACTCCATATAATTCTAAATTGTTAATGGGATTTTTGGGGTTAAACCGAAGAAGATAAACTAATAAAGATTATTTCCCACATTATACTTTAGCAAATTAGCTAAAGCAGATTTAATTGATTTGTTATCGGTTTTACTGTAAGTTGCCGTTGTGATATAAATCATTTTAGATTTTTTTGTGCTGTTCGCCTATTAAAATTTGTAATAAATTCATTTCTTATTAATTTAGTTCAACTAATTTTCAAAATTTGATGCAAAAAATTTATTGTGGTTTTTTATTATTTTTTTCTTTATCAGAATATTGTTTTTCACAGCGCTATGAATTACAAGCCGGGCTTCCTTCCGAAAAACTCGTTGCATGGTGGCCATTCAGTGGAAACGCAGATGACGCCAGTGAACATGGTTATGATGGGGTAGTACGGGGTGCAAAACTTTGTAATGATCGATTTGAAAGAAAAAAGCAAGCGTTTTGCATGGGTGGTTTTGGTGATTATATTTCTGTTGATGTAGTTGATGAATCTTTGATGTTATCAGATAATTTTTCGATTTCAATGTGGGTGAACATTACTTTTAACGGGAAGGATCAATACCTCATATCAAAAGGAGATGTATTTTCGAATGAATTTGCCCTGTTATACAGGAAATCAGGCGAATTGATTTTTGAAGGGCCAGAACATTCCTTTCAGGCGCCTAGTGCATTTGGATTAAATTATAATGTTTGGACCAATATTATTTTGGTTGCCGAGAATGGAAGCGTTCGTTTATATGTGAATGGCAATTGGATTTCCACTTCTGTTTTATCGATTCCAATTTTGCCTTCTAACTTACCTTTACTATTTGGTGCACGTTTTCAAGCCGGAACAATGACGCCATTAATCAATACATCTTTTACAGGAAAAATCGATGATATTGCAATTTGGAACAGACCCTTAGAACAGGATGAAATAGCTGAATTGGCAAAATAGAAATTACTCTTCAACAATATTTCCTAGTCTTATCAGTGAGCTAGAAATTTGAAGTTTTCTAGATCGTAATTCTTTTAAATTAATATCAAAACTTAATTCATCTGTTTCGAGAACAGCAAAACTTATGGCTGCTCCTTTTTTTGCAAGATCCTCGCGTTCTCCAATAATCAAAATTTCTTTATCTTTTAGTTTGGAAGTGATATCTTTTACCGTTAAGCTTTTATTATCTGAAATGTAAATCAAGTCAGCATCTTGGAAATTTTGAAACTCATCCGATTTCTTTACTATAATTGTTTTGTCTTTTATTCTTTTGGTTTTCGCAAGTGTAGTTAACTCACCAAATACTTTAGAGTTACCAATCATATAAATAGTGAAATCTTTTTTGGCGGGTTCAATTTTTGGCCACTCAATATACTTTATGAAGTTATAGATGAAAATTGAATAAGTTTTATAATTTGTTTCCTGAGCAAATCCACAGTAACTAAAGGCAAAAAGCAAAATACAAACGATTGCTCTGCTTACCTTATTTTTTTTTATGTGGATAAGATTAGATAACATTATTTTTTTTGGAGCCGGTATTGAACGCGGATTAAAAACTCTCTTGAAGGTCCGGGAAGGGCAGGGTGTCCGCCGTTATAAGGCTGAATGAATGTGAATTTTTGATTGAGGGCATCGTATACTCCTGCACCTATCACGAAACCTTTTATTTTTGTTTGATAATTAACGAATGCATTTAAAAGTATTTTTGAATCAGTTTTTTCCAAAATAGGATTCTCTAAACTATCCATTCCGACAGCGCCCCATCTTTTACCATAAAAAGATGCAGTTGTATTGAGTGAAAGTTCTTCATTAATTAAATAGGTTGCAGAAACATTTGCACGGTGGTTGGCAAAGGCAAGTAAAGATGCCGGGCTTTTGCTCTCGTATAGTGATATTCTTGTTTTGTTTGCTGCAGTGTAATATGCGTAGTTAAGAATTAATGAAAATTTTTTGTTTTTTAATTTGTATTCGGCTTCGACACCTTGTGTTCCGCAAGAACCAAAATTGGTGTAAAGGTCAATTGATGCATTAGTTAATGTGTCGTAGTTGTTGTAATATACAATGGGCTCATTAGTAGTTATATCAAAAGCATTGATTGTAAAAAATGAATTTTTCGAAATTTTATAGCCTATTTCCAATTCTAAAACATTTGAGAATTCTGGTTTAATTCCATTAGAATCAGCGGCATCGAAATTTGCAATAGAGGGTGCTCTGAAAGACTTTCCAAATAAAAATTTGTAGTGGAAATTGTTGATGATTTTTGTAATGCCCACTCTTGGAACAAAAGCTTGTCCGAAAGCGGAATTTTTGTCAAACCTTGCGCCTAAAATTAAGTTGGCAAATTTTGTTTTTATTTGGCCTTGTGCAAAACCGGCATAGTTGAGATAACTGACTGAGGTTTTATTATCTGTAAAAAATGTGCTGTCAGTTTGGTATTTGGCATTATCCTGGTAGCTTTCTGCCCCAATAATCACATTGATTTTCCGGTTAGGGTCATAACTTAGTATTATATTTTCAGTCAACCTTGTTCCCTGAATGTGATAGGCCGGCTCATCGTCATAAGCCGGTGATTTCCATGGTTCGTTTGATTTATAATTGAAACGTGGAGTAAATGTTATTTTATTGTTTAATTTTTTAGAATACTTCAATTCCGCAAAAAGTGAGTTGAATTCAGAACTAACCGAACCTTGTTTGATTACAGTTCCGTATCCGGATCGCTGTGTAGTGTAATAAAAATCAGCGATACTGCGAAAACTCCATTCCTTATAATTAATCGCAAAATTAAGGTACCTTGGGTTCGTGTATGAGTTTCCGTTCATTGAATAACTTGAATCCGTAAAATCTGTAAAATTTTGGTCACTCCGTTGTCCCTGACCTATTAAACCTGATAAACTAAAACTGAAATCTTTAATTTTTTTTCCAACTGAAATATTAAGATTATTTCTGCCTAAACCTTTTTCCATTTGTCCTGCAGTGGCGGATAAACGGATGCCGTTTATTTCTTCGCCTTGATAGGTGATTATGTTAACGACACCATATTCAGCGTATCCTCCATATATAGCAGATCCGGGGCCGCGAATTATTTCAATCCGTTTTATTTGATCCACGGGATAATGATTCCCGAAAGAATTGCTTGTCCAAATTGTTTCATTCATTACTTGACCATCCAATAAAATCAGCGTTTTACCCTCATTGGCCCAGTTACCTCGGATACCGATTCCGATTAATCCTTCAACATCTAATGCGAAATCAATTCCAGGAATTAAACGAAGAACATCAATTAAATCACGGGCACCTGAACGTTGAATGTCGTCTGCGGTAACGACACTTACAATACCGGGGGCTTCCCGACTTGAAATTGATTTTTTTGTTGAAACAGAAATGAGTGTGTTGATTATTTCTTCGAGCTCAGTGGGAACACCATGGGCTTTTAGATGAAGTAATTCATCCAGGCTCATCTCATAAACATCCAAACTATCATTAAGCCTTATATTATCATTTTGACAAACTAAATCGAAAGAATGGAAAACGACAACAACAATAAAAAAGATGAAATTTAACGGCTTCATCTTTCGAAATAACAAAAAAAATTTAACACTAACTAATTTATAATATAGTTTTTTTACTCGAAAAAAGATACATTCGTGTTTATCTTACTACATTCAATTAATGTCAACCAGGATCCGACATAGTAAAATTAATTTCACTGGCTTCCCAAAAATTTCTATTCTTTTTATTCTGCTAATTTTTGTGGTGATTTTTAATGCGATATTTAATATCTATTTCATACAGAAAGAGAAATCTAATCTGGAGATTATTAATGATCAAATAAATCCGGTTAATGTGAATCTTAATCAACTTCAATTTTTGATAGTAAGATCAAAAATGTATGCTACAAATTGGGTGTATTTGCAGGCGGAGGAAGAAAGTAAGCGTAATTTAAATAAACTTATCAGTGAAGATTATCCTAACCTGAAAAATGCGTTGATTGCACAGTTTAATTTTTCAAAGGTTTTTTTCCAAAAAGCAACACAGGATAGTATAAACCACATTTTTAATTCTTGTGAAGTATTATTTCATTATCAGCGTTTAATCATGGGGAAATTGCAAGATTTCAGTGACTACAACAATCCAACAAAAAAATTTGAATCTGAAGAGTTAATTGAATCAGAGGTTTTGCCCCGCGCTAAAATTCTTCAGGATTTAGTTAATCGATTTGTAATTTTTAATCGATCGGTATCGGTAAATTATATTAAAGAGATAAAAAATGACTCTGACAAGATAATGCAAATATTATTTTTAATGTCTTTTTTAATGATCATTTTTGTTTTGGCATCTGTTTATTTTATTTATTCAAATATTAATCGACCGGTGCAGTACATGCGTGCTATAGTTGAGGATATTTCAAAAGGGGAATTAAAGCCCGTACCATTGTTTGCGGAGAATACGGTTATCGGAGACATGTCTGTTGCACTCAATCAATTGTCAAATAGTTTTTTACAAACAGCTGATTTTGCCAATCAGATTGAAAATGGAAACCTTGATGTACAATATGAGAAATTGAGTGATAGAGACCAGCTGGGTGTTGCGCTCATCAGCATGCAGAAAAGTTTGCGAAATTATTCACGAAACCTTGAATTACAAATAAGTGAGCGTACAGCTGAAGTAGTTGAAAAAGGCAAGAAAATTGAAGAATTAAAATCTTTTTATGAATCCATATTGGCTAACATCCCACTTGATATTTTGATTTTGAATGAAAAGAGAAAATATCTGTTTGTAAACACAGTTGCTGTTAAGGATCCGGAAATCAGGAATGAGATGATGGGAAAAGATGATTTTGAGTTATCGGATTTATTTCAAAATAAAAATGGTTTCGCAATAAACCGTGCTAATTATTTTAATGAGGCTTTTTCTTCAGGACATGCAATTGAATACGAGCAAATGGTTTTAGACGAAAATGGAAAAGAAACCTGGAAATTACATCGTTTTTATCCTGTTATTACGAATGGAAATTTTAATTATATGATTGAGTATGGTATGGATATTACTGTTAAGAAACTTCAGGAAATAAAGATCAATGATTCATTAGAGGAAAAAGGGGCATTATTAGGCGAAATTCATCACAGGGTTAAAAATAATCTAACCCTGGTCCTTGGCCTAATTGAAATGCAAATAGAAAGGCAACAGGATATGGCTATAAAAACACAATACAGCGAAATAAAAAACCGGATTTATGCAATGTCTTTAATTCATGACAAAATGTATAAATCAAGTTCTTTTGCCAATATTGATATGCAGGATTATCTTAAGGATTTAGTTAATAGTATTTCAAAGTTCAATCTTAAAAATAAACCTGTTAAAATTTCTTTCGATATTGATGAAATTTCGGTAAAAAACAAAGATGCAGTTCCTATTGCACTTTTGGTAAACGAAATTGTTACCAATGCATTTAAATATGCTTTTTCTTCTGATGATAAAATTGGTAAGCTGCAGGTTCGATTTAATAAAGAACAAGAAGGTTATCGCTTATTAATTAAAGATAATGGTCCAGGGATACCTGAAGGTTTTGATGTTTCTAAAAGTTCTTCACTCGGATTTAAATTGATAAATATTTTTACCCGGCAGCTGAAAGGAAAATTGAATTATTTTAACCAGGACGGTTTAAATTTTGATGTATTTTTTAAATTGTAAATTATCTCGAATATTTCTTTTGCAAATGTCCTTATTATAT
Source organism: Bacteroidota bacterium (assembly GCA_900299295.1). Taxonomy (GTDB): domain Bacteria; phylum Bacteroidota; class Bacteroidia; order B-17B0; family Aurantibacillaceae; genus AM-1111. The sequence goes on from OMJH01000127.1 coordinate 14,075, forward strand.
ATTTGTACTTAACGTTTATTAAAAATGGCAATACTTGTAATTTTTCGTCATGGCCAATCCAAGTGGAATCTAGAAAATAAGTTTACCGGCTGGGTGGATATTGAATTAACTGAAAAAGGTAAACAAGAGGCAAAAGATGCCGGGTTGAAATTGCAAGGTTATCGCTTTGATGCAGGTTTTACCTCCGCCCTTGCACGTGCAAAAGAAACGCTTCAAATTGTGCTTGAAGCAGGTAGGCATCCCGTTATCCCGATAACCGCCAATCCTGCATTAAATGAACGCATGTACGGAGATTTGCAAGGGTTAAATAAAGTCGATACGATTCAGCGATTTGGTGAGGAGCAAGTTAAAATATGGCGAAGAAGCTATGATGTGGCGCCACCCAACGGCGAAAGTTTGAAAGACACTGCGGAGAGGGTAATTCCTTATTTTGAAACAGAAATTGCCCCTATGCTTAAAAGTGGTAAAAACGTAGTGATAGCGGCGCATGGTAATAGTTTGCGAGCATTAATTATGCATTTAGAAAAAATGACAGCCGAGCAGATTCTTAAATTTGAATTGGGAACAGCTCAACCCCGCGTTTATGAACTTGATCAAAATCTTACAATCTTAAAAGTAAGCAACCTGTAAATCTCACCAATGGAACAACGCGACCATATTTTAAAAATGTTACGGGATAAATCCGTAATGAAACAAGAGGTTTACCGCAACACAATTGATGTTTTTGAAAGTATACGTGAAATTATAAAAGAAGTTTCCAACGACCTTCAGCATGAAATTTCAAAAACTGACAAAAGAGTAACATTAAGTTTTACCTCCAGAGGTGAGCATGAGATTGAATTAAAAGTGGCCGGAGATATCCTTGTGTTTTATATGCACACAAATGTTTTTGAATTTGATAAGTCACACCCAATGTACAAAACATCTTATATCAAAAACAATGAAAATAATAGTTACTGTGGCATAATTTATATTTATAATTTTCTTTCTGATTCATTCAAGTTTAACCGGTTGGGTGATATGGGTTATTTAATTGGAAGAATCTTTATAAACCGGGAAATGAAATTTTTCATGGAAAGTCGTCCGCCAATTGGGTACAAATTCAGTTCTTTTTCTCACGAGCCAATTGCTCGTGATACCCTAATAGAGATCATTTATGATTTGATTATTTACGCTGTTTCATTCGATTTATTTACACCGCCATTTGAATTGGTTAAAGAAATTACAGTCAACGAAATTGTTGAGCGAGTAAACAGTAATAGTTTGAAAACCGGTAAACGATTAGGATATCGTTTCAGTGCAGAGTCCGAGGATCCGCCGCAATTTGAGTTATAGATTTATTTTCCGCGTCCCTGAAGAACAATTAAAACGGTGTAAATCATTATTTTGAAATCCACCAACAAGCTCATATTTTCTACATAAATTATGTCGTATTTAAGTCGTTCAATCATCTGCTCCACGTTTTCAGCATATCCGTATTTTACTTGGCCCCATGAAGTAATCCCAGGTCTAACTTTGTGTAATAATCGGTAATGTTGTGCTTTTACTACAATTTGATCAATGAAAAATTTTCGTTCAGGTCGAGGACCAACAATACTCATTTCTCCAATAAGAACGTTGTAAAATTGAGGGATTTCATCTAAACGCGACTTACGTAAAATCCTGCCTACTTTGGTAATTCTAGGATCGTGGCTACTGGAAAGTGCCGGGCCATTTTTCTCTGCATTAATAACCATACTTCTGAATTTGAAAATCCGGAATGGACGAGCCCTGAATCCAATGCGTTCGTGGGAATAAAACGCAGGCCCTTTTCCCGAAATTTTTACTAAAGCAAATAGTAAAAGGTAGAGCCAGGAGAAACCAATAAGTACTGTCAATGAGGTAAAAACATCAATAAATCGCTTTGTAGAACTTTGCCACGCCGGCATAGGTTCGCGTTTTATTTCAATGAGTGGGGCATCGAAAATGCTGCTCATTTTAACCGATCCCGAAAGAATATCGTACATATCGGGAATGATTTTCATTGCTACGTCAGTATTATCAAGTAAGGTAATCACCTTTTCAATATAACTGTGCTCGAAAGATTCAATGGCAATTATAACTTCTTCAACCGCATATTTTTCGATGATATTTCTGATTTCATTCAGTTCACCAAGATGTGGAATACAATGTTTTAATTGCTCGGAGAATCCATTTTTATCATCAACATGAACAAAGCCGACAAACCTGTTTCCGTTTGATTTTTTTTGTGTATCAATTTCTTTGAAAAGTTTAAGTGCGTTTTCATTGCTGCCTACAATAATTGTGTTGAAACCTATTAAACGGGTATGAATTTTATAATTAGTGACCGAGGTTATGGTAAGGCGTGCCATGGAAGTAAGTCCAAAATGAAGACCAAACAAAGTGAAAATTAATTGGTAATAGGAATGATACGAAAGCACAGTGTCATCCAGAAGAGAAATAAAAAACAACAGCAGAACACCGATAATTGAGGTCAATAGTGTTTGATAGAATTCATTAAGTCGAGACTTACGATAAACTGTTTTGTAGGTTCCAACTAAGTAATAAAAAAGTAGCCAACCTAATGGGATGAAAAAAATACCTTGGTAGAAATTAGCATCAATAATATGTTCAGGAGGTCGACCAAATACAACCGGTTCAATAAAATATTTACGGTAGGTAAAAAACAAGGCCCAGGCTAACATGCCAGTTAGTAAATCTGTAAGAACATATATAATCACCTGCTTGCCTTTATTCATTTTTTACTGACGAATTACTTTTATGTTGTCAATGTAGATTCTAGGGTCCGGCTTGTCGGCAAGACGTGTTGCACGAAGAATCAGGTAAAAATTGTAAAGCGTTGGAAAGGTATTAAGGTTATCGGTAAGCGGGATGTAAATTTTTTTCCATCGACCTTCTGTGTCGTAAATTGTTCCGCAAAGTCGCACGTCATTTGCGCCGTCGCTAACGGAAACAAACAAGTCCGAATTTGTTTTGCATTGAATTTCAAGGTAACAGACTCTTCCCTGAATCTGGTAAGGAATTGATGAACCTGTTTGAACTTCAAAAACCTGATAGGTTTGATCAAGATAAACAAAACCGCAATTCCCTTGTCCGTCCAAAGCTTCTGATCCGGTTCCCGGATAGTTGACTAAAAAGGTATCGGATGATGGGGTGGGCGTAAAAATGGTTCCTGGGTTTGAAAAGGATTCCATTCGAAGAAAACTTATACCTGAAAAATATTCAAAAACGGGAATAAGGGTATCAATTTGGCCGCGTTTAAGATTAATTGTAGTTTCATAAAACTGAGTTAAGGTATATATGGAGCGAAGTGAAGCGACACCTGCGTTTTTTATTCCGGCACGCATTTTTATCACTGTGTTTCCTTCAGCGAGCACCGGTACCCTGCTTCCCGTTGGGTAACATCCAATAAACTCATCACCTTTAAAAACCCAAACATCGGTAAAATCATGAAGCATTGTGCCCTGGTTAACTGAGTCAGTTGCAAAAGTAGCGTAGGGTATAAAAAGGTAGGATGGAATTTCTTCAGGCGGATTTATTTTTTTACAACCCGCTAAAATGAAACCAATAAGAACCAGGAAAAAAAACGTAAAATTTTTGAGCATGCTATCCCTTAATTATTAGGGAACGCAAAAATAATCAGCTTATTGCTTGATTGGTATAAAAATTTGTCTGCAATTTTAAAATATCTTTAATGTGTTCGGCAACCGTTAGTGCACGTATTGCATGATCCAGGTTTACTTCAGGATTTTTCCCTCGCGTAACTGAAGAATGAAAATGTCGGAGTTCGTTTTCAATGGCATTTGATGGAGTAACTTCAGGGAAATAGAGTTCCGGTTCGTTTAATTGGTGATTATTGCGGATAATACCTGTTTTATTTTCCAGAAAATTTATTGAAATGGAGGCATCTTTCTGAAAAACTCGGGTAATTCGCATTTTACGCACAGCTACCCTGCTGGCATTCAGGGATGCTGTACATCCGTTTTCAAATTCAATGCGTGCATTAACGAAATCCGGATCACCGTTGAAAATGCCGACAGCAGATGCATTTATTTTTTTTATTGGTGAATCGATTAGCTGGAGCATTATATCAATGTCATGAACCATCAGATCTTCTAATACATCCGGATGGTTTTTTCCGCTTTTAATTTCCGAGAGTCGATGACTTTCAATATAAAGTGGATTTTCTATATAATTTAAAGCGGCTAAAAAAGCAGGATTGAAACGTTCGACGTGTCCGGTTTGCACTTTTATTCCGGCTTCATTAGCGATATCCTGAAGTGTCCTTGCCTGATTCAAATTAATCGTAACCGGCTTTTCGATAAAAATTGGTTTTAATTGCCGCATGGCTTGTTGTGCAATTTGAAAGTGGGTATCCGTTGAGGATACTATATTTATCACATCTGAATTTTCAAAAAGATTCTCAATAGTGGTGAATTTTTTTATTCCGCTGCGATTCGAAAAATCACTGGTTATTGCTGAAGG
>OMJH01000128.1 GCA_900299295.1 Bacteroidota bacterium
AAAACATCCGGCATTTCAATCCGGTAAGTTTGATACCGGATTTGTTGCTGCCTATTTTAAACCCGAATTGCTTCAAACCTCTTTAAACGATTCGGTATCCGATGAAGCCGCAGTAATTGCGGCTGCAGAAGGGTTTAAGCCAAACGTACCCCAAGGAGTTTCTAAAAACACGTCAAGCCGTTGGAAACAACGACGTTAAATTTTATTAATTGGGGTTACCCAGAGTGTTTATGGGTATTTATTTATAAAGTCGTATGAAAACCTTTCGTTTAATTGCTCTAATTTTTATTGCCTGTCAGCAGGTGTCGGCACAGCAAGCTCTGTCCGGATTTTTGGAAGGACCCGTAAAGGGGCATCTATGTCAAGCCATTGTTGAACAATCCGACACCATTCCATACATTACGCTTGAACCCGTTTACGTTTATACCAGTTATTTATTTAAAAACGCTGAAGAGCAACGTGCCTGGTTTCGAATTAAGCGAAGGGTACAAAAAGTATATCCCTATGCTGTTTTAGCCGGTCTTCAAATCCGTGAGATGGATCAAAATTTGGAGCATATTAAGGATTCTAAAAAACAAAAAGCCTATTTAAAGGCCGAAGAAACCCGACTAAAAAAAGAATTTGAGTTGGAATTAAAAGCTCTTAACTTTTACGAAGGTCAAATTTTAATAAAACTCATCAATCGTGAAACCGGAAAAACCACCTACGATATTGTAAAGCAATTCAAGGGTAGTTTTCAGGCCTTTTTATACCAGGGTGTGGCCCGCTTATTTGGATACAACACTAAAGAAACATACAGTGCTGCCTTTGAGGATTTAATGATTGAGCGGGCGGTTCAAGAGGTTATACGCGGCAGTTGATTTTTTTTATACTTTCGTTATATGATGCCAATCCTGTTTCGAATTATTCTTTTTTTACCCCTTGGATTGCTTGCCCAAAAGGGAGGCGTTTCCAACACAACTTTAAGCGTACAAAACAACGCTGTTTCTGTAAACGGATCCGATTCCTTAATTCAGGATTCTGCCAAACAAATTATAGAAGTATTAAGTCCGGTAGAAAAGTATTACAGAGAACATGCCGAATTTGGCGTTTACACAAAACCGGCAACAAGCCAATACAAGCGCGCCCGACTATACATACAACTCGCAGAAAACGGTAAAACGCATTTATTTAGCATACACGATTCTTTGTGTATCAATCCTGAAAAATCAAAGGTTTTGTTTCAAAAAATGGAGGGTGACTCTGTTTTTAGTTTAATTGCCATCGATGCCTTTTCAAAAGCTACGGACAATCCCTTGTGCGATGCCGGAAAAGAAACTAAAGTGGTATACGCCCGCTGGAGTACAAAAAACAACAAAAGTAAATTCAAACAACGAACCGTGTCCTCCTGTTTGCGGGGCATTACAAATTTAACCGCAACCGATCTTTTTAAGTGGAATCCAGATTCTGGTCCCTTGGAGCTCAATTACCACAAAGGCGGTGATCTTTACATTCAGGTTATTTTTAATCCCAAAGATTTTCATATAGGTTTTCAAAGTACCTCAGAATAATAAAACCCCAAAGCCTGAAAGAATTTTTAAATATTCTTTTTTTACCCTTTTCATGGCTGTATGGCTCTATTATGCTTGTGCGAAACTTATTGTACACTAAGGGGCTGTTTAAAGTACATTCCTTTGATGTTCATACCATTGGAGTAGGTAATTTAAGCATGGGCGGAGACGGTAAATCGCCAATGGTAGAATACTTGGTAAGTCTGTGTAAAGAAAATCGGTTAAAACCGGCGGTATTAAGCCGGGGCTATCGGCGGGAAACCCGTGGATTTGTATATGCTCAACCCCATCACAACAGTAGTACGCTGGGCGATGAACCCTATTTGTTTTACAGTAAATACGATATTTCAGTGGCCGTAGATGAAAACCGTGTTCGGGGCATGAGCAAAATCGTAAAAATGCCCGGTTTTGATTCGGAAGTTATTGTATTGGATGATGTTTATCAACACCGCTCCGTAAATCCGGGATTGCTTATTTTAGTAAGTGATTTTCAAAGACCATTTTATTCAGACAGGGTGTTGCCCTCTGGAAGGCTTCGTGAATTTCCCGAATCGGCAAATCGGGCCGATATTATAGTTTTTACCAAAACACCCGAACGTATTACTGCCATGGAAATGAAATCCATGATTAAAGATTTTAAACTTTTAGCCCATCAAAAAGTATTTTTTTGCTATACCAAATACGGTGAACTGTTTCATGCCTCTAATCCAAAACAAACAATAAATACCTTAAAAGAGCTTTGTCATTTAAAAGTTATTTTGTTTAGCGGTATCGCAAATCCCGAACCGATGATTACATATCTTAGTGAATATGCCGTTTCTGTTCACCCCATTACCTATCCAGATCATCACCCATACACCCTGCAGGATCTAGAGCAAATTCAAAAGTATTTTGAAGCGTTTACGACACAGCAAAAAATTATTGTAACAACTGAAAAAGATTTAATGCGTTTAAAAAATCCAGCCATTTGGTCCAGAGTAAGCAAAATGGCTATTTATGTGCTCCCCATTTATTTTTCGTTTAAAGAAAAACAAGCCGAATTTGATGATTTAATTATTAATTATGTACGAAGAACAAAACCCTACGCTGATTTACTTAAAAAATAATATTGGTGCTTTTAAGCCCCATTGGGGAATTATTCTGGGAAGCGGTATGGGAGATTTGGTTCATCACATTACTGTTGTACATTCATTTGAGTACAACGAATTGCCCGATTTTCCTAAAAGCACCGTTCAGGGGCATCAAGGAAGGTTGCTTTTAGGGTACATCTGCAATCAACCGGTAATCGCCTTTCAGGGACGCTTTCATTATTACGAGGGATACAGTATGAAAACACTGACCTTTCCGGTTCGTTTAATGAATTCCTTAGGTGTGCAAAAAATGGCTGTCAGCAATGCCAGCGGAGGCATGAATCCAGATTTTAAAGTTGGCGATTTAATGCTAATTACCGATCATATTAATTTATTTCCGGATAATCCGCTCATTGGACCCAATGATCCTCATTTGGGACCACGCTTTGTAAATATGAGTAAAGCCTATGATGTAGAATTTATAGCCTCAGCCCGTTCAATTGCCAAACAATTTTCTATTCCAATAAAAGAAGGCGTGTATGCCGGACTAACCGGTCCCTGTTTTGAAACTCCGGCCGAATACCGATACCTTTGGAGAATTGGAGCTGATGCTGTTGGAATGAGTACGGTGCCGGAAGTAATTGTTGCAAAACATGCCGGAATGCGGGTATTTGGAATTAGCATTATTACCGATTTAGGAATAGAAGGCCACACCGAAGATGTGAGTCACGAAGAGGTTTTAAAAGTTGCCAAATTGAAAGAACCCGAATTGTCTAAACTCGTAGTTGAATTAATTTCGAGGCATTAGTTGTTTTTAAAAAAATCATCGTACGAAACGTATTGTTCTTGAATTGTACAGGTTGTACGAATGTAGTCGATGACTTTTTTTGTATACAAAGTCTCGTAAAACCGGCGGGATTCATTTTCTTTTGAAAGTAAATCGTTACTGATTTTAAGAAGCTCTTCTTCTGAAGGTAATTGCCCGTATTTTCTGAATTCACTGACTAAATAAGCCCGGGCCTCATTTTTAACCTCTTCTTCGGTAACCGTTAGGTTTTGATTTTTAATGATTTTATTTTCAATGAGTCTCCATCTAAGCGTTTCGGCATATTGTGGAAACTCTTTTTGCATTTGTTCGTCGGTTAATGGTTTTTCATTGACTGCTTTAATCCAGCGCATTAAAAATTCTTCAGGAAGCTTTAAATTTAATTTTTGCAGGCAGGTGTTTTCAACCCGACGTTTAAAAAACCGGTCGGAATCTGCTTCAAACATTAGTTCCAATTCAGACTTAACCTTTGTTCTAAATTCCTGTTCGTTGGTAATGCTTCCTGCTCCATACAAACGATCAAACAACGATGCATCCAAAGCGGCCGGCTCCATTCGTGAAATGGATTTTACTGTTAAGCGAATGTTGGCTTGAAATGATTCTGACTGAGCGGTATCCAATCCAAAGGTTACGCTTCGGTCTGTTGCAGAAGGATACCAATCGTCTGCTTTAAAAACCAAGCTGTCTTCTTTTTTTAGCCCAATCAGTTTGGATTGAGCCAGCTCTGAAGCATGGCGCGAAATATTGATGCTGGTGCTTTTAAATACACCTCCGGCAACTATATCGCCATTGGAATCCACCTCGTTAAAATCAACGTAAAGCACATCCTCTTTACCTGATACTTCAGGATATATTGGCTGGCCATAAGACCGCTGTACATCGGCCACGTACTTATCGATAAGAGCCTCGTCCACGTTAACTTTTTTTCGTTCAAAGGTCCACGAAGCGTCAAGTTGTAAGTCAAATTTAGGAGCTATTCCAATTTCGTAATAAAAGTCGAGAGTGGCTGCCGTATGTTCCGGTAAGGTTGTTTGCTTTTTTGGCAGGGGATTTCCTAAAATATCCAATTGCTGTTGTTCAATGTATTTATACAATTCGTCCTGCAGGAGTTTATTAATTTCATCTGCCGTTACCTGTGGTCCGTATTGTTTTTTTACCAAACCTGCAGGTACTTTGCCGGGTCTAAATCCCGGCATTTGAATTTGGCGTTGTATTTTTTTTAAGCCCTGATCAACCTGTTTTTCATAATCGGAAGGCATTAGGCGAATTTGTATTTCAGCCATTTGTTCGCCGGTAGAGGTTAAAACAATTTCCATAGTATTTAATTTAGGACCGCAAATGTACGGATTTTTTACTAGTTATATTTGGGCAATGCCCTGAAAATCAAGGTGAAAACCGGCGGTAAAAGTCTGCGCTGCAGGCAAGCGTATAATGCCGCGCTTGGATTGTAAATTTTGTGTGGATTCTTGAAGATCGGTTATTCCATGCCAAGGTTCCAAACATAAAAACGGAGCCTGTGGTTTTGACCAAATTCCAAAATAAGGCCAGTGTTCACAGAATACGGTTATAAGATCGGTGTTTTGATATCCAATGGAGAGTTTTTGAATTTGCTGATTTTCAAATACCAGTGCATCCTGAATAAATAAATTGGAATTTAAAAACAACTTTTGCCGATTTAAAATCAGGGCTTGTTTTTTTGATGTAAGCAAGCCTTCGTTTAATAAGGACCTGGTTACTGAGTTTTTGTAAAAATTAATATAATATTCTTCTTGATTGGTATTGGGTATGAGTGGGCAATTAAAGGCAGGGTGCGCGCCCACTGAAAATAACATATCGGAATCCCCGGTATTGATTAC
>OMJH01000129.1 GCA_900299295.1 Bacteroidota bacterium
GAAAATTAAATCCAACCAACGGTCACCGCTTTTTACCTTATATAGTTTTAGTGGTTGATGAGTTTGCCGATTTAATTATGACGGCAGGTAAAGAAGTGGAAACCCCTATTGCGCGTTTAGCACAATTAGCGCGTGCAATCGGAATACATTTGATTATTGCCACACAGCGCCCGTCAGTGAACATTATTACCGGAATAATTAAGGCAAATTTCCCTGCTCGTATCGCTTTTAGGGTTACTTCTAAAATTGATTCGCGTACTATTTTGGATACAGGCGGAGCGGATCAACTGATTGGAAGGGGAGACATGTTACTTTCAACCGGAAGTGATTTGATTCGTCTACAATGTGCTTTCGTTGATACACCGGAAGTTGAACGCATCACCGAGTTTATTGGTTCTCAGCGCGGATATTCAGATGCACATTTGTTACCGGAATTTGTTGATGAAAACGCAGATATTAAAGAAATTGATTTGGCAGAACGTGACAAAATGTTCGATGATGCAGCACGTATTGTTGTTCAGCATCAGCAGGGTTCAGCCTCTCTGTTACAAAGAAAGCTAAAACTCGGTTATAATAGGGCTGGCAGGATAGTAGACCAATTGGAGGCAGCTGGTATTATTGGTAAATTTGAAGGTTCAAAAGCGCGAGAAGTATTGATAAAGGATATTGTAGCTTTGGAACAGTTTTTGTCAAACCTGAACGGTGCTGGTGAAAAATAGTCCGTCACTGAAAAACCAAATCAAATGAAAAAAATGTTGTCTACCCTTGTGTTTTTAAGCGGAATATTGCTTTACGCGCAAGTCCCGCAGGAAAATGATCCCAAAGCAAAGTCAATTCTTGATGAGTTAAGTAAACTGACAAAATCATATAAAACAATGTCAGCGGATTATTCATTTCTGGCATTGACAAAGGATAAAAAGCAGCTGGATAAACAAACAGGTAAAATACAGGTTAAGGGCTCAAAATTTCGGCTTGAAATTCCAGGTAACTTAATTGTTTGCGATGGAAAAAAAGTTTTTAATCACAATAAAGATCAAAAGGAGCTTTCCATAAAATGTTATGAACCCTCCGACGATGATATGCTGGATCCAACAAGAATTTTCACTGTCTATGAAAAAGGTTTTAAGTGCAGTTTTGAAAAAGAGGTAAAAAGTACAGCAGGAACAATACAAATCATAAATCTATACCCAACCGTAAAACCTGAAAAAAAGAAATTTCACACAGCAAAGCTATATATAGATAAATCAAAAAAGCAGATTACTTCATTGAAATTGATGATGAAGGACGGTGGTACTCAAACTTTTGATATTAAAAAATTTGTCTCTAATTCTGAATTAGCAGAATCCTTATTTGCGGTGGACCTCAGCAAATTCAAGCAGGACGAAATTGTAAATGAATGTGAGTGATAGTTGAAAATTCCCCAAAAAAAAACCTCCGGAAAGGAGGTTTTTTTATTTAAAGAATAATTTATTTCATTGAATTTACATGCTTTGAAAGCTGGCTTTTAAGGTTTGAAGCTTTGTTCTTATGAATTATGTTACGTTTGGCTAATTTATCAAGCATAGAAGAAACTTTTGGAAGTAATTTTTTTGCTTCTTCTTTATTCTCAGTATTGTTGAGCGCTTTTATTGCAGTGCGAGTTGATTTAGCGTAATATCGGTTGTGTAAACGCTTAGCATCATTTGCGCGAATTCTTTTTTCTGCTGATTTATGGTTTGCCATTTTATTATCGTTAATATTCTTAAAAGGACTGCAAATATAATTTTTTTTTGTTGAAAACCATTTATTTTTTAAAAAATACTACGGGTAGGAAAAACTAACTTCGTAAGATTAATAAAATTTAGAATCAAACCATTTTATTTATATTCAATTTTACTTTTTCTTACAATTCAATATTCTGTAAGTCAGGTAATTATAGAAAAAAATTTTGTACCCAATTCAAGTTTTGAAAATTTCAAACGTAAGTCAGATAATATCAAGGCGGCGATTCCCTGGAAAGGTATTGCTACTGTTGATTACTTTCAGGAAACGTTGAAAAATGACACCGGGGAATTTAGAGGCGCAAGAACAGGCAGTTGTTATGCAGGTTTACGTTTTCAAAAAAAATACAAGGAATTTTTGCAGGTAAGGTTGGCTGAGCCTTTGCGTCGCGGTCAAAAATATCAATATGAGTTTTACATACGTTTGGCTTTTTGGAGTAATGCGACGTTGAAGTCGTTTGGGATTTATTTTTCAAAAGGAGGTTATCAGGCCAATGTGGTCCACCGGCAAAACCTGGGCGATACGGTTTTCATAAAGGATTCGGTTTACAATGCTCAATTAAATTGGATACGTGTAAAGGGTATTTACCAGGCGGATGGTGGCGAGAAATACATTACAATCGGCAATTTTTCGGAAAAAATTCAAAAAGATATGCGAAGAATGAATCTTTTTAAAATGGGATTTAAGGAGGCGTATTATTTTGTTGATGATGTTTCTTTGAAATGGGTTCAGCCAATTGATAATATCCCCACTGAATGGGTTGGTAGTTTTATGAATGACACAACATCGGCTCTCGCTGTCGATTCAAAAATTGAGGTGGGTGAAAAAATACCGTTGCCCAATATTCGCTTCGAAAAAGGTAAATCCTATATCACGACCGAAAGTTTTCAGGAATTGAACCGACTTGCTCAATATTTATTTAAACATCCGTCTGTTTCTATTCAGATAAATGGTCATTCTGATAACACAGGAAACAAATTAAAAAATCAAAAAATTTCAGAGGAGCGCGCAAGAATTGTTTTTGAATACCTTATTTCGAAAGGAGTACAGAACAAAATGGAATTTAAGGGTTTTGGCGGGAGTTTTCCGTTAACTGCGAATGATACAGAAGAAGGCAAAGCTAAAAACCGAAGAGTCGAGTTTGAGATACTGCAGAATTGAAACTTTTTCCAAACGTTAGTGATAATGATTGAAAATTTTCCAACTTTTTGAAGAAGCGCTTTCTAATCGTTGAAAATCCAGTTTGTGTGAAATTTTATTTTCAGTCAAAAAAGCAACCATTTCCTCCGTTGGCAAATTACCGGTAAGTTCATCTTTTGCCATGGGGCACCCGCCAAATCCATGCAACGCTGAATCAAATCTTTTACAACCGGCAGCATAAGCAGCTTTAATTTTTTCAATTACATTTTCTTTTCTGCTATGAAGATGGGCACCGAATTCGATGTCCGGACATTCAGGGATTAAATCAGAAAATAAATAACCGATATTTTCTTTTGTTGAAACCCCGATGGTATCAGAAAGCGCGATAATTTTTATGTCAAGATTTTTCAGTTTTTTACTCCATTCAATCGCGATATCGGTGTTCCATGGATCCCCGTACGGATTGCCGAAGGCCATTGATAAATAAACAACAAGTTCTTTCTTGTTTTTGAGACATTGATTTTGAATCTCCTCAACACGATGAAGTGATTCATTGATAGTACTGTTTGTGTTCCGTAGTTGAAAGGTTTCAGAAATTGAAAAAGGATAACCAAGGTACCTTATTTCATCGAAGGAGCAAGCTTCCGCTGCACCCCGCAAATTTGCCACAATTGCCAATAATTTTGTAGTTGTAGTGTTCAGATTTAATTGCTGCAGCAATTCAGCTGTGTCGCGCATTTGAGGAATGGCTTTCGGTGACACAAAACTGCCGAAATCAAGCGTATCAAAACCAACATTAAGTAATTCGTTCAGGTAATCAACTTTTGTTTCAGTGGGAATAAAATCCTTGATTCCCTGCATAGCATCTCTGGGGCACTCGATCAATTTCATCGATGATTTTTATTTTGTAAGTGGTTTAGGATTCCTTTGTTGATTTTTTTTATAATAGAAGGACCTTCATAAATGAAACCTGTATAAATCTGAATAAGATCGGCACCCGCTTCCAGTTTTTCAATCGCATCCGCAGCGGAATGAATACCGCCTACACCTATTATCGGAAATGCTTTTCCGGATTTTTCAGCTAGGTAGCGAATTACCTCTGTTGATCTATTTTTGAGAGGTTTGCCACTCAGTCCACCATTGCCAATTTGATTTACTTTTTCTTTGTTTGTAGATAAACCTTCTCTTGAAATGGTTGTATTTGTAGCTATTACTCCATGGATTTTAGTTGCATTAATTATTTCAATGATGTCGTTAAGTTGTTCATTCGATAAATCGGGAGCAATTTTTAATAAAATAGGTTTCAGTTTTGGTTTACTATGATTTATTTTCATCAAGTGTTTCAAAAGCTCGGTGAGCGGTTTTTTCTCCTGTAAATCGCGTAATCCAGGCGTGTTTGGAGAACTCACGTTTACGACAAAATAATCGACATGTTCATATAGAGAATTAAAGCAGATTTCATAGTCGCTGATTGCGTTTTCATTTGGTGTAATTTTATTTTTCCCGATGTTTCCACC
>OMJH01000130.1 GCA_900299295.1 Bacteroidota bacterium
CAATTATTTATTTCTTCCCATGATAGCATTTTTACTTTTTAATTTATTTGACTTCAAGGAAAAAATCACTATGTGGATTTTAATCGCTATCACTTCTGTCTCTTATCTGGCGGTTTTATATCTGAATAAAATTGGTGTGGATTCTGTCATCAATATAGACAGGGCAATACAAGAAAAGCAGGGGCCGCTAAGTTTGCTGGGCTCGCTGGTGCTTACCATAATTTTTGGCTATTACAACTTTAAATTAATTGTGAATGCAGAAAACAGATTGTCAGACGAAAAAAAAGAAGTTAAAACACAAAAAGAAATATTAGAAAAAGTTCATAAAGAAATAACAGATAGTATAATGTATGCTAAAAGGATTCAGCAAGCCATTTTACCTGCTGATAATTTGATATTATCCTACCTGAAAGAATCTTTCATTTTATACCGCCCAAAAGATATTGTTTCAGGTGATTTTTATTGGGTGGAACGAACGAAAAAGGGAATTCTTTTTGCGGCGGCCGACTGCACGGGGCACGGTGTACCGGGCGCAATGGTTTCGGTATTATGCAATGGTGCGCTTAACCGTTCAGTAAGAGAATTCGGGTTGCTTAGCCCCGGAGAAATCTTAGATAAAACAAGAGAGATAATTATTCAGGAGTTTGAAAAATCAGCAGAAGATGTAAAAGACGGAATGGATATTTCCTTGTGTGCCCTTGACACAGACGCACAAAGACTTCAGTGGGCCGGAGCAAACAATCCGCTTTGGATTATCCGCAATGCTGAACTCATCGAAACCAAACCCAATAAACAACCCATTGGAAAAACAGATAAACCCGCGCCGTTCACAAACCATTTAATCGAACTAAAAAAAGGCGATTGTCTTTATCTGTTTACGGACGGGCTTCAGGATCAGTTTGGGGGAGAAAAAGGTAAAAAATTCAAAGCGTCAAAGTTCAAAGAGCTATTGTTAAGTATTCATACAAAAACTATGGAAGTACAGCGACAAATTATTCTTGCCGAAATTGAAACCTGGAAAGGTAATCTTGAGCAGGTAGATGATATTTGTGTAATGGGTGTGAAAATATAAAACTTGGCCCAGCAGTAGTTGTTGTGCAAAGATTTATCGTTTTAGTTTGCAGTTAAACTAGAAAATTCTCAAAAAAGCGGGCGTGATTAAAAAATAATTTTACCGGTTATTCAATTTTTTGCAGTAGTGAAAATAAAGATATAAGATAATGACTCCTAAAAACAAGACTATCATAATGCTACGGGAAAATTTTATAAATTTGCAATGAAAAAATGGCGTCCTGAAGCCAATTTAAAAACAGGGGCGTAATCTGAAAAGCCATAGGAGTAGGAAGTAAATTAAAAAATAACAACATGAAAAAATTAGTTCTTTTATCAATAATGCTGCAGGCTTTTGGGGTTATTAACGCCCAAAACAATATAGATTTGACGGGTAAAACTTTTCAGCAAGTAAACAAGATACCGAACGGCTCCACAGAAGTGTATTTTAACACCAAAACAGAAGTTATTTATACCATTACAAACACAATTAATGGAAAAACGTTTGTAGACAAATGTACAGGAAAGGCTATTATTAGCGGAAATAAAATTTCCATCAAATGCTTATGTGATGATAAAGAAATATATCCAGACCCCATAGAAGATAGTTTTATTTATGATTCAAAATCTAAAAAACTAACCAGCACAAGCTACAGAAGCACTGATGGTGTTTATTTTATTTGGAATTTAAAATAAGTGTTTTTCATAAATTAAATACTGCTTTTTATCAATCAGCCTTTAGTGAGTTTACGAGAAAATCTAAATTTTAAATACGTGGAATTCCGAAAATCTTTTAATCAGATGAAATTTAAAATAATTGTAACATGAAAAAATTATTGTTTCTAGCAACTATATTGCTTGTGTCCAACTTTATGCATGCTCAAAAGGTTTTTAGTGTAAATAATGAAGCGTTTGCAGATGTTAAGGTTTATGTGGTAAACAATGAAGCGTTTGCAGATTTGCTTGTCTATAAAGTAGAAAACGAAGCTTTTGCCGGAAACAACAACGGGAAATGGTATTTTGTAAGCAACGAGGCCTTTACAAAAAAGAAAATTTATTTTGTCGAAAATGAGGCTTTCGCTGATTTAAAAATTTACTTTGTTGCTAATGAAGCCTTTGCCGGCTGGAAAAATAGGAGCAAGATGCACCTAATGCAATAAATTAACAGCCGCATAGCAGTAATAATTTTTAATTAGTTGAGTTTAGCAGTTAAACATGGCGCCTTTTAAGGGTTGGCGCCCTTGTGGTATAATGATGTTTAAAAAAATTTTGGTGGTTTTAAATCCTGCCTTCGTCAATGCGCGAATCGTTAATAAACGTATTCTAATAAAAGTCATCCTTAACATTTTATTTCTCACTTTTACAATCTCATTTTCCTTCGGGCAATCCGGCTTTTACGACAGACTTGCTGATTCAGCCTTAACATTAACAATGCAAAAGGTTATTTACGACCCGACCTACTTTCAACTTTCCTATCCAAATGGCGATGTTCCTTCCGATAGAGGTGTGTGTACGGATGTAGTAATTAGAACTTATAGAAAACTTGGCGTTGACCTGCAAAAGGAAGTTCATGAGGACATGAAATCAAATTTTTCAAAATATCCCAAGAATTGGGGCTTATCTGTTCCCGACAAAAATATTGACCATAGAAGAGTTCCAAACTTGATGACATTTTTCAC
The DNA here is from genome assembly GCA_900299295.1 of Bacteroidota bacterium. Lineage (GTDB taxonomy): Bacteria > Bacteroidota > Bacteroidia > B-17B0 > Aurantibacillaceae > AM-1111. The sequence continues at coordinate 2,730 of OMJH01000130.1, forward strand.
AAGGTATGGAGTAGCCCTTCCAATATCAACAAATCCAAAAGATTTTTTACCGGGAGACATTGTATGCTGGAATCTAGGCGGGGCTGTGACACATATCGGTATTGTTGTGAAAAGAGAATCAAAAGATGGACAAAGGCATTTAGTAGTTCACAATATTGGCGGTGGACAGGTTATAGAAGACTGCTTGTTTACTTTTAAAATAATCGGACATTACAGATATGAGAAGTGAAATAAATACAATTTTAACTATTAATTGTAAATTATACGATAAGCGGGATTCATGTTATTTAAAATCATTAACTTTAAATCAAAAAACAATGAAAACAAAAATCATTTTTTACCTTATTTTAATACTAGGCTTATCTTTTACCGGTTGTAAAAAATACGAAGAAGGTCCGGCCTTAAGTTTGCGCTCAAAAACAGCCCGTGTAGCTAACACCTGGAAAGTAGAACTATTTACCATTAACGGGATAGACAATACATCAGCACTTACAAGCATAAATTATTCTGAAACCTACGATAAAGACGGAAATTATTCATATAATTCGAGCATAGGAACAGGCTCGGGTAAATGGGAATTTCAATCAAACAAAGAACAAATAAAACGTTCCGGAGTTTCGGGGCAGTCAACTGAAACACTTTACATACTGCGGCTTAAAGAAAAAGAATTTTGGTACTATTACTTAGACGGTAATAACAAATTCGAAATTCACTTGGCAGAAAATTAAAAACGCAACTAAAATAAAAAGCGGCGGCGTTACAGAAAAACAATCCGCCGACTTAAATACTTTTTAGTAGCCTCGACAGGAATCGAACCTGTATTTAAAGTTTAGGAAACTTCCGTTCTATCCATTGAACTACGAGGCCAACCTTGTTAAAAATCGGGTTACAAAGATAACCTTTCCAATAAATCTAGTTCAGCTTGCGCATGGGAGAATTGAGTAAATTCGTGTCCGTATAGTTGATTATGAAAATATCCTGGAAATGGCTGAATTCTCTCTTGCCACTTAATCATTCCCCGCATGAAATCGCTGCGCTACTTACCGATTGTGGTCTTGAAGTAGAATCTATCGACAAATCCGAAACTGTTCCCGGTGGACTCAAAGGCGTTGTGGTGGGTGAAGTTGTGGACAAAATTAAACATCCTGACGCGGACAAACTTTCCGTAACGAAAGTAAACGTTGGTCAAAGCGAACTGCTCAATATTGTTTGCGGCGCACCCAATGTCGCGGCAGGACAAAAAGTTTTGGTGGCTTTAATTGGAACGCGTTTACATCCGACCTCCGGCAATCCGCTTGAAATAAAAAAATCAAAAATACGCGGTGTGGTATCGGAAGGTATGATTTGCGCCGAAGATGAACTTGGCATCGGAACAAGTCATGATGGAATTCTTATTCTTTCTAACGATGCTATTCCGGGTACAAGTGCATCAGACTATTTGAAACTGGAAGATGATGTTGTTTTTGAAATCGGACTGACGCCCAATCGAAGCGACGCCGCATCGCATTACGGTGTAGCGCGCGACCTTGCAGCAGTGTTGAATTGCAAAACAGAGTCAAACAATTACCAGGCAAAACTTTCAGGCATTCACGAACTCCCACCGCCAAGTGGAACGCTGACAACCCAAATTTCGATTATCAACTCGGAAGCATGCAAACGATATTGCGGTCTTACCATTACCGGCGTTCAGGTAAAAGAATCTCCGGAATGGTTGAAAAACTGCCTGCATGCAATTGGTTTGCGGCCCATCAACAACATCGTTGACATTACCAATTTTGTTTTGCACGAAACAGGACAACCGCTACATGCTTTTGATGCATTCAAAATCAAAGGTCAGAAAATAGAAGTTAAAAAGTGTTCAGAGGGAACAACCTTCACGACCTTAGATGGAACTGAAAGAAAATTATCAGCACACGACCTGATGATTTGCGATACCGAGAAACCACTTTGTTTAGCCGGAGTTTTCGGCGGATTGTATTCAGGTGTTACCGAAGAAACCACTGCAGTATTTTTAGAGTCTGCTTACTTTGATCCATCGCACATTCGTTCAAGTTCGAAGCGACATGGATTGAAAACAGATGCCTCTTTCCGTTTTGAGCGCGGGACTGACCCTGAAATGACAATCCCGGCTTTGCTTCGAGCGGCACATCTTATTTTAGAATGTTGCGGCGGAACAATTTCATCTGAATTAACAGATTATTATCCGGACCCCATTCCGCCTGCAAAAATTGCTTTCTCCTATGCAAATTGCTTTTCGCTTATTGGAAAAGAAATTCCAAAAACAACCGTAAAAAATATATTAACCTCACTGGGAATACAAATCGTAACGGAAGGAAACGATGGGTTGGTTCTTAATGTGCCGGCCTACAAAACGGACGTTAATCGAGAGGCAGATATTACAGAGGAGATTCTTCGTGTTTACGGTTACAATAACGTAGAGGAAAGCGGGAAGTTTTGTTTTTCTGTTCAAAATGATTCGGCTTCGGTTAAACTTGCGCTTGAAAATAAAATTGCTGATCTGTTTTCTTCGCAAGGTTTCCGTGAGATTATGAATACATCATTAAGCAAAGAACATTACTATCATAACGGTGAGCAAAATATTTCGGTTGTGAATCCACTGAGCGCTGATTTAAATGTACTGAGAAGAACTTTAGTTTACGGGGGCTTGGAAACCATTGCCTACAATCTCAATCGTAAAAATCAGGATTTGAAATTTTTTGAGTTCGGCCGCGTGTATAGTAAAAATATCAGCGAGGAAAATTCATTCCCCTATGAAGAAGAAAAACGACTTGCGCTTTTTGTAACCGGAAAAGTTTATTCAGAAAACGCGTATCAACTGCAACGTGAATCTGATTTTTACGGATTGAAATCGTATGTGCATTTATTATTGGAAAAAACCGGAATTAATTCTTTCAAAGCACTTGAAGCAACAACTGATTTTTTTGAATTTGGTCAGCAGTACACTTGGAAAAAGAAAACATTGGTCGTTTTCGGTAAGCTGAAAAAATCCGTTCTCAAATCTTTTGACATTCGTGATGATGTTTATGTTGCAGAGTTCAACTGGGACCTGATAACACAAGCCGCAAGTGCCAACGCGGTTAACTACAAAGAAGTTGCGCGCTTTCCGGGCGTAAGACGCGACCTGGCTTTATTGCTGGATAAAAAAATTGAATATCGCGAAGTGGAAGAACTAGCGTATAACTGCGAGCGAAAATTCCTGAAAAACGTTCATCTGTTTGACGTTTATGAAGGCGACAAAATCGATGCCGGCAAAAAATCGTATGCCATCAGTTTTTTACTTCAGAATGAAGAAGCAACACTGACTGACAAACAAATTGATAATGTAATGGAGAAATTAATTCAAACGTATCAACAAAAACTGGGAGCCATACTTCGTTAGTATTATTGTACCGCAGCCTCAAGTAAACGTAGCGTTCCCGCAGAAGCGTTGAGTTCCGCCTTAATTCCAATCGGTATCGTCCATTTGTTTTCTACATGACCAAAAGCACTGCCAACCAAAACCGGTACATCTAAAACACTAAAATGTTGGTGCAAAACCTCCTGAACAGTAAATGATTTCGGCGGCTCCTCTGCTTCACATTCCGAGCATTTACCAAACACGATTCCCCGCACATC
>OMJH01000131.1 GCA_900299295.1 Bacteroidota bacterium
ATGCCATTTCTTTGGTGTAACTTTCAATTCCTGAATTTCAATATCTCCTTCATTGAGAGCATCAAGGTCAGGGCGAATAAAACTATCATAAACAAAATTCTTTCCTACAGCCTCTCTCATTTTGTTTTCAATTCTGTTTAGGAAATAAGCAGATGCCCTTCCACTCACCTTAGAAAGTAAGTGTTTTAATTCCATGTATCTCGAATAGCTGATTGTCTCGCTTTGATGGAATTCATTTTTAATGGTGAATTCAAGTTTAAAAAGGTTTTTAAATTCATCATAACTTAGTTCGGAAGGATGAAAGGGATTAATGTTACCTGCTCCGGAAAGCCTTTGTTTGTTGGGTGTACTGCAAATAAAAATGCCCCCGGGGATTAAAATTTCACTGACCTTGCGAAAAAAATCACGGGGATCGGAGAGATGTTCTACTGTTTCAAAACTTATAACTATATCAAATTTTTCTTTCAGATTCGATAACTGCATGCAATCAATAACACGGTAGTTCAGGTTTGAATTTTGATATTTATGGCAGTGTTCTATTGCAGTTTCCGAAATATCAATTCCGGTAACAGATTTTGCATTTCCTTCGGTTGCCATAAAGTAAGAACCATAACCCGAACCACAGGCAGCATCAAGCACGTTCTTGTCCTTTATAAATTCTTTAACAAACAAATAGCGTTGAAGATGTTCGTAACCATAAAGCTCCCAACTTCTTGTCCCTGGAACAACCCGCTCAACTGTTTCTTCAGTTTTCATTTTAGTAAAAATCTATTTTTGTTTTCTAAAGTTAATAACTTTGAACGAATTCAATCAAATCTTTTTAGATATTCAATCGCTTTTAAAACGGATTATTTTCAATACTCCAGGTTGAATTTTCCAGATAAGTGCAGGCATCCGCTTCAAAGGGATATTCTCTATACATATTCAGCATTATAACTTCAAAATGACAAATATTTAATGCAGCATCGTAGGGACCTTCTGCAGGTGATCCTGCAAGATAAACGTTTAACGTGTATTGACCTTTATAAAGTTTAAAGGATAAAATGGAACATTTAAAATGAATAGTATTATTATTTTCAGAAATTAATGGTAAGTCTTTTAGGTTGTGCCAAACATGGACTATATTTTTTCCTTTACCGTCGCAAATCTGAATCGATATCCAAATTGATTTTTGTTTAAAATTTTTAGGGAATTCTAATAAAATCTGAACGTAAAAATCCTGAAAAATAGCGTGAACATTATTGGGATGAGAAGTATTTACTTTAACTTTTTTAATTATAGGTTTATCTTCCGGTGATGTTTTATTTATATAATCGAGTTCATTTCTTTTTTGAAAGAAATATTCAGCAATTACTTGGTTGGTTTCGCCGCTGTAGGCCAATTGCCCCTCTTTTAAAAGAATTGCGTTTTTTGTTAAAACAGACAAAGCATTTAGATCATGGCTAACAAATAAAACCGTTCTGCCGCTTTTACTTATTTCATTCATTTTACCGAGACATTTTTTTTGAAATTCATAATCACCTACTGAAAGTATCTCGTCGATGACTAAAATTTCGTTGTCTAAAAATGCTGCCACTGCAAATGCCAATCTCAACTGCATGCCACTACTGTAATTTTTGAGCGGTGTGTCAATAAATTGATTAATTCCGGAAAATTCTACGATGGACTCAAAATTTTTTTTAATTTCATTTTTATTCATACCAAGTATGGAACCGTTGAAAAAAACATTTTCCCTACCCGTTAATTCCGGATGAAAACCGGTTCCAACTTCAAGCAAACTTGCAACCCTACCTCTGCAAATAATTGACCCGCTGGTGGGCGGTGTAATCTTAGACAGAATTTTTAATAATGTTGACTTTCCTGCGCCGTTTTTGCCAATAATTCCAATTGATTCGCCGGCCATCACTTTAAAACTTACATCTTTGAGTGCATAGAATTCTTTAACTGAAGAATTTGAAAAATTGAATTGAAACAATTGATCGCGAAGACTCAAATAGGGTTTGTTCTCGGATTTAATCAAGTATTTCTTACTCAGCTTATTTATTTCTAAAATTGGCTTCATTTTTAACTTAAATCAGCAAAATAATCTTCCATTTTTTTAAAAATCCTTAGCCCAAGAAAAAGTAAAAAGAAATTACTCAAAATACTGATCAAAATTGCATCCCATTGAATTGTATGAGTTAAATGATACCTGAACATTTGTAAAGGAGCTACTAATGGATTAAGGGAGAATAAAAAAAATGTTGAAGAATTTGGTGAGATTAGTAAAAATACTGGTGAAATAAATAATAAAAGCTGTAAAATAAAGGGTAAAATGTAACGGAAATCACGATATTTTACGGCTAGGGCAGAAATTAATGTACCAATACCAAACGCGGAGAAAAACAACAACAATGCTGAAATTGGAATAAGGAAAATATCAAGTATCCTAATTTCAACATTTTTGAAAAAAAAAATAAATCCCAGATAAATACAAAGGCAAACAATAAAATCGAACATAGCAGATAGCGCGGATGAAATTGGAATAATTAGCCTGGGGAAGTATATTTTTTTTATAATTGTTGAATTGTTAACCATTGAAATACCTGATCCGGAAACAGCTGACGAAAAAAAGTTCCAGCAAATAAACCCGGAAACAACAAAAATTGAATAGTCATTTCTGTTTATTTCGCTTTCAAATCGGTCAGCGAGTAAAAAAGTAAAAATCAGCATTAATGCCAGGGGTTGAAGGATGACCCATAAAAATCCTAGAACAGTTTGTTTGTATTTAATTTTAAGATCTTTCCAAACAAAAAAATAGATTAGTTCTTTTCTCTCTATTAACTCAGAAAGTCCGGTTCCTACAGACTTTTTTGGTTTAATTTCGTATTCCATTAGTATTGCTGTAAAAATACAATATTCATTCGTTTTTTATTCCTAATTTTAAACGAATATTTTTGTTAACTTCGTTTCGTAAAACGTGATTATGATTAAATCATTATTTAATACATTTCTTTTAAGTTTATTTTTCCTGTTGTTTATCGGGTTGAATCCTTTTGTTAAAGCGCAAACTTTACCAAGCGCGATTACAGGGTTAAAATTATGGATCAATGGGGATAACGTTTCATTGGCGACCGGAAATAACGTGGATACTTGTTTTGACTTATCGGGTAATGGAAATCACCTCTTTCAAAGCACGCCCTCCAATCAACCGGTTTCTGTTACAGGTGGTTTATCGGGTCATAATACCTTGAATTTTTCAGGAAGTTTTTGTCACCTAAATTTTTCAGAGATTAGCGATATACGAACTGTTTTCTGGGTAATTTTTGAGGATTCCCTAGCGTCTGTTCAATTACGGCCCTTGTTAGGGCATGGTGGCTCTTATGATTTTTACCGTGGGCCAAGTGAAGCACTATGGGATGCCGGTTTTACGAATTCAAATATTCTTAACGGTACAACACGTATAAACTTCAATGCTATTTCCGGTACAACCACGCCGGTACCAAAAAAATATTCAATAATAAGTTTGCAGACTACCGGAAATGTTAGGGCCGAAAACTTTGCACTTGACAGATTTGTACCAAATCGTTGTTGGGCAGGCGGATTGGCAGAATTAATCGTTTATAATGCAGCGCTAAGCCCTGCAGAAATAACGCAAGTTGAATCTTATCTTTCTGATAAATATGCACCACCTGTTAATCTTGGCGCAGACATTAACATCCCATATGGCTTTTGTGATACTACTTTGGTTGTCGGAAATTACAATCAAATTCTATGGTCCACCGGAGAAACCACTTCATCGATATCTGTTTCTAAATCGGGAAAATACTGGGTTGATGTGATTGATGTTTTTGGTCGAACCTCATCTGACACTATTTTGGTTTTTTACCCTTCCTTTTCCTATCCTACGGATACCGTTATATGTTCTGGTGTACCCGAAGTATGGAATTCAAATCTTCAAACTACTAATTATAATTTTTTATGGAGTGACGGATCAAACTCCAACAATTTAATTATTTCTGCCGGAGTTCCTATTTATTGTTCTGTCTCAGATTCTAGCGGCTGTTTTTTTCAATCGGATACATTGACCTTTTCAACAAATAATTTTTCCTCAAATCAGCTTCTTCTGAACGATACACTTTTTTGCGAGCCAACCTTTATTTCTATTACTCCCCAGGTAGATTCAATTATTTCTCTGGTTTGGTCAATCGGTTCTCCCTCGGATTCAATTTTAGTTTCTTCAACGGCTCAATATTCAGTATCTGCGACAAATATATATGGCTGTTTATCCGCAGACACAATCAATGTTCAGGTTGAATCACCAACAGCCTTTTCTTTAGGTAGCGATACATCACTTTGTTTTGGAGTATCTTATCAATTGGCTCCAGCTTTGTCAAATTGCACTTATCTGTGGTCTAATAGCTCGACCAATTCTACTTTAATGATTAATCAGGAAGGAATATATTGGTTAACTGCGACCAATAATTTTGGCTGTGCGTCAAGTGATACGGTCCAGGTTTCTATAGATACCACATTCAAACATTCAACATTAGGACCAGACATTTCCTTGTGTTCAGGTAATTCGCTTTCGTTATTAAATACGCCTTTAACCGTTTCACTTTCATACCTGTGGTCGGATAATTCTTCAAATGATTCCTTGCTATTGAATAACTCAGGAACTTACTGGTTAGACGTATCTAATTCCTTGGGATGTAATTTTTCTGATACGGTTAACGTAACAATTACCGGAATAGCGCCAAACACTTTTTTCACTTTTACAAACTCATGTTTGGGTTCCCCTTCAAGTTTTTCAGACCAAACAACTCCTCCTTTGGGAAATACCATTAGCTCTTATCTTTGGGATTTTGGAGATGGAAACAACTCTGCCCTTCAAAACCCACAGCATCAATACGCAGACACAGGGATTTATACAGTCAATTTGATTACAACCACCAATATTGGTTGTTCCGGATTTCATACAGTAAATGTTCACGTTTATCCGCTTCCTGAAGTAAATTTTAATAAATTGGGTTCCTTTTGCGGTAATGAATCGCTCAATTTTAATGATCAAAGCACAGGGCATGGTTACGCTTTAACATCTTGGAACTGGAAT
>OMJH01000132.1 GCA_900299295.1 Bacteroidota bacterium
AAAAGTTTTTTCTAAATTATAATTACAAACTTTCAATAGATACGATGGATGATTATATTTCTTTTCGTTATATTTTTAAACAATTATCAAATAAAAATGATTTCGGGATAAATGATGTTGTTGAGTTCCTTGATCAGCATCCGAAGATTAAAGAAGCTATTCTTTTGAGACCAATTAATTTAGGGTTTAAAAATTCTTTAGAACAAGACAAGCGTATTAATTAATTATAAAATTGACATGGTGAGAACTACAAATTCTGCAGAAATTGATTTTAAAAGTAAGTTTAGTTTAAAAAATAAGGTCATTATAGTAACCGGCGCTTGCGGTTTAATTGGTCGCGCTTTTTGTGAAGCGATTGCACAATTTGAGGGCATTTTAATCGTCGCTGATATTGTTTCCTCATTGCCTGAAAAATATGCGGCCGAACTGAAAACTCGTTACCCCCAATCAATTGATGGAGTTGAACTCGATGTGGAGTCTAGAGATTCGGTAACTTATCTAAAAAATTTTGTAATTGAGAAACACGGTAAGATTGATGGTTTAGTAAATGCACATCAGAATAAATCGCATCTCAAATTTGAAGCTTTTGAAAATGTTTCAGATGAAAATTGGCAAAAAGTTATAGATGTAAACTTGACTGGTACTTTTTTGACGTGTCAGATTTTAGGGAGCTGGATGGCTGAAAACGGTGGGGGAAAAATTGTAAATATGCCATCTACTTATTCTGTTGTTGCTCCCAATCAAAATTTATATAAGGGTACAAAATTAGGTTGCCCCGCTGCTTATTCAGCAAGCAAAGGTGGAATTGATGCACTCAGCAGATACCTTGCCTCATACTGGGCTTCGAAAAACGTTCGTGTTAACATGATTACTCCACATGGAGTCTGGAATAATCACGAAGAAACATTTGAATTAAATTTTGCTCAATTCAGTCCCATGCAAAGAATGAGTTATAATCATGAAGTTGCTCCTGCTTTGATTTATTTGCTTAGTGATGCTTCTTCTTATGTTACCGGCACAAACTTACTGAATGAAGGTGGTTGGACATTATGGTAAATCTTTTTTATGAAAATAATTGACTTTTTAAATTCTTATAAGCCTCATTGCATCAGGAAGCCTTACCTGATTGCAGAGGCAGGTGTAAACCATGAAGGTTCAATGGATCTTGCCAAGCGTTTGATTGATGAAGCTAAAGAGGGTGGAGCAGATGCGATTAAATTTCAAACGTATAAAGCGGAAACCATTGCATCAAAACATTCCCCTTATTATTGGGATTTAACCAAAGAACCAACCCGAAGTCAGTATGAACTATTTAAGAAATATGATAAGTTCTGGAAGAAGGAGTATGAAGAATTAAAGAAATATTGCGATTCAACAGACATTGAGTTTTTATCAACCCCATTTGATGTTGAATCTGCGAACTTTTTAAATGATTTAATGCCAGTATTTAAAATATCATCATCTGATATTACTAACCTTCCGTTTATTGATTTTCAATGTTCTTTTGGAAAACCCATCATTTTGTCGACTGGTGCTTCTTACCTTTGGGAGGTTCAGCAAGCTGTTGAATTAATTGAGCGATATGGAAACAAATTGTGTTTAATGCATTGTGTACTAAACTATCCTACCCCAAATAAAAATGCTAATTTGGGAATGATAATCGATTTGAAAAATAAATTTCCGTTTCATGTGCCGGGATATTCAGACCATACATTACCACAAGGAATGGAGGTTATTTTAAAAGCCGTTTTGCTTGGCGCTGCTGTAATTGAGAAACATTTTACCTATGATAAATCCTTACCGGGAAATGACCATTACCATGCAATGGATAAAGATGATTTGAAATTATTTTGGAAAAATTGGACGGAGACGGAAACACTGCTCGGAACATTTAATTTGACTGCAATTCCGGATGAAGAACCGGCACGGAAAAATGCTCGTCGCTCCCTTGTTGCGGCAAAAGAAATTCCTTTAGGAAAAATTATAGAAGCATCAGATTTAACTTGGAAAAGGCCTGCTCACGGAATTTCCCCTTCTCAATCTAAAGATTTAATTGGTAAAAAGGCAAGTGTTAGAATTCGGGAAGATGCCGTATTATATTGGAATATGTTTTCATGATTAATTTATCACAGCTTTAAGGTGAGTTCTTTTTTGTTCGTTACTCATTTAACACCTTTTAAAAAACGTTCGAAGTTAAGATCTGCTTTACAAAAAATTTATTTCAAGGCACTTCAAAATCAAACTTACAATAACTGGAAAGTTTTATTAATCGGTGAAGAAGAAAAAAAAAACAGGAATTTTCACGAAGTGTCAATCGGTAATTACAATTCTGATTATGAATTATCCGAAAGATTAGCTGATATATACGAAAGACCTGAAATAATTAATTTATTTGAAGAGGCTGATTTTATAATAAAACTTGATGATGATGATTTGATTTCTCCAACTATTTTAAGTAAGGTTAAAGATTTGGATTTTGATGTTTATTATGATTTGTACCATGTATTTTATGATGTGACTTCAGGTAAAATATCACGTCAAAAAAGAAATTGGTTAGCAAGCACTTGTATCCATAAACGCGAACATGCTTGCGCAAAAATTCATAAGATTGCTTCAGATAACATTTATCGGAATAGTCTTCTCTATTCGGATCATTCCTTGCACTGGCATTCTTACTACGCTGATAAAAATGGAGTGGCAGCCGGTGAAACCCATCCGATATATTTACGAATTCTTTCCCCATCCTCAATCTCCAGTAATTTGGGAAATTCCAATTTGAATTTTAAAAATCCTACCGATTTTTTTGAATACGACAACTATTTAAAGTCATTTGGGACTTGGGAAAATTATAACATAAGTGAATTTGATAATTATAAAAATGAATTAGCAACTGCTTGGCAAATGTATACCGGTAATTCGTTACGACAACTTAATTTACACGGATCCTTTGAATTATTTTTACAATTTTTAAAAAGTAAGATTTTAAAATAAAATGAATGTAGTTAACGAAATGGAGGCATACTTTGACAGGTTATGGCCAATTTGTCGAAGTATTACGGGCGAAGGATTGCGAACCTCTTTTAAAATTTTACAGGAAATCATCCCATTGAAATTAACCGAAGTTCCAACCGGAACTAAAGTTTTTGATTGGGAAATTCCCAACGAATGGAACATACGAGATGCCTGGATTAAAGGTAGCAATGGGAAGGTTTATTGTGATTTTAGAAAAAATAATTTACATATTGTTAATTATTCAATAGGTATACATACCTCAATGGAGTTTGAAGAATTAAATAAACATCTCTTTCTTCATTCTGATCTTCCTGATGCTATCCCTTACTTAACTACTTACTATAAAGAAAACTGGGGATTTTGTTTGTCAAAGGTGGAGTATGATCAAATGCCTAAAACAGGAAATTATGAAGTTTTTATCGACGCTGAACACAAGATAGGATCCTTAACTTACGGCGAATTACTGGTTCCAGGCAGAAGTGAAGAAGAAATACTTATTTCTACTTATTTATGTCATCCAAGCCTCGCTAACAATGAATTATCT
>OMJH01000133.1 GCA_900299295.1 Bacteroidota bacterium
GGAATGAACTTTCTCAATCCGGTTAATGGCATAAAAAATCCTTCACCATCCGGAAACTCCTATGGCATTCGCTACAATCAGCATGTTTCCTGGGAGCTCAATTTATGTGCAGCTGCAGCCATGAGTAATTCATCGTTTTATATTCAAGACGACTTAAAAAACAATTCCTATCTCGATTTTCAATTGGCACTTCAATGGCAATGGCTCACTGAAGTCCGTACCCGATTGGCAGGTGGCGGAAGACGTCAAACCTGTAAAGGCGCCAAATCCATCATCTTCGCGAATTTCAAATCGTACCTTATTGGCGGAGTCGAATTACGAACATTAAAAAGTCCGGTCACTTCAGGTGATTATTCGAATTCTTCGCTCACAAATTTTTTCTACGGAATAGGATTCGACACCTATCGCTTTGGAAAAAATGCACACCATGGTTCCAATGCATTCGTTCCCTTTCTTGAAGCTTATTACATGAGTAATTTTGGATCACCTTATGCAAAAGCAGGAAAAACAGACTACTTCATCAATGGATTCAACCTGCGTTTTGGAATGAAATACACCTTTGGTTTCAAAGAAAAAAAATTCTCCTGGTAAATTCGCTTTGCCCATGTCGATTAAAATCTATACAAAAACAGGAGACAAAGGTGAAACATCTTTGTTAGGAGGAACGCGCTTACCCAAACATCATATTCGTATTGAAGCGTATGGCAACGTGGATGAACTAAATTCATGGATCGGATTGCTTCGTGACTGCTTAACAAAAGAAAGCGAAAAATTATTTTTGATTGAAATTCAGGACAGGCTTTTTACATTGGGCTCACAACTGGCGGCTGATCCTGAAAAAAACAAAATGAAATTACCTGAACTGATTGAGCAGGATGTTACCACACTTGAGATGGCGATAGACAAAATGGATGAAACACTTCCGCCAATGAAAAATTTTATTCTTCCCGGCGGACACGTCACCGTTTCCAATTGCCACATTGCTCGCTGTGTCTGCAGACGCACCGAAAGATCTGTTTTAAAGTTGGCCGAAAACGAAAAGGTGGAAGAAATCAATTACAGATATCTGAACCGTCTCAGTGATTATTTGTTTATGCTTGGCAGAAATTTATCCATGGAACTCGGCGCACAGGAAATTCCCTGGAAACCACGCACGTGATGTTTGTGAAACTCATTAAGTAAAAAACCCCGGAATCCGGGGTTTTTTACTTTAACCTAAATACGTTTTAAGTATCTTACTTCGTGAAGTATGCTTGAGTCGCCGCACGGCTTTTTCTTTTATCTGTCGAACACGTTCACGCGTTAGTTCAAATTTTTCACCAATCTCCTCGAGCGTTAACGGATGCTGTCCGCTTAATCCGAAGTACAATCGAACTACATCTGCTTCACGGGAAGTCAGGGTTGTTAACGCACGGTCAATTTCTTTTTGCAAAGACTCATTGATTAATCCTCCCTCGGGTGAAGGATGATCGTCATTAATCAAAACGTCGTACATGCTTCCGCCGTCTTCATTGGTGCTGAGCGGCGCATCCATGGAAACGTGTCGCCCGTTATTCTTCATCGTTTCCTTAATATCTTCAGGAGCCATTTCCAATACCAAAGCGATTTCATCAGCGCTTGGCTCACGCTCAAACTCCTGTTCCAACTTGGCAAATGTTTTATTGATTTTATTGATTGATCCTATCTTATTCAGTGGTAAACGTACAATTCGTGATTGCTCTGCAAGTGCCTGCAAAATACTCTGACGAATCCACCACACCGCATAGGAAATAAACTTAAATCCACGCGTCTCATCAAAGCGCTGTGCGGCCTTTATCAGACCAAGATTTCCTTCGTTAATTAAGTCCGGCAAACTTAGCCCTTGATTCTGATATTGTTTTGAAACCGAAACCACGAAACGCAAATTTGCTTTAGTAAGTTTCTCGAGTGCCCACTGCTCGCCTTGCTTAATTCTTCGCGCCAAATCAACTTCTTCGTCTGCAGTAATTAATTCCACACGGCCAATTTCCTGAAGGTATTTATCGAGAGATGCTGTTTCGCGATTGGTAACTTGTTTAGTAATTTTTAATTGTCTCATGCATAACTAGATTTGGGGTTATTTGGCCTTCTATACGGCTAAAAGCATTGTTTCGTTACGTTTACGTAGTTCTATTTTGAGTTATTTGGCCCTTAATCTACCGCTTTTAAGGTTTAGCTCTTATTAAAAAGGTCGTAGGTTAAGGGAAATCACTTATTGGTTTTTTAATTTCCAATCAAAAAAACAACAGGAATTTTATCGAGTGATGGGACTTTTTTTCGCCATTCCGACACGCTTCGCGTAAAAATTTTCTGATTAACGAGTGTTATGTTTGAGGCGATGCAAAGTTTTGTTTCCGGTGAGAGTTGCTGAAGCATATCATCCAGCAATGCATTATTCCGGTAAGGTGTTTCAATAAAAATTTGAGTCTGATGAAAACGTGAGCTGTTTTTTTCAAGTTCACGAAGACGCTTAATACGATCGTTTTTATCCCGCGGTAGATATCCGTGAAAGCAAAATTGTTGTCCGTTCAATCCTGACCCCATCAATGCCAGAAGAATGCTGGATGGCCCTGTCAAAGGGATTACCGGAATGCCTTTTGAATGGCAAATACTGACAAGTGAACTGCCCGGATCTGCAATGCCCGGGCAACCGGCTTCTGATAAATAGGCTGTAATCTTTCCGTTGAGCAGGGGTTGAAATACCGAGTTCAAATCTTCGACACGTGAATGTTCATTCAGTTCGGCGTATTCAAAATCCTGTAGCGGTTTTTGACACCGCAGTTGCTTCAGCCATTTCCTCGCTGTCTTTGCGTTTTCAGCAACAATGTATTCAACCTCATTTAGCAATTCAATATTCCCGTCAGGAATTGTTTTAATAATCATATCATCCCCTAGTGGGACCGGGAACAAATAAAGTTTTGATTTCATTGGGAGGAAGAATTTATTTCACTCAACTGTTGTTGTACTTTTTTTAACGCATTAACCTTTAACGAATCGCCGTTGTGGATACAGATCAAAAAAATGGATTCTTGTTTTCGCAGTTCAATTTCGTTTTTATTTAACCGATGATTTTCTTTTAGGGTTTCACTTTTTCCAAGTAAAAGCAGACTGTCGTTTTTTTTCAGGAATTGATTCCATTTTAAATTAAAAAAAACGGTGTCGGAAAAAGGGATTGAATCCTGTTGTAAGTTTTTATCCAGATCAGAAAGCATTGATTTTTTTGTTGAATCAATTCGCTTAAGTAAGTCGGACATCTCATCGAATTTTCCGTTTATTCGTGGCACCAGAAAAACAAACAAAACAAAAGTCACCACAATCAATAAAGCTGGAAATAAAATTTTTGTTGCACGCTGAACATATTTATCCAGTATCCACATCAGATAACCGGTGGCAATGCCGGTCAGTAATCCGCCAATGTGAGCCGCATTATTAAAATTAGCAAAAGCACTGATGGCTAAATTGAGCAACAAACTTGTTCCAATCGATTTTAACAACGGAATTCTGAATTCTTTTCGGACGCGATCCGTAGTAACCAGGGCCAGAAAAAAACCAAGTAAACCAAAAATTGCTCCGGATGCCCCTACACTCACTGCCGACCATTCCTGATAATACCACCAATTACTAGCAACGCCACCCGCAATTCCGCACATGAAATACACAAAAGCAAAACGAAAGCTACCAATGAATTGCTCAATTATTTTTCCTAATTGAATTAACGCGAGCATGTTTGCGGCGAAGTGCAAAATTCCAAAATGTAAAAAACAAGCGGTGATGATCCGCCAGTATGCTCCGGTAAGCGTCTGTGTCGGTGTATCACCCCCGAGCGTTAAAATTGTTTCAGCGGATGGAAAAAGAAAATTACGATCTGCAACGGATACGATAAGATAGAGCAGAAAATTGAAGTGGAATAAAATCGGAGTAACAATATAATTGCGTCGCGGGGTAAAATGAAGTTTGAAAAAATTTATTCGTTTATCTTCCTCCATTTTACCTAACTGTTTTTTTCAAGCTGATTCAGTTTTGAACAGTTATCCTCCCACTCCTTCATGCACGTATCCAGCGAAGATTTTACCTGAATGTACTTTTCATAAACATCCGCGGAAGCACCATTACCTTTTTGCATCTCTTCATCCATTTGCTTCAGCTTGCCCTCCAGTTCTTCAATTTGCTTCTCTGCTTTTTGAATGGATGAACGAAGCGACTTCATTTCCTTTTCCCTGCTGTCATCAACAACAGGTTTTACTTTTTTCGCCTTTTCTTCGGTTTTCTCCGCAACATTCGTCTTTAATTCCATTAGGCGTTCCAGCTTCCGCTTTTCCATGAATTCGTTGATGCCACACAAATGTTCCTTCACATTTCCTTCACGAAACTCATATAACTTATTCACCAATCCATCCAGAAAATCGCGGTCGTGCGAAACAAGAATGACGGTCCCTTCATAATCTATCAGGGCTTTCTTCAAAATCTCCTTGCTTCGGATATCCAGGTGATTCGTCGGCTCATCCAACAGTAAAAGATTATACGGCTCAAGTAATAATTTGCAAAGTGCCAATCTTCCGCGTTCACCTCCGCTCAGTACACGAACTTTTTTATCAATGTCCTCACCGCTGAATAAAAATGAACCCAACAATCCTCTCACCTGCTTGCGTACATCACCTACTGCTAATTCATCGATGGTTTCAAAAACCGTTTTGTTCTGATCGAGCTTTTCTTCCTGATCCTGTTCAAAAACGCCCGGCATAACCGAATGACCTATGGTAATGTTTCCTTCAAAATCTGTTACGCAGCGAATCATTTTCATCATCGTCGATTTACCCTCGCCGTTTCGACCTACGAACGCGATTTTTTCGCCTTTGGTTAGAATAAATTCCGCACCGCTAAAAATTCGTTTTTCGCCGTATTTTTTTCCTGCATTTTCTACCGTTAACACAATTTTTCCAGAGTGTGCGGGCGGCGGAAAACGAAAATTGATGGCAGCAGTATCTACATCATCCACTTCAACACGTTCCATCCGATCCAGTTTTTTGATGAGCGATTGCGCAAATGCAGCTTTGTTTGCTTTTGCACGGTATTTATCAATCAGGGCTTCGGTGTGATCAATAATCTTTTGCTGATTTTTCGCCGCTGATTCCTGCTGATCAATCCGCTCCTGGCGAAGCACCAGGTATTTTGAGTAATTGGATTTGTAATCGTAAATTTTCTGATTGACAATTTCAATTGTTCGCTTGGTTACGTGATCGAGAAATTGCTTATCGTGCGAAATCATGACAAGCGCCCCGCTGTAAGTTTCCAAAAATTCTTCCAGCCATCCAATGGCTTCAATATCGAGATGATTCGTCGGCTCATCCAGCAACAAAATATCGGGTTGCTGTAACAATAATTTGGCAAGTTCAATACGCATGCGCCATCCGCCGCTGAATTCGTTCGTTTGACGGGTGAAATCCTTACGTTCAAAACCTAATCCGCGCAGAATCTTTTCTATCTGTTCATCCATCGTTCCGATACCAATAATTTCAAGTCGCGTATTTAAATCGGTAAGTTCAGTAATAAGATTGGCGTAGGCATCCGTCTCGTAATCGGTGCGTGTTTCCAATTCTTTGTTTATTTGCTCGAGACGCTGTTCCATCTGATGGACCTCCACGAAAGCGGTTGCGGTTTCATCAAAAACAGTATTGCCGTGCTGATGAATCATGTCCTGCGGCAAATACCCAATTTTATATCCTTTCGGTTTTCCGATATCTCCTTTGGTCGGATTTTGTAACCCCGCAATTAATTTCAGCATGGTGGATTTACCCGCACCATTTTTTCCCGCAAGACCGATCCGATCTTTGGGATTTACCAAAAAGGAAATGTTTTCA
>OMJH01000134.1 GCA_900299295.1 Bacteroidota bacterium
CAAAAACTTAAGATATTCAGCTAAGGCTTTTTTTTGATCTGATGTTTCAATAATTATTTTATTTACTTATTTTATTTTGCAGAAAAAAAGTATGCCCGGTTAGGCAAAAAAATTACCGCCACACTTTCTTTCGCCTCGGTTTTATATTGTTCCATTTGCGGGTATTGCCTCAAAAAACCTTTTTCATCAAATTCAACCGAGGGCTTGTTCTTGCGCTCCCAGATACAAAGTCCCTCTATTCCTGCATAATCGCCTACAGCTGCCTTTAATCGGGTTTGCCATTGCAATTTTTTCCATTCGGCTTCCTGCATCTCCTTATTGAGCATAATCAGTTGCAGGTGCAATTGTTCCAGTTCAGCGCTTTTGTGCATCAATGGCAACTGCGTATGTGCTGCTGTGAATATAGGACTGTTCAGGCCCTTTAATGCAGTATCGAGTTCCTTGTCTATTTTGGAAAGGGTAATTAAGCCTTTAGGGTTAAATGAACCTGAAAACTTCAGGGTGTCTTTGCAAAAAGCGTTGTATTCAGCCGGAAAGTTTTCCTTGATATACTTTTTGTCTAAAACAGATTTAATGACGTTGCCCCTTAACTCCACAATACCCTCTATCCCACTAAAACCGTCCATCTTTTTCAATAAAGCGGTTTCCAGAATTTTGATATGGGCAGATATGATCTTACAGTTCTTGTCTTCCTCTAACAATGCCTGATGTAATTTGATGTGATCTTCCTCTGCAGTCAGCAACTCTTCCTTTGAAAGGACATTCTCAAAATCACTGATTGTGTTAAGGTAGGGCATCAAAGCCTGCTGCTCTAATCTAATACAGCTGGCAAGCTTGATTACCTCCTTTACTTTATCATCATCCATCAGAAACCATTCCCCGGTAACCCATCGGTCGCCGAACATATAATGTAAGTGTGTTTCTAACGGCTCTACCAATGGTGCGTCCAGAGATTGGACTTCAATAATTTCCCGCGGATTACCAGTTTGGTGCTCAGCAATACGGGAACTGGTTTCTTTTTCACCTCGAACAATACCGATTTTTACGTAAGGATGCAACTCCTGAGTTAAATAATCTCTTTCCCTCAAAATGTATAACTTACCGCTGGTAGTGTTAATTTTTGCCATCTTATTTTTGTTTTAATAATATACTAAAAAACTGTATGAATTTAAAATTTTTTTGATTTTTCTCTTAAGATTTAAATAAAAAGATTTTGAAGCTTCCCATAAAAAGATAGGAACTTCGATCGAAAATGCGCTCAATTTTAAGGAATATGTAACCTAAAAATATAATATTTAAAAACTGAGTTTTAAACAACAATTAATTTGTATTCTGGTTTACAGAATATTTTTTCGAACCTGATTAAGGAAGATTTATCATAAGTATTGACTATTACACATAAAAGAAGAACTCCTGCAAAACTATCGTTATTAGGGGCTCTTGAAATTTTAGATTAATTGAGAGTAAAGATCAATAGTAACGGGACGCTAATCACTAAACCTCCTAATTGATTTTATTCTCTGAAGTAATTACTCCTCCAAAACAGAATAAATAATGTCTCTTCCAATTCGTTTGAATGATTCATAGATTATGAAATGATTTTTTACGTTGGCCACGGTGTATCTTGTATCCTTTATTTCTGACTCGTACAGGATTTCTGTTTTCCAGGAATAACCACCTTCGATTGGGAATTCCTCTGTAGTTGGTCGATCGGTAAAACGAATTTTCGCAAATAATTTATGTTGTTTGTCAACTCCATAAGAAACGTAAGCTTCAAAAGGAAGTAAATTATCATACGGTATAACAGTGAGACCAATCCAAAAGTCCTGTCCTTTGAGCGGTGTAATTAGCCTTGCATTTAAACCCGAGAACGAACTAATCATGGTTACCAAAGTATTCATATTTCTTACCAATTCATTTCGCTTTTGTTCAATTCGATAAACACCGATATTTCCTAAACCGAGTTCCAGGTCGTTTGACCATTCTTCAATTGATGTCCTTAATGTTAAATCTAAAATCATAATTGTTAATTTTTAATTATTTATAATTGAATCCTATTTTATTTGGTCTGTTCCCGTTTGAAGATAATGTTTGAAAGAACAATAGCAGATCTTGTCCTACATCTGATTGTTTTTTTCTTATGATACTTGCAATCATTTTTTGTTGTTTGAATGTTTCCAGATTGGCTGCAGTAAACTCAAAATCCTGTGATAGGCGATACATCTGTTCAGTATTTATTTCAGGAAAATTGTATTTGAGTAATTGCGCTCTCACAATTTGAGACGGTTCACTGATTTTTATATGCATGGAAAATCTTCTTTCAAAAGCTTTATCCATAGTTTCAGGTCTATTGGTAGTACAAATCAGGATGCCGTTAAATCTTTCCAACTCGTTCAGCAAAATTGTTTGTACGATGTTTTCGGTCTGAGATATCCCGATATCTGAATTGTTCCTTTGGTGAAATACACTGTCGGCCTCGTTGAAAAAAAGTATTGGCGCCTGTTTAACTTTACGAACCACCATAGCATACTTTTTGAAAACGTCCTTGATTGCCTTTTCACTTTCTCCCATATACATATTTCTCTGGCTCGATACATCAAAGTAGAGTAAATCCCTTTCGCTTTCCCTGGCAAGTTGTCTTACCAGTTCTGTTTTTCCCGTACCAGGACCACCTGATAACAAAGCGATGATACCCCAGTATTCATATTGTTTACTTACTGTCTTAATATATTTATTGAAATTTTTAGGC
>OMJH01000135.1 GCA_900299295.1 Bacteroidota bacterium
ACTTTTGATATCGGCATATGTCCGGTAACTAAACCCACACGAAGATGATCTGAACACATCAGCATCATTGCCCCTTTTTCAAAGCCGAATTTTGAAGCAAGGTATTCAGTGTGGCCGGGGAATTTAAATTGCTCTGATTGTATTGTGTTTTTATTAATTGGGGCAGTTACCAGCGCGTCTATCTGATGAAGCTTAAGTGCATCGGTTGCTTTCTCAAGTGAAATAGCTGCATATTTTCCTCCGGTTTGGGTTGCCTTACCGGGTTCAATAACTAGCTCATCTTCGTAACAAACAACTAAATTTATTTTTTTATGCTGAACCTGATGAAGTTCACGCACAGGAGTAAAATTAAAATCTTCAGCGCCCAGCTGACGCCGGTAAAAATTTATTGTCTTTGGTGAACTGAAAATTACCGGTGTGCACAATTCAAGAAGCTGGGATTCCTGAAAGGTTTTGATAATAACCTCAAGTCCTATTCCGTTAATATCACCTTGGGTGAATCCTATTTTAATTTTTTCTTCCATGAAGGATATTCAATTGAATGCGTGAATTTACGAAGAAGCTACAATTAAATGAACATTAAAATTACAACCGATCATCGTCCCATTTTGAGGATGTAAATCCGAAACGAAACGACAGCATAAAGAAAAGTAATAAGGCACCAAATAAAATGAATAAATGAAAGAATAAAGCGAATCGGTGCATTCCCCAATACGGGAATTTAGACGTATCCATAATCCAGTGCTGCGGGATAGTAAGGGTAAGGATTAAACAAAATGCAGCAAGTGTAACAACAAGGTTTTCAATATTTCGCAGCGGAAAGGTAGTTAGCGGAACATACCAAGGTAATTTATTTCCCCATTGATGAATAAGGTAGTAATTACCGTTTTCGGTTTCTGCAAATATTATGGGGTCTACATTATATTTTGCGTTCCTGAAAACTTCCTCAGGACCCAGTACTTTTAATTTCCCGATTCGTTTTTTTTGTTTCGTCGCAAATTCATTCAAAAGATCTGCTGCTTCGGACGGAATTTGTCCTTTGAATTTTTTTATATCCAGAAACCTGAGGTTAAAATTTATGCAAATGGTTTTAATCTCAACCAATCCGAATATTTTCTCCCGCTCAACAGTGTTTTCATGAATCAATTCGAAGGATTGATTGTAAAGTTTAAGATTTTCAAGAACATTTTTTTGACTGAACAGGTTATTTTTTAAAACACGGTTTGCCTGTTCAATAATTTTTCCATCCAAATTCAGCAAACGTTTGCGTTCTCGCTCAAGTTCGCCGATAATTTGAATTGATTGTAACATAACTTTTTACCAGGGAGTAAAACCAAGTCCGATTGTGTACGGAATAAGGTTGGGCGTGCCGAATCCTTTGTTGAATACCTGCGATAGAGAATAAAACCCGCATAGAAAAAACTGTTCATACCCTATTCTGAATGTTGGACCGTACCGCAACGGATTGTAATTAGTTATGTCGTAATATTTTCTTTTACCCAAGTCGTCATAAACTTTTAGAAAATTTTGTACGGTGATTCCGAATTTAAATCCGGCAGTGATTTTAATAGACCTTGCTTGCCGTGTCCTGAAACGTATGTCAATGGGTATTTCAATTGTTTTAGCGCTGATAATATTTTTTCGGTAAGGAAGTTGACGAGGTTCAAGTATGGTACTTACATATCCAAGCGAATCAATAGCATAGGAAAAACTCATGTTTCCGCTTAAGTTGTGCCAGCTCATTCCGGCTCCCCAAGCGAAAGAAAAATTGGATTTTTTTATTGGATAATCGAAGTATAAAAAGATGCTAGATCCGCGGGAGTACCAATCATAACATACGCCTTGAGGCATATTTAACCATCCGCAATGCAAAAACTCAAAAACAACCTTGTCTTTGGGTTCGGGTTTGTAATTGCTTAAGTCAAATAGGTGGCGGTCTGTTTTTTTAGATTTTGTTTCCGGCGATTGTGAGAAAAAAAACGAAGGGATAAATAAAAAAAAAATAAATGAACCCAAAATTTTAGAAAAAATGTAAACGGGTAACCGAAAAAAAAACTTTGTTTTCATTCAAATAGAAGCAAAGTAAAATTACAAAAATTTAGATATCAATTTCATTCGACAAAGGGTTTAAAACAAAAGCCGGTAGTTTTTTGGGCGAGTTGCTTTTAAACTTTTGAAAAATAATTTATTTATTGTTCCCGGAAATCATTTTACCAGGGTAAATTTGCAATTACATGACACCTGATTTTTTGAAAACTGAAATTAAATTTTTGAAAGGTGTAGGCCCCCAGCGGGCTGAAGCACTGGTCAAAGAGTTACGCATTTTTTCGCTGGATGATTTGCTGCACCTTTTTCCGTTTCGTTATGTTGATCGTACTCAATTTTACCGGATAAACGAAATAACAGCGGAAATGCCCTTCGTGCAGTTAAGGGGCAAGATCCTGCGTACTGAAAGTGTTGGCGAAGGAAGGTCAAAACGATTTGTAGCGTATTTCAGTGATAGCGAGAACGTCGTTGAGCTTGTCTGGTTTCGAGGAGCAAAATGGCTTCAAAGTAAGTTTAAAAACGATATTGAATATATTGTATTCGGGAAACCAACTGAATTCAAAGGCCGATTCAATATTCCTCATCCTGATATTGAAGCTGCAAGTGATGATAACCTCCGTTTGCAATCTGCACTTCAAGCAGTGTACCCCTCCACAGAAACATTAAAAAACAAAGGGCTGGATAGCAACGGAATTCGCAAACTTCAGGCAACATTGCACCAGCAAATTAATAACAACATTCCGGAAACACTCTCAAAAAATTTGTTGCAGGCACTTCGTTTAATGTCGCGCGAATCTGCCTTAAAAAATGTTCATTTTCCGGCCGGGAAAAATGAGTTAAACGCCGCACGTTTTCGACTGAAATTTGAGGAACTCTTTTATCTTCAATTAAAGCTTTTAAAACAAAAATCATTTCGAAATTCAACATCCAAAGGTCTTTTGTTTGCCCGTGTAGGAGATTATTTCAATGATTTTTATCATCATCACTTACCTTTTCCGTTAACGGGTGCTCAAAAACGTGTTGTCCGTGAAATCCGAAGTGATGCGGGCAGTGGTAAACAAATGAATCGTTTGGTGCAGGGAGATGTTGGAAGCGGAAAGACAATGGTCGCGTTTTTAAGTATGTTACTCGCTATCGACAACGGATTTCAGGCATGTATGATGGCGCCCACTGAGATTCTGGCCACTCAGCATTTTTATACAATAAAAGAATTTGCCGACAAGTTGCATTTGGATGTATGCCTGCTCACCGGCTCAACTTCCGCAAGAGAAAGAAAAAAAATTCATGAACGATTACAAAATGGGGAATTGAAATTCTTGGTAGGAACACATGCACTTATAGAGGAAACGGTTCAATTTAAAAATCTTGGATTAGCAGTTATCGATGAGCAACATCGCTTTGGCGTTGCGCAACGCGCAGCGCTTCACAAAAAAAACCAAAAACCGCCCCATATTCTCATCATGACAGCTACGCCAATTCCGCGTACACTCGCCATGACATTTTATGGTGATCTGGATCTTTCTGTGATTGATGAAATGCCGCCAGGCCGTAAGCCGGTTAAAACGCTTCATATGAGTGACAGCCAACGTCTGCGTCTTTATGGATTCCTGAAAGAACAAATTAAAGAAGGTCGTCAGGTTTACGTGGTTTATCCATTGATTGAGGAGAGTGAAAAACTGGATTACAAAAATCTGATGGAAGGATTTGATTCACTCGAGCGGGAATTTCCGTTGCCCGAATATCAAATCAGTATTGTGCACGGCAGGCAAACTAGCGATCGAAAAGATATGGAAATGCAGCGTTTTGTTTCCGGAACATCACAGATTATGGTTGCTACCACCGTAATTGAGGTTGGTGTGAATGTACCGAATGCAAGTGTAATGGTGATTGAAAGTGCTGAAAAATTCGGACTCAGCCAGCTACATCAGTTGCGCGGTCGTGTGGGTCGTGGAGCGGATCAAAGTTATTGTATATTGATGAGTTCATATAAGTTAACTACAGAGGCCCGCACGCGCATTGAAACAATGTGTAACACAAACGATGGGTTTGAAATCGCTGAGGTTGATATGAAGTTGCGTGGGGCAGGAGATATGCAGGGAACTCAACAGAGCGGAGCCTTAAATTTAAAAATTGCTGATATTACTAGTGACGTTCAAATTATGCAGCAGGCTCGGAGTATTGCTGAAGAAATATTGGATAAGGATCCGGACTTGAATGCGGAAGAAAATCAATTGTTGTTGCAGCAGATGAAAGAATTGGAGCGAAGCAACACTATTTGGAGCAAAATCGGATAGTTAAACGAGAATTACTGTAAAGAGTTTTGTTCTAAAATTTAATTTTTTCAAATTTCTTTCTTCAATTACTTTAAACTACATTTGTTGTTGTCAGAGGTATTTGCCCATTATTTTGGAAAAATTAAAAGGGAATGCCGTGTAAGTCGGCAACAGTACCCGCTGCTGTAATTCTGCAAAACAGGTTACGGAAATCTCGCCACTGCTTGTTTCGGCAAGTGGGAAGGCTCCGAAAACCGCAGAAAAGTCAGAAGACCTGCCCTGACAAAAAATAAAACGGAACGTCTCCGGGAAGAGAGACAAAGGTTATGATAACTATTAAAAGAAAATTTCTTTTATTGCGGGTTTTTTACAGCGCTATTAATTTAGGATTAATTTTTCTTTTGATTTTACCATCGTCTTGCTTTTCGCAAAAAACCGATACTATTGACCTGCATGAAATTTCAGTGAGTCCGCGCTATGCTACCCATTTTCATAAAAAAAATGCGCTGAGAGTAATTGACAGCATTTTTATTCAGTCGCAAGCCGCTTCATCCATGGCTCAGGTGTTGCAAAATGATAATTCACTTTATGTTAAAAGTTATGGACCGTCAGGTTCAGCAGTGTCTTCAATCCGAGGTGGAAATTCAGCCCAAACCGCTGTATTATGGAATGGCTTTTCAATTCGGAATCCTATGTTGGGTGAAACGGATCTGTCTCTTTTTTCTGTTTTTCTGACGGATGAAATACTAATCGAACGAGGCGGTTCAACCGCAGTATGGGGAAATGCTTCGGTTGCAGGTTCAATTCATTTGCGTAATTCGCCAGGGTTTAATCAGGGAATGGGTGTTTCGGTTTTTTGTACCCTGGCAAGCTTTGGTCAGCAGTCAGCGGGAGTAAAAGTTTCTTTCGGAAACAAACGTTGGTATTCCAGTACACGTTGCGTATATAATTCTGCTGAAAATGATTTTAATTATGTTAACGCAGAGGGCCAACGCTTACGAATGAAAAATAGTGCATTTACACGGAAGGCTGTGCTACAGGAAAATGCCTTTTTACTAAAAAAAAATCAGGTATTGACATTTCGAATTTGGCTCCAAGGGCAAACGCGGGAAATTCCCTCCGCTAATTTAATTGAGGGTAAGAAATCAACTCAAGATGATGAAATTTTCCGATCCTCCCTCGAGTATGCTATCCAATCCAAAAAGTTAAAGACACTCCTTCGACAGGCTTTTTTATTGGATAAGCTTGTTTATGCTGATGGTTTTTCCTTTCAAACCACATATTCCAAGGCTACAACATTGATCACTGAAGCTGAGTTCGATTGTAAAGCAAATGAAAACTTGACTTTACAGGGAGGACTAAATAATACCTATTGTACTGCGCTTTCTGATGCGTATTCAACGCAGGTTTTTCAAAATTACTTTTCTGTATTTGCAAGTTTTTTTCTGTCTTCAAAAAAAAGCAATAATCAGCTAAGGTTCCGTTCCCGATTGGAGCACACACTATCGAGTGTTCAGCCGTTTACTTTTTCTGCAGAATACAGAAGAAAATTATTTTCCGGTTTAGATTTAGTGATGGGTGGAAATAAATTGTATCGATTACCGAGCATGAACGATTTATACTGGAATCCGGGCGGAAACAGAAGTCTTTTGCCGGAGCATGGGTATAGCGAGGAGATGAATTTGGTTTTTCAAAATGATTCACTGAATAAATTGAAAACCATTCGTGTTACTTTTTCAGCTGCCGTATTTAGCAGACAAATGAGAAATTGGATAATTTGGCTTCCAGGAGCATCAGGTATTTGGACGCCTCAAAATTTACTGGAGGTATGGAGCAGAGGAACTGAAACAACAACACAATTTGTGTATCATAAAAATGAAATTCAAATGAAAGTCCAGCTTTCTACTCAGTATGTTCTTTCAACCTCTCAAAAAAAACACAGTTCCAGCGACCAAAGTGAAGGGAATCAACTCGTATATGTCCCCATGTACAGCGGAAATGCTACATTTCAAATAAAGTATAAATTGCTTTATTTGGCTTACACACATAATTATACCGGATATCGCTACACTACTTCGGATAATTATTATTACCTGATGCCATTTAATTTGGCGAATTTAATTTTTGGTAAAAAGGTAATCAAAGGTAAAATGATTTACGATTTCAATTTTACTTCAAACAATATATTTAATATTTCTTATCAGGCAATCGCCGGACGCCCTATGCCCGGCAGGAATTATCAGTTTTCAATAAACTTGAGTTATAAAGCTAAAACATAAAACAATGAATAAATTTCAATTACTTTTCTCAGCCACCATCTTTTCTGTTTGTTTTTTTCAATCTCAAACAGATGTTTCTACGTTAGAAAATTTGTTGCTTCCCACTGACACTTTTTACAATGCATCAGCGGGAGGAAATGGGTTTCAGAGTGGAAATATTTTTTATCCATGCACCTACGATACGACTTATAATTATTGGAGTGCTGGTTTTGCTGCAAGTACAATGAAAGATAGCATCACTTCAGGGTATACAAATGTATACAGTGCAAAACCCGCCTCCGGTTATTTTGGTTCACTTACTTATGCTGTTGGGCAGCAGTATGCCGTAGCACATCTAACAGGCCTAAGCGCAGGCGATACTGTTATAGGTTTTTATGTCACAAACACAACATATGCTTATAACAGTATGCGCGACGGCGATGCCTTTGCAAAAAAATTCGGTGGATCCAGCGGAAATGATCCGGATTGGTTTTTATTATCAGTGAAAGGATTTAAAGCTGGAGCTCTATCTTCTGACAGTGTATATTTTTATCTTGCAGATTTTCGCTTTACCAATAATACCAACGATTATATTCTTGATTCATGGCAATGGGTAAATTGCCAACCTTTAGGTGCGGTTGACAGTTTATTTTTTAGTTTATATTCTTCCGATAACGGAGTTTTAGGGATGAATACGCCTGCTTTTTTTGCAATTGATAACCTTACATCTCAAGCTAATTTTGTTGGTATTCAGGAAATTTCCGCAATGGATTTCCAACTTTTTCCAAATCCTGCAACAGATCAAATATATCTTAACGCTAAGAAGGAAATAAATTTTCCTTTTATAGTAAGCATTTCAGACGGCAGCGGAAAAACTATTGTCACAGGTTTTGAAATTCAAAATCATTCTCAACCGATTTCTATTGCTTCACTTTCAGCCGGGTATTATTTTCTTACAGTTACAAGTGGACAAAAAATTTCGCATTATCGATTTATTAAAAATTAAAAATGGAGAGAAGTTATTTTTGTATTTTCTTTATTTCTTTTTCATTGGCATATGCTCAGTTTCATCCGCCTGCAGGTTATCCGGGAACATCTGCAATACATAAAGACAGTGCGTTATGGGTCAATTGGGCGAATGCCTGTAAGATTACAAGAGGCTTTCAGGATATTTCTGCACCGGCTGCGGGATTTGCTACTGTCGGTGATTCTACCAATGCATGCGGAATGGCCGGAAATAACGGAGTTGTAAGTCTAGGTGACGGAGGTTCGGCTATTTTACAATTTCCTTTTCCTGTCAGCAATGGCCAGGGATATGATTTCGCTGTTTTTGAAAATTCATTCAGTGACGATTATCTAGAATTGGCATTTGTGGAAGTGAGCTCCGATGGCATTAATTATTATCGTTTTGCATCAATTACAACTACTCAAGACACAATGCAAGTTGGCACATTTGGTTTATTGAATGCCTCGCATATTAATAATTTGGCAGGTAAATATCGAATAAATTACGGAACGCCATTCGATCTGCAGGAATTGTCCGGAATAAATGGATTAGATATTAATCACATAACGCATATTAAAATTATTGATGTGGTGGGCAGCTTGGTAGATTCGCTAGCTTCTTTTGATAGTCAGGGAAGAAAAATTAATGATCCATGGCCAACACCTTTTACTTCATCGGGATTCGACTTAGATGCGGTGGGTGTTTTACATCAATGGGATGAAACGGGGATTGAAGACGGCAATTTCAATTCGTTATTTTATGTCTTTCCGAATCAATACGGGTTAGAATTATTTTTTCATTCCTACATTTCATTACCAAAGTCTTTTACACTTTTCACATTAACAGGAGATTGTGTTTTCAAATATGATTTTTCACATGATGAAAAAATAAGACAAAGTATTTATTTACCGGTTGTTGGAGTTCCTTCCGGGATTTATTGCGTACAAATAATTTTAGAGGACGGTAATCGGGTACATCAAAAAATATTTTTCTGTCATGAAAATTAATAGATACAAAGCACTTGTTTATTTGCTGGCCGGAATATTTATGTTGAATTCCTGCAAAAAAGATATTCCGCCTGTACCGACAGCACAACAATTAACCTCTGGAGGCTCCGGTTTTGTATACATTCTGAACGAAGGAAACTTTATGGCTTCCAATGGTTCCGTTACACGCTTAAATTTGAATGACGGAATGGTGTTCACGGATTATTATGCAGCACAGAATACAAATCTTACTCTTGGTGATGTACCCCAAAGCATGTGTGAACATAATGGCAAGTTTTACATCGTGGTTAATAATTCAGGAAAGGTGGTTTGTGTTGATAAATACAGCTTTCAAAAGCAATCTCAATTGAGCGGATTTAATTCGCCACGATTTTTTCTTCCGGTAAGTGGAAACAAGGCATACGTTAGTGATTTATATGCTAATGCAATCTCAGTTGTTGATTTATCCAATTTTTCAATTGTAAATTCAATTCCATTAACGGGGTGGTCGGAAGAAATGATTGAACGTTACGGAAAAGTTTTTGTTACCAATAAAACCAGTTCCTTTGTTTATGTTTTAAATACGATCACTGATCAACTTATAGACAGTATCCCAACGGGATATGGTCCTTGTTCATTGTGCGAGGATAAAAACGGAAAATTATGGATACTTTGTCAGGGTAATTCAACTCAAAACCTTCAAGCGAGTTTATTAAGAATAAATCCAATCACGAATACAATAGATACTAGCTATGATTTTACAGGTTCTTCGCATCATCCGTCTTGTTTAAGAATTAACGGACCTGGTGATGTACTTTATTATCTCGATTCGGATGGTGTATATCGAATGCCGATAAACGGAGGGATTCCGTTAAATGCACACATCTCACAAGGGAACCGAAATTTTTACGGGTTGGGAATTGACCCTCAAAACGAGATGATTTATATCGCGGATGCAATTGATTTTAATCAAAACGGAAAAATTTTCAGATACAACTCCTCAGGAAGCGAACTTGATAGTTTTAATTCCGGAATTATTCCTGGCTTTTTTTATTTCGATAAATAGCTCGATTGTTTTTGCAAAACGGTTTCATCTAAATAATTTATCTTTATCTAAATTAATTTTATGAGTGATTTCAAATTGAATTTGTTGAAGCCAATTGCTTTTTTTGATTTGGAAACAACAGGGACAAATGTGGGTTCCGACCGTATCATTGATATATCGGTTTTAAAAGTAGATGTTTCAAATCAACGACAGAATAAAACCTGGCGCGTTAATCCGGGCATTCCGATTCCTGAAGTTTCAACCAAGGTTCATGGAATCACCAACGAAATGGTGAAAGACTGTCCGCCTTTTAAGTTTGTTGCCTATGAAATTTCAACTTTCCTCGAAAATTGTGATCTCGCAGGATACAATTCGAATAAATTTGATGTTCCGCTACTTGTGGAAGAATTTATGCGTGCGGAGGTAGATTTTGATTTGCATAACCGCAAATTAATCGATGTTCAAAATTTATTTCATTTAATGGAGCCTCGGTCGCTGGTGGCTGCTTACAAATTTTATTGTGGCAAAGATCATGTTGGAGCGCACGATGCCGCGGCGGATGTAGAAGCCACATATGAGGTATTTTGCAGCCAATTAGAAAGGTACAAAGATGTTGAACAGGAAGACCAGAAAGGAAATCTTTTTAAACCTGTACGAAATGACATGCAAGTCATCAGTGATTTAACTACAAGGACACGCAATGTGGATTTGGCCGGCAGGGTTGTGTACAACGACAAAGGCGAAGAAATTTTTAATTTTGGGAAGTATAAGGATAAACCGGTGAAGGAGGTTTTTAAAAATGATCCTGGATATTATGGCTGGATGATGCAGGGCGATTTTCCTGCTTACACAAAGAAAGTGATTACACGTCTGCGTCTTGAAATGCGTCAGCAGACCTGAAAATTAATTTAACAGGCAATGGAGGCTATTGAGTAAGCCTAAGACAGTTAGTATTTGGTAAAGGGCACTCAATTATCATTTCCCTACAACTATTCTCTTACTCGAAATTCCATGTTCCGTTTTTACGGAAATGATATAAACCCCGTCATCCATTCCTGTGAGATCCAGGGTTTGATCTTGAATGTTGAGGTTTACCTGTTTTGAAATAATAGTTTTGCCAATTACATCATTCACTAACAGCAAGCCGGAATTTGATTTATAATGAAAATTCAAATTTAAAATTCCTTTTGTTGGGTTAGGCCACACATTGAAAACATTTGATTGATCGATGACCTCTACTCCTGTGAAGCCGGTTTGAACGCAAGGACCGACAATTTGTTTTAATGTTGCCTCATAATTTTTATTTACGATGTCTACTATATTTTCGATGCAAATAGCGGTATCATTAATTGAAGTGTAATAGATTCTGCATAACTTTTGCCAGTTGGGAGATTTGGAAATGCTGCTGTCGATGTATGAAATGCTGATTACCTTATTTCCTCCGAATTTATAGTCGGGTGTTGTTGGGTAATCAATTGGATTAACCAAGGTAACAACGTTTTGGATATTGATACCATGTATATTGAATTCGTATGCAAGAACATCAGCGTTCGTAGCAAGCATTCCTATTTCAAGATAATTCTGGACAATGTTTAAGGTGTCGATTCTTAATTTTACTGTTTGCGTCGGATTTATTATTCCATGCGGAAACATACATTTCACATTGCTATTGGTTCCGTGTTTCACACAATTCGTTAATAAGGCGGCGTCCCAAACGCTTATTAACGAGTCGTTATTTAAATCATTACAAAGTGTAGGTGAGATGGATGCGTTCAGTATTTCGTTTACATATAATTGCGCATCAACTATTTCTTGTGATAAATTCGAATTGAGATCACCCATTTTTGCAGTACCGTTACATGTTCCCTGGCAATCTTTCTGAGAATTTCCCAATGGAATTCCGGCACAATCTACGTAAGTGGCACAATTCGGTATGGTAGTAAAACTTTTTTGTCCTCCACTTTCACTAATGTGGATGCAAACCTGAGCCCAGTTATTATTGTAAGATTGCTCGTAATGGCCTAAAGCATCCGGGCTTTGGTCCCAGTTCACTTTGATGGCAAGTATATAATTTCCTGTGTCAACATCAGTAATATCGACCCACTGACACTGTAACCCTGAAGAATAAATATCACCACATCCTGCAGTTATTCCCATATTTCCGCACCCGTATTGAGCAGTGCCGGTTGTGCAAACTAGATCCAGAACGCAGAAACCGCTTTTAAAGCCAATCGGAATCATTTGCCCACTTTGATCATATAAAACATATTCAGCATAGCCTTCGTAATGTGAATGGCCATGGCAATTGGTGGTATTAAATTGGGTTGGATTATTTGCCGGATTTCCAATATAATAATCTTCATTCCCAACATTGTCAATTCGTGTGGTGAAATTAATTATTGTACGAGAGCCGTATCCATTCAGGCAACCTTCCTGAATGGAGCAAAAATCAGAATTAACCGTCCCAATTGATAATGAATTTTGAAAATCGTTTTGTGATACTTTTAAATCAGGCCCCCCACACAGCGGACTCGGCCAATATAAACAACTTGAATCAGAAACTGTTGCCATTGGATTAAAATTGCAGGCGCTAGGATCAGTGCATCCTGTGATGGGCCCGATATAATTGATTGCAAACTGAATGGAATTTCCGTTGCAACTTGCATCGCCACCAATTCTGATTAAATACGAATGTAAGGTATCCAACGCAGCGGTTATAATGGCTAAATTCCCGCAGGTGGTACTGTTATCGCTGTAATAGATGGTTCCTGCATTTGTGTTATTGATAACACCGCCGCAATGATCATAAATCCAAATTGTGGTATTGCAATTTCCTGTAAAGCAGGTATTGATTTCATACATGCCATTTGAATTCGGTGTAAATATGTACCAACTGTTTGGGGCCGGAGCAATATAGTTTCCGGTTGTTACTGGGATTGCACTAGAGCAGCTTGTTCCTGGTGGACAATTAACATCAACGCTCTCTGTGGTTGTAAATTGTCCGCCTGTTGCAACGGAGACGCCTCCTACAAAAATAGAATAGCTACCGTATCCGTATCCGCAACAAATACCGTCACCGAACGAATCGTAAATTGTGAAAGTATAACACGAGTTGTTTGGGACACAAATACTATCACTGTTAGCATTCCCGGATAACACAATTGTCCCGGATTGATCTTTCAAGACCCAGGAAGTTTCTCCGGGAAAGTTATCAGGTATCAATTGAATTCTGATGCGAACCTGACCCGGAGGACATGATTGCGAAAAAAAAGAAATAGAAATAATAGAAAATAAAAATAAAAAAAGTGTAGTTTTTTTCATTGGGCGAAATTGGGGCTAATTCAAATATAATGAAAATTCGTAAAACGATTAAAGCGCTGCTATTAACACAAACAAGACTGCCCTCCGCTGCTTTTATAGACCTGTGAACAGAGTTGAAAATTGAATTTATTTTTTAATAATCACCTCCGTTGCGCCGTACCCATATTTTTTGTAGGACGCATCCTGTACAAGGAGTTCAGGATAGGATTTAAGTATGTGTCGGATTTCCGATTTCAATCTGCCGTTTCCAATGCCATGAATGAAAATTATTTTTTTCAGGTTTTCTGATATGGCTTTATCAAGTTCTTTCTGGAAAGATTTGATTTGCAGATTGAGCATATCTCCGTTCGTCATTCCGCGTAAATCATCAACGAGTTCTTCAATATGCAAATTAATTTCACGTTCGTCTTCAAAAAAACTTTTTTTGTTGGGTTTGCTTTGCTTTGTTTTTTCCTGCTGAAATTCTTTGAATTTAACAAGCCGCTCCATGTCGTATTCCGTTAACTCAATTTTACGTGTCTGTTCCCTGATGAAATTTTCACGAAGCGTAAAATATAATACTGGAAATTTGAATTCTTCGTTGCGGATAAATACACCATTTGAGATAATTTTTTCGTTTAAAAGAATTACCTCGGCTACGGGTAACTGCGCTGTGTAATGCGTTTTTTTAAAAAAAAGAATTTCGATTTTGTGTAATGGGAATTCTTTAATCTGACCTTTTTTGATTTTTTTTAAAAGTAATTTTTGCAATGGGCCAAGCTCTCCGTTTTTTAATGTTTGGAATAAATGTCCGTCTTTTAATGAATAGGTGAAATGAATATTGAAGCTGCTTTGATTAAATAAGTAAAGCGAATAAGCGTCAGTTAGTATCGGAAGATCATGATCCGGTTCAACAGCAAAAAAAACACTTTCATAGGGCGAGGTGTTTGGTTCAATATCGAGATTTTCTGCATCCTGATGAACAATCAGGTCAGTTTTTGTAACAACAAGAAATTTTACAGGGTAAGGGACTTCAAATCCGTCCTCAATCTCAACAAATACAGTTTCCTTGTCTTTGTAGCGTGTTATTATTCCTCCGCCTTGCTCATTCAAAAACCTTACTTTATCTCCTATTCGCAGTTTCATGATTACTTTTTTAATCGGAAGGCCCCCTGTTCATAGGTGTTCCAGAATTTCAAATGTAATGAATCTGCAGTTTTTTTCCATCGAATGCATTTGGAAAAAGAATTACTTCCGTCGGCAATCAGTGTGGCTCCTGGAAAACATTTTCCGAGCCTTGCCACATTAATCTTTGGATTTTTTCGAAGCAACACTGCATCTACAATTGGTTTTTCGGTAAAATAATATAGGGTTTCAACAACAGCAATTTTGAAATCATTAATGGAGATAATTTCTCCGGAACAAAATGTTTTTTTTTGAAATACCCGGCTTTCGCTTTCTATCTCGTGAGTTGCAACATCTTTATTTGGTTTCCCGAGTTGAACAATTTTATGTCCGTAAAAAATGGCAGCGCAAGATTCGTTTTTGATGTGATAAACAATCAGTTCCTTTCTGGACATTTGGTTATAATAGTTTATAAGGGTAGAACAAACAAAAATAAAAAGACAGATAAGCGATAACCAGAGCAATCTTCGAGATTTAGAAAATAAAAACAAGGACACAAAAATTATCATCAGGTAAATCAACATCAATTCGATAAATGAAATATGCCAATTACTGAAAACAGTTCCCGGAATTTTACTCATTAAATTTGCCGCTTCGTTCATCGAGCGGATAACTAATTGTAAACCGAATGCAAAGTATTTGGTTAAAATTTCAAATGGAGAAAAAATTAGCAATAGAATTGCTCCATACATGATTACTGTTGAAAGTGGAATAATTAACAAATTGGCTATTAGAAAACTTAGTGTAAATTGATGAAAATAAAATAGTGAAATAGGAAAGGTTGTAAGCTGTGCCGCAATAGAAACTGATGATAGTGCCCAAATTTTATCAATTAGTTTGTTTTTGAATTGAAGCCAATTATAAACAGGCATCTGAAATAACAAAATGCCGCCAAGTGCCAAATAACTGAGCTGAAAGCCGACGTCTGTTATTAAAAGCGGATTCCATAAAAGCATCAGAAAGGCAGAAGCCAATAAT
Organism: Bacteroidota bacterium; assembly: GCA_900299295.1. Lineage (GTDB taxonomy): Bacteria > Bacteroidota > Bacteroidia > B-17B0 > Aurantibacillaceae > AM-1111. The sequence continues at coordinate 15,078 of OMJH01000135.1, forward strand.
GTATTTATTGGATTAGTTTGTAAGCGAAAAGTTGACCCGGTTATTAATAATGTGAACATAACCGAGGCTCTGACTGCGGCCGGCGATAGTCCGGAAATTAGCGCAAACATCCATACACTTAAAACAATTAATATGCCCTTTAGCATTCTACCTCGTGATGTGTTCGCTATAAAACCGAGTAAAAAATTCAGCATTAAATAAACAATTCCAATATGTAGTCCTGAAACAGACAAAACGTGAATTGTTCCTGTAGCCGCATAGGCATTGGTTAATTCATCGGAAACTTCCTCGTCGTAGCCAAGTAAAAGCGATGAAGCTATTGCAAGCTCTTGTCCTTCCAACCCGTTTTTATGAAGTTGAAGTAAAAGACGGGATTTAATTTTTATGGCCAGGTCAAGCACGAAATTTACGCCTGAATGATTAACAATTGTATAATTATTTTCTTCAATAAAACAGGTGTGA
>OMJH01000136.1 GCA_900299295.1 Bacteroidota bacterium
AAGGCCGTTTCCACTTTGTTTAAAGATGTGGCAGTAAAAATTAGTGATCGTCCGGGCGGATATACCCGAATCATAAAAACCGGGAACCGTCAGGGTGACGCTGCAGAAATGGCGATGATTGAATTGGTAGATTACAACGAAAATTATACCAACAACAAAAAGGCAGCCGGAGAGACCAAAAAAGCTAAGACTACTCGTCGCGGAAGAACAAAAAAAACTGCTGAACCAAAATCGGAAGCGCCCGCTGAAAATACAAATAACGAAACGAAGGCCGAATAGGCCTTCTTTCATTTAGTAACGAATACTAAAATTTTCTCTTAATGGCACAACAATTATCACACGATAAAATTGTAGAATTACTCGGAAAAGATGCTAATTCTTTGTTGGATCACACGTGTAAAACAGTTTCAAAGACCCTGCTTCATTTACCCGGTAATGATTTTGTAGACCGCATTTTTAGTTTATCCAATCGTTCACCACAGGTTTTACGCAGCCTTCAGCAATTGTATAATTCCGGCCGTTTATCAGGAACCGGGTACATGTCAATTCTTCCTGTTGATCAGGGAATTGAGCATAGTGCGGGAGCTTCCTTTGCACCCAACCCTGTGTTTTTCGACTCTGAAAAAATTATTGAACTTGCTATCGATGGTGGTTGTAACGCTGTTGCTTCCACTTTTGGAGTTTTAGGCTCTGTAGCGCGTAAATACGCACATAAAATTCCTTTCATTGTAAAAATTAATCATAATGAATTTTTAAGTTATCCAAATAAATTTGATCAAATCCTGTTTGGTACGATTGAAGAGGCCTGGAACATGGGAGCGGTTGCTGTTGGTGCCACCATTTACTTTGGTAGTGCTGAAAGTTCTCGTCAAATTGTTGAAGTTTCAAAAGCCTTTGCGCGTGCGCATGAGCTGGGAATGGCAACCATACTTTGGTGTTACACCAGAAACACTGCTTTCAAGAAAGACGGCGTAGATTATCACACCGCGGCCGACTTATCCTCTCAGGCAAATCATTTAGGTGTAACCATTCAGGCAGATATTATAAAACAGAAATTATCGGATAAAAACGGCGGATATACTGCTTTGAATTTTGGAAAAACCCATGCTAAAGTTTACAATGAACTTTCTTCAGATCATCCGATTGATTTGTGTCGTTACCAGGTTGTAAATTGTTATATGGGCCGTGCAGGATTAATTAATTCTGGTGGCGAGTCAAAAGGCGCTTCTGATCTTTCTGATGCAGTTAAAACTGCGGTTATTAATAAGCGTGCAGGTGGACAAGGATTGATTTCAGGCCGAAAGGCCTTTCAAAAACCATTTAACGAAGGTGTATCGCTTTTGAATGCCATTCAGGATGTTTACCTCGATTCATCAATCACGATAGCGTAAAATTTAATTTTAATGCCAGCAGAAATGGGATGGTTTAAACGCATTAAAGAAGGAATTACTACCTCGACCAGAGAGAAGAAAGAAACTCCGGAAGGTCTTTGGTACAAATGTCCTTCCTGTAAAAAAATTAAAACTGCGGAAGAACACGCAGGTAACTGCTACGTTTGTTCAGATTGCAATTATCATGAAAGAATTGGAAGCAGAGAGTATTTCGAGGTTCTATTCGATCAAAATATCTTTACAGAATTGCATGAAAATCTGGTAAGCGGAGACCCTTTGAATTTTAGCGATACAAAAAAATATTCAAGTCGTTTGAAGGAGAGCATTCGTAAATCAAATTTAAATGATGCATTGCGTAGTGCCTACGGAAAGGTGAACGGGCAGGATTTAGTCATCTGTTGTATGGATTTTTCTTTTATTGGTGGTTCAATGGGTTCTGTTGTTGGTGAAAAAATTTCACGTTCGATTGACTTTTGTCTTAAAACAAATACACCACTTTTAATTATTTCAAAGTCAGGTGGAGCCAGAATGATGGAGGCTGCTTTTTCATTAATGCAAATGGCAAAAACCTCCGCCAAATTATTGTTACTTTCAAAAGCTGGAATACCCTATATTTCTTTATTAACCGACCCTACAACAGGTGGGGTAACGGCTTCTTACGCTATGTTGGGTGATCTAAACATTGGTGAGCCTGGTTCCTTAATTGGTTTTGCAGGACCCCGCGTAGTGAAAGAAACTATTGGTAAGGATCTTCCAAAAGGATTTCAAACTGCAGAATTTGTATTGGAACATGGTTTTTTGGATAAAATAATTCCACGAACTGAACTCAAAGAAAAACTAGGGTTACTTCTCAAATTGTTTAAAAATTAATTGCATTCAGGAGATTTTGACTATATTTGCACTCGAAAAAAATGTAAATAATCAGGTGAAGTCAAAACGATGAACCTTCACCAAAAACAAAAAAAATTATGTATTTAACTTCTAAAGTAAAAAAAGAAATCTTCAAGAAAAACGGTGGCAGCGAAAAAAACACCGGGTCTGCAGAATCTCAAATTGCCCTTTTTACCCACCGTATTGATCATTTAACAGCACATCTCAAAGAACGTAAAAAGGATTATAACACACAGCGTTCCTTGTTGAATCTTGTTGGTAAGCGTCGTGCCTTATTAGATTATTTGAAAAAGAACGATATTGAAAGATATCGTAGCATTATCAAAAGTTTGGAAATCCGTAAGTAAACTCTCGCGATTACATTTTCAAATTTCGGTTTTATTCTTTAACCCAATTCGAACGGTTTTTTTAGTCTGATTTTTAACTGCTTTAAAAATAGGGCAAACCTAAATTATATTAAAAAATTTATTTTTTGAATATGTCACAAAATGCTATAACCCATACATTTGATATCGGCGACGGCCGAATGATTACTCTAGAAACCGGAAAGCTTGCAAAGCAAGCGGATGGTTCTGTAGTTGTAAAATTAGGTGCAACAATGCTGCTTGCAACTGTTGTTTCATCTAAAGAAGCGAAAGAAGGCGTTGACTTTTTGCCGCTTACAGTCGACTACCAGGAAAAATACGCTTCAACAGGAAGATTTCCCGGTGGTTTTTTAAAGCGTGAATCAAAATTGTCGGATTATGAAGTCTTGATCAGTCGCATAGTAGACCGCGCAATGCGTCCTTTATTTCCTGAAGATTATCATGCCGATACTCAACTCTTAATTTCTTTAATTTCCTCCGACAAAAAGACAATGCCGGATGCTTTAGTTGGACTTGCTGCATCTGCAGCCGTTGCTGTTTCAGATATCCCATTCAATGGTCCTATTTCGGAAGTACGGGTTGGAAAAATAGATGGTAAATTAGTATTGAATCCGGATGCGGATGTACTTGAAAAGTCAACGATTGATATGATCATTGCAGCCTCTGAAAAGGATATTGTAATGGTGGAAGGGGAGATGAGTGAAATTAGCGAAGCTGAAATGCTGGAAGCGATTAAATTTGCTCACGATGCAATAAAAATTCAGATTAAAGCCATTAACGAATTTGCCGTAAAAGCCGGCTTAAAAACTAAAAGGGAATATAGTCATGAATCGCACGATATAACTTTGAAAGCTAAAGTGAATTCTGAAACATATGACAAAGTTTATCAGGTTGCCAAATCCGGAAACGCAAATAAGAACGAACGTAAAGTTGCATTTCGTGCGGTTCTGGATGAATTTAAAAAGCAATATAGCGAAACTGAATTAGAAGAAAAGGAAGGCTTAATTAATAAATATTATCATGAGGTAGAATACAATGCCGTTCGTCGTGTGGTATTGGATGAAAAAATCCGTCTTGACGGAAGAAATACAACAACAGTTCGTCCGATTTGGTGTGAGGTTGATTATTTGCCATCAGCGCATGGTAGTGCTGTTTTTACACGCGGTGAAACGCAGTCGCTGACCACAGTTACATTTGGAACAAAACTCGATCAACAATTAATTGATGGTGCGTTTTTTCAAGGTGAAAATAAATTTTTGTTACATTACAATTTTCCTGCTTTTTCAACCGGTGAGGTTAAACCAAGCAGAGGTCCCGGACGTCGTGAAGTTGGTCATGGTAACTTAGCACTTCGTGCATTAAAACGTATGATTCCCGCATCTTGTCCTTACACCATTCGTGTTGTATCAGATATTTTGGAAAGTAATGGTTCGTCTTCAATGGCGACTGTTTGCGCTGGAACCTTAGCTTTAATGGATGCAGGAGTGCAGTTAAACAAGCCAGTTGCTGGTATCGCAATGGGCTTGATCACGGATGAAAAGGGGAATTATTCTGTATTGAGCGATATACTTGGAGACGAGGATCATTTAGGAGATATGGACTTTAAAGTTTGTGGAACCAAGGATGGCATCACTGCCGTTCAAATGGATTTAAAGGTAAATGGACTGCCTTACGAAGTAATGGCGCAGGCATTGGAACAAGCTCGACAGGGACGTTTGCACATTATGGGCGAAATGATGAAAACGATGGATGCACCCCGTGCTGATTACAAAGCACATGCACCAAGACTAATTGTTGTTGAGATTCCTCAGGATTGTATTGGTGCGGTAATTGGTCCAGGTGGTAAAATAATTCAGGAAATTCAAAAATTAACAAACACAACAATTACTATAACTGAAGTTGGAAAAGTTGGACGAGTTGAAATTTTTGGTGATAACGATGATGATGCAAAAGCAGCATTGAAGCGTGTAAAAGGGATTGTGGCGGTACCTGAAGAAGGGGAAGTTTACGAAGCCAAAGTAAAAACGATTATGCCATATGGAGCATTTGTAGAGTTTTTACCCGGTAAAGACGGTTTATTGCATATTTCTGAAGTAGAGTGGAGACGACTGGATAGTTTACAAGGTGTTTTGAAAGAAGGTGAAATGATACAGGTAAAATATCTTGGTACAGACCCAAAGACGGGCAAATACCGATTGTCAAGAAAAGTGCTATTACCAAAACCTGAATCAGCTGCACCGGAAAATTAATCTGAGTCAGTCAACTATAAAATGCTGAATTAATTTGTAAAAAAGAGGAAAATTAATTTTCCTCTTTTTTATTTCTTTTTGGTTTGGGTTTTACAACATTCACAACAATTTCACCTTTCTCTTTGTTGTAATCAACCTCGATTACATCACCTTCATGTAAGGTAGTCTTTATGATTTCTTCGGCAAGCGGATCTTCCACAAATTTTTGAATAGCCCTTTTAAGCGGCCTTGCCCCAAACTGAATGTCATAGCCCTTTTCTTCAATGAAATTTTTTGCTTCCTCAGTCAATCGAACGTTGTAACCTAACGAAGTTAATCTGCCATACAATCCATTCAATTCAATGTCGATGATTTTATGAATATCTTCCTTGCCTAATGTATTGAACATAATTACATCATCAATACGATTAAGGAATTCTGGAGCAAATGCTTTTTTTAGAGCGGACTCAATCACCCCACGTGCATAATCATCTGCACCTGATGATTTTGCGCCTGTCGAAAAACCTACTCCGGAACCGAAATCCTTCAATTGACGTGCTCCAATGTTGGAGGTCATAATGATAATTGTGTTTTTGAAATCAATTTTTCGTCCTAAACTATCCGTAAGCTGTCCGTCATCCAACACCTGTAACAGCATATTAAAAACATCTGGGTGCGCTTTTTCAATTTCATCAAGTAATACGACGCTGTAAGGCCTACGGCGAACTTTCTCGGTTAACTGACCTCCTTCTTCGTAACCAACGTAGCCGGGAGGTGCACCAATTAAACGCGTAACAGCAAATTTTTCCATGTATTCGCTCATATCAATTCGAATCAAAGCATCATCATTGTCAAAAAGAAAACGAGCTAAAATTTTTGCAAGTTGGGTTTTTCCAACGCCTGTTGGACCTAGGAATATAAATGAACCTATGGGTTTGTTCGGATCTTTTAATCCTGCACGATTTCTCTGAATAGCCTTTACAACTTTCTGAACTGCTTCATCCTGCCCAATCACCTTGCCTTTCAGCTGTTCAGACATCTTAACCAACTTCTGACTTTCGTTTTGATTAACTCGCTGAACCGGAACTCCGGTCATCATAGATACAACTTCTGCAACATTATCTTCCGTTACAAGCACACGATTGTTTTTTGTTTCTTCTTCCCAGGCTTTTTTAGCGGCATCCAATTGATTCTGTAATTGTTTTTCAACATCACGGAACCGGGCTGCTTCCTCGTATTTCTGATTTCGTACAACCTGATTCTTTTGTTCTTTCACATCTTCAATACTTTTTTCAATGTCAAGGATGTTTTGAGGAACATTTATATTTGTAATGTGTACTCTGCTTCCTACCTCATCAAGTGCATCAATAGCTTTGTCGGGTAAATGACGATCCGTAATGTATCTCGAGGTGAGTGTTACACAGGCTTTTATTGCCTCATCGGAATAATTTACATTGTGATGTTCTTCATATTTTAGCTTGATGTTATTTAAAATCTGAATGGTCTCCTCCACAGATGTAGGTTCTACAACCACTTTTTGAAATCGTCTTTCCAGTGCACCGTCTTTTTCAATGTATTGTCTGTATTCATCAAGCGTTGTTGCGCCAATGCATTGAATTTCGCCTCGTGCAAGAGCCGGTTTAAACATATTGCTGGCATCTAAAGAACCGCTTGCACCACCGGCGCCAATAATGGTATGTATTTCATCAATGAATAGAATAACGTCCGGTGATTTTTCCAGTTCATTCATAACAGCTTTCATTCGCTCCTCAAATTGTCCTCGGTATTTTGTTCCTGCTACCAAGGAGGCAAGGTCAAGCGTAACAACGCGCTTATTGAATAACACACGGGAAACTTTACGTTGTATTATTCGCAAAGCTAAACCTTCCGCTATCGCTGATTTTCCAACACCCGGTTCTCCTATCAGTATTGGATTATTTTTCTTTCTTCGTGAAAGTATTTGGGAAACACGCTCAATTTCTTTTTCGCGTCCTACAATAGGATCCAATTTGCCATCTTCAGCCATTTTGGTTAAATCACGGCCGAAATTATCTAATACGGGTGTTTTTGATTTTGAATCACCGGGTTTTTTTGATGCGGAAGAACCTTGTCCGGAGCTGAAAGAGCCACCATCTTCCGGGTCATCATCTTCACTTCCTCCAGGGGGGTTTGGACCTTCCATTTTTGTTGGATTTTCAAGAAAGGCCCGCAATTCTGCTTTTACTGCCTCAGCATCAACTCCCATCTTTTCCAGAATTCGCGCCGCTGAAGATTCGTTGTCTTTCAAAATACAGATTAAAAGATGTTCAGTTCCAATTAACTCACTCTTGAAGTATTTCGCCTCTAAATAGGTCATTTTTATTACACGCTCAGTTTGTTTCAGTAACGGTATGTTGCTTAATGCGTTTGATTTTTTTGCGGTAACCGAAATTGTCTGTTCAATAGATTTACGCAATTCTGAAATATTAACCTGAAGTGATTTTAATAATTTAATGCCAACTCCTTCTCCTTCACGAATCATACCTAACAATAAATGCTCAGTTCGTATATATTCGTGTCCTAACCGCATTGCCTCTTCGTGACTAAAGGTTAACACCTCTTTCAAGCGGGGTGAAAATTTTGCGTCCATAATAATTGTTTGGTTAAAGTTACTATTTCTACTCACAAACTATGCCTTTCCAAAAATACTTTTTACAAACAGACAATTGGTCAGTTTGTCATCTATTTTCAACAGAAAAAATGTTAATAAGTAAAGAGATTTTCAGAGGTATTTTTGGTAACTTCGGGCGACATAAAACAAATAAATTTACCTACGGATTTTACTTCCGAATTATTTAAAAAGTCATGACAGAAGGAGAAAAAATTATTCCTATCAACATTGAGGATGAAATGAAAACCGCCTACATTGATTATTCAATGTCGGTGATTGTGAGTCGCGCTCTGCCGGATGTGCGAGATGGGCTAAAGCCGGTTCATCGACGTGTTCTTTACGGAATGCTTGAATTGGGGGTGTTGCATAATCGTCCTTACAAAAAATCTGCGCGTATTGTTGGTGAGGTCTTGGGTAAATATCACCCCCACGGCGATAGTAGTGTTTATGATACAATGGTACGTATGGCGCAGGATTGGAGTTTACGATATCCGCTTGTAGATGGACAGGGAAATTACGGAAGTATGGACGGTGATCCTCCTGCTGCTATGCGGTATACTGAAGCCCGTCTTAAAAAAATTGCGGAAGAATTAATGGCCGATATTGAAAAAGAAACGGTTGATTTTCGTCCTAATTTTGATGACTCGTTAACAGAACCTACCGTACTTCCTTCACGAATCCCCAACCTACTTATAAACGGATCCTCTGGTATCGCTGTTGGGATGGCGACAAACATTGCACCTCATAACCTCACCGAAATCGTTGATGCCACTGTTGCATATATTGATAACCGATCAATCGACATCGCCGGGCTTATGCAATTTGTGAAGGCTCCTGATTTTCCAACCGGGGGAATTATATATGGCTATGAAGGGGTAAAGGAAGCATTAGAAACCGGAAGAGGAAGAATTGTGATGCGCGCAAAGGCGGTAATTGAAACAGTTGGTGATCGTGAACGTATAGTTGTAACTGAAATTCCATATCAAGTTAAAAAGGCCGAAATGCAGAAACGGCAGTCGGAACTGATTAGTGAAAAGAAAATTGCAGGAATCACGGATATTCGTGATGAAATTAACCGCGAAGGAATTCGGGTTGTTTACGAGGTAAA
>OMJH01000137.1 GCA_900299295.1 Bacteroidota bacterium
CAAATAAAATGTTGTTGTGAACCGCGAATAGATTTACCGGTTTGTTTTCAATGGATCCGTTTGCGGGATACCATACCGAATCATTACTCAGTAAACTATAAGCGCCTCTGTTCGTTCCTGAAAACAAGGTTCCGTTAAAATCTTGTAAATCATAAAATGAGCCGCCGTAGGGTCCGTAGGTTTGCCATTGGGCAACTGAAGAAAATACGTTGAGCACTAAAAGCAGCAAGAGGCCTTTCAATTTTAATAAACCGGTTTTCATAATCGTAACGTTTACCGGATTTTAAAAATTTAGTGCCAGCGTAAAAAAATTGGGAACTAAAATGAATCAGTGACTAGAATCATTTTCCGAAATCTCTTTAATTGTATCTATCCGTAATTTCATTAGCGCTCTTCTTTTACTGACGGAAAGTTCGGTTTCTTGCTCTCCATTTTCGCTGAATGATTGGGATAATCCACCCGCGTTATGGTTCGTGTTTCTTGTTTGAATCACGAATGTTTTTCCAACATTTTCTTCGTTAGGACCCTTTGCTTTCAATTCCTGAAGGAATTTTCGGCCTATTTCCCTGATTCTTGCGGCTTCCTTTTCAGATTCGTTCTTTAGAATCTCTTTTTGTTTTTCATTTTGATTCTCCATTTTTTGTAATGATTTATATTGTGTAACATTAATCACTACATCAAGGAAACAAGGCGGGGAACAAAGCACTTTATTTTGACTTGTATTGCCCACATCATTTTGCCACCGCGGTCTCTCGACTCGGTTGGCACCCACCCAAGGGTTCTTGATGTATAATGCGAATGTAATAATAATTTTGATTATTAATCGGGTTGTGTAATATCAAGGCTCAGGTAAATGAAGTTTTTGAAAACAAAAAAACCCTCTGTTGAAAAACAGAGGGTTTAAATTATCTGTGATGTGAATGAATTACATCATGCCTTCCATTCCGCCCATACCGGGATGTCCGCCGCCCATTGGCGCTGGCTTTTCTTCTTTCTTTTCAGCCAAAACGCAATCAGTGGTTAATAGCATGGCCGCAACAGAAGCTGCATTTTCTAATGCAACGCGCGCCACTTTTTTCGGATCAATAACGCCTGCTTTATATAAGTGTTCGAAGTTTTCAGTTCGCGCATTGAAGCCGTAATCATCTTTTCCATCTTTCACTTTATTTACTATAACAGAACCTTCCAATCCTGCGTTTGCGCAAATTTGACGAAGTGGTTCTTCCAGGGCACGCTTTACGATAGCGATTCCTGTGGTCTCGTCTTCGTTTGCACCTTTTAATTTTTCCAACACATCGACTGCACGGATATAGGCAGTTCCACCACCGGGAATAATTCCTTCTTCAACTGCAGCACGTGTTGCAGACAAAGCATCATCCACGCGGTCTTTCTTCTCTTTCATTTCAACTTCGGTAGCCGCTCCGATGTACAATACTGCAACACCTCCGGCTAATTTCGCCAAACGCTCCTGTAATTTTTCTTTATCGTAGTCAGATGTTGTTTGTTCGATTTGTGCTTTGATCTGATTCACACGCGCGGTGATGTCTGATTTTTTACCGGAACCACCAACAATGGTTGTGTTGTCTTTGTCAATGGTAACTTTTTCGCATTTACCAAGCATGCTCAAATCAGCTCCATCCAGTTTGAATCCTCTTTCTTCTGAGATTAATGTTCCGCCGGTGAGAATTGCGATATCTTCGAGCATTGCTTTTCTGCGATCTCCAAAGCCGGGAGCTTTTACTGCCGCGATTTTCAATGAACCACGAATTTTATTTACAACTAAAGTTGCCAGGGCTTCGCCATCAACTTCCTCGGAGATAATTAAAACCGGTTTTCCTGTCTGAACTGCTTTCTCAAGAATTGGAAGCAACTCTTTCATGGTGCTGATTTTCTTGTCGTAAATCAAAATCAATGGGTTTTCCAGTACAGCTTCCATTTTGTCTGCGTCAGTAACAAAATAAGGAGAGATGTACCCGCGGTCGAATTCCATACCCTCAACCACTTCAACAGTAGTTTCAGTTCCTTTTGCTTCTTCAACGGTGATTACACCTTCTTTTTTAACTTTTGCCATGGCTTCGGCAATCAGTTTACCAATGGAAGAATCGTTGTTTGCTGAAATGGTTGCAACCTGTTCAATTTTTTTATTGTCGCTTCCTACAGATGTACTTTGCTTTGCAAGGTTTTCTACTACCGCTGCAACAGCTTTATCGATTCCACGCTTTAAATCCATAGGATTTGCACCTGCCGCCACGTTCTTTAATCCGGCAGTCACGATGGCTTGCGCCAGAACAGTAGCTGTAGTTGTTCCGTCACCTGCTGCATCGGCAGTTTTCGAAGCAACTTCTTTCAGTAATTGAGCGCCCATATTTTCAACGGGGTGCGTCAATTCGATTTCTTTTGCAACAGTTACGCCGTCTTTTGTAATCGCAGGCGAACCGAATTTTTTATCGATAATTACGTTGCGCCCTTTTGGACCAAGGGTAACTTTTACTGCGTTTGCCAAAGCATCCACTCCACGCTTTAATGCATCACGAGCTTCTAAATTAAATGTGATATCTTTTGCCATACTTTATTTGTTTTAATAGATTTTGAAATTATAGAATTGCGTAAATATCGCTTTCGCGCATAATAAGGTACTCTTTACCATCAACCTGAATTTCAGTCCCGGAATACTTTCCGTATAAAACTGTATCTCCCGCTTTCACAGTCATTGGTTCGTCTTTCTTACCATTTCCAACGGCAATTACTTTTCCTTTTTGCGGTTTTTCTTTCGCAGTGTCAGGAATGATGATTCCTCCTGCAGTTTTGGATTCAGCAGGTGCAGCTTCCACCAGAACTCTGTCTTGAAGCGGCTTAAGATTTACTTTTCCCATGTTGTTTTTTATTTTTTTTGTTAGCTATTTTTTTTTGATGCCAAAAGTTGACACAAAGTATGCCACCCGGCATACTGTGAATTTAATTAGACAAAATTTCCTGTCATGAGCTGTATTCAATGAAAATTGTCAGCCATTTCGTGACACGCTGACATTTAACTGAAAATGGAAAAAAATTATGGCTTGGCCGGCTTTTGAGCGGGTTGTGCAGGGCTTGCGGTTTTTCCACCCGCAGGAGCTTTTGCTCCCTCTGTTGTTTGCGTGGTTTTTTCAGTTTGTTTTGCCGGTAACGGACTCATTTTAGGCGTTGCAAGTAGGCATAATAAAAGCAGTAATCCTGCTCCAATCCAGGTTATTTGTTCGATGGTGTCTTTTGTTTTTGCAACACCTAAAATCTGATTACTGCTTGAAAAGTTCGAAGCCAATCCACCACCTTTCGAATTCTGAATAAGAATAACGAAGGAAAGAATTACACAAACGATGATAATTAAAATTCCCATACTATTTTTCTTTTTGCTTAATTTTTATTTTTTGAATAAGGCCTGCAAAGTAAACACTTTTTTCGGGAAACTTCAAAGATAAAATTTGATAAGCGCGTATTGCTTTCCCATAATTGCCTTGCTGCTCATAAATCCACGCAAGTGTTTCAGTTACAAGGGTTTCATCTGCTTTATTGCTCTCCCGCGCATGTTTAGCCGGTGTGAAAAATTCTACCGATTCCTTTATCCTGATATGCCCGGGCTCATGCCGAATTAAATGATCTATTATGGCTTGTTTTCTTGTTCGGTCTTCATTATTTTTTTCAGGTGGAATCTCATCGGAGGTTTTTTCATTGTTTAAATCCGCTGCCGGGATTTCTTTTTTTCTGGACACTAATTTCAACCATTCACTGAATGAATGCGGCTCATTAAGTGTTTCTTTTAAGATTTGTTTTTCTTTTTCAAGAAATTGGTTTTCCGATTCAGGCCTGCTTTCGCTTATTGGTTTGTTTATTTCTGTAACGTGCAGAATTTCTTTTTCGATATACGCATTCACCACCGGGTTTATAATAACCTCGTTTAGATCTGATAATACCGGAGGTGCTTCGGTTGCGGGTTCTTTTTCAACGCTTGATGCAGAATCGTTACCTACACTTTCTTTGGTTTTTTCGGAAGGATTTTCTCGGGGAGTAATAATCAACTCAATTTTTTTCAAAGAAGAATGTTTTACTTCGGGAACCTCTGTTTGCTCTACTTTTTCAATAATAATTTCGGGCGAAGAATGGGGAGCAGACTGATTGGATGTAAAAGCAATTTCCTGTACTACTGAATAATTCTGGTTTGATTGTTCATCTGAGCTCGATGGCGTGGAAAAATTCTCAGTTGAAACAAATTGTCCTGCTTTTTGTTCGGTATTGGTTTCATCAGCGCCTTGAGTTTTTTTATTGATGAGCTGATATAGGGCTTTTCTGTCTGGAACAAGAATAGATGTTTTTTTCAAGTAGTCATAATAATCGGTATGACCACTATTAGAAAGCGCTTTTACATAAAGAAGAAACGCCGATTGGAACCATGGGAAAGCTTCTGTGATTAATTTAAGCTCTGGTAAGTTCGCCTCACCTAATAAAACAGGATTATTTATGTATTCTTCAAATTGTAGGCGAGTCATTTCAGATGAAAAATAAATTACCAGTTATTAAATGCTTTATTGAAAATGTCTTCGCAAATCTGGCGATTAATATCATCCGTTAGCTGAGTTTCTACCGAAGTTAACGAATTTG
>OMJH01000138.1 GCA_900299295.1 Bacteroidota bacterium
AAAGCATTTGAGCAGGCAACCTTCCGTAATCTTGGAGTTGCTGAAATGGAGGACCAACTGGCCGGTGTAAATTACCTCAAGAAACTTCCGTATGTTGATGCAACTCGCATTGGCGTGCACGGCTGGAGTTTCGGGGGATTTATGACAACTTCGTTAATGTCAAGAAATCCGGGCGTGTTTAAAGTTGCTGTTGGTGGAGGCCCTGTCATTGATTGGAGTATGTATGAGGTGATGTACACCGAGCGCTATATGGATACACCGGAAACAAACCCGGATGGTTTCAAAAAATCCAGTTTGTATCAATATATCGGGAATTTAAAAGGAAAACTTCTTCTCATTCACGGAACAGATGACGACGTAGTGGTTTGGCAACACAGCCTGAATTACCTGAAAAATTGCGTCGATAAAAATGTACAGATTGATTATTTCGTTTATCCCGGTCATCAGCACAATGTACTTGGGAAAGACCGTGTTCACCTGATGCAAAAAATTACCGATTATTTTTTGCTGCATCTTTAAATGAACTGAAATGATATTTTATTTTCTGAATTCCAAAGCAATAAAAAAATACTTTTTATCCGTTTTTTTATTTTTCTTTTTTTTTGAAGGATTCGGACAAATTGTAACGTGGGATGAGCCCTGGCAAGACGACATTATCCGTGAATCAGATTATTTTCTGTTGGGTCGTGTGTTGGATGCGCGTCCCGGGTCCGTAAAAATAAAAGTGCTCAAACCTTTCGGGAAAAATGTTGAACAAAATGAAATTACTCTGGAAGGATTCCATATGCTTTCAGTATGCAATTCAAACGATAGTCAAAAAATCACATTTTTCTTTCAGATGATTGATTCGGTTTATCTTTTCCTGAAAAAAACAGAAATCGGTTATTGCCTTCCTACTCCAACATCCGGCTTCGCTATTGTGGCCAATGGAAAAGTTCTCTCCACATTCCGACACAGCTTTCATCAGGCTCAGTTAAGGGTTGTCGATTATGAATGCTGCATGAAAACAATCTGGGAACACTGCAAGGAAATTTCCTCCACGGAAAACTGTTCATCAAAACTCATTGAAAAGGCACTGAAAAAATTACCCTCTGAATTCGGCAGAAGTGACATTAATACATTTTATATGCAGCATGCTGCACTTGAGGTTATTTACTATACAAAACTTTCCTACAATTTTCAGTCTATACTACCTTTCCTCAAATGCAATAATACACATCTTGTAATTTCAGCCGCACGCTGCCTTTCAAACATAAACACAGACGAAAGCCGGAAAGCTTTAGTAGAGTTGATTGGGGATGAGCGCAGAGATAATTTTACAAAAGTAATAGCTGCCGGATGTCTAAAAAAAATTATTACACTGGAATGGATTCCAAAAATTTCTGCTATCCGGGAGAAAGCCAACGAAAATCCAATCGCTTTTTCCAACAATCCCAATGACCCGCGCAGCTGCACGACACTTCCCTCCTTAAAAGATGCGCTCGGGGAAATTCTTTTATCTGAAAAAAAAGATTAACTGAGCAGTAAATTGCATCCGCGCAATTCTGCTTCATTGAAACGCCCCGCTAACTCAAACTGATGTTCTGAAAACGTTCTTCCTAAATCTTGCGTTGCAATAAATGAACATGAATGAATATTTGCTAGATCTATTACATTTATTCCTCCGGTTACATGATGACCGAGATACTCATTAGGAGCATACGGATCACGGATACAGACTTTCATCCATGGCGGACAAGAAAAGATTCCTTCGGCGGTACTATAGGCCTGTGAAAGCAATTCAGTCATTCCATACTCAGAATGTATTGTAGAAACACCCAGTTTATTTTTCAAGTAATCATGTATTGCTGCCTTTGGCAATTCTTCCCGGTTACCTTTCATTCCACCGGTTTCCATTACGATAAATGAATCATCCAACTGAACACCACATTCTGCCAGATCCATCAAAGCGTAAGTCACGCCGAACAAAATAGTTTTCTGGCCGGAATGTTTTAGCTCATCAATTGTGATTTTTAATTCGCTATGGTTGTGAAGAAAAAAACCACTTATTGCATTTTTGGAAAGTTCAATCAAGCGCTCTGCCATATACACGAGAGACGATCCGCTTCTTTCGAGATAAGAGGGAAGCAAACACAAAAAGCAATACTGCTCCGGATTTCCGTAAAAATATCGGAAGCTTTTCAAAAAAGAATCCTCGTAAATTTTTACATGTTTTACGTGGTGCGAAGATGGAACTTGTCCGGTAGTACCACTGCTGGTAAAAATAATTTCAGCGTCTTCACTGCCACAAAATACCTTTCGCGACTTAAAAAGTTGAATTGGCAAAAATGGGATTTCAAGGTAAGATGTAATTTGTCCGGGTGAAATTTGCAATAATTGGCAATATTCCCGATAAACTTGATTTTGATCGAACTGAAACGCGAATTGTTCCATTGCAATTCTACTAAAATCAAATTCGGTTTTTATTGAAAATTGATCTGACACCTTAAATGAGAATAAAGAGCATAAATGTAAAAAAAGACATTCGAGATTTAAACAGTAATCTAATTTTGTATCTTTAATTGTGATTTATCGTATTAGTTTTCTTGTTTTATTGATAGCCGGTGCAATTTCGTGCATCAAAAAAAGCGATTTGCCCATAGTTCCTAAAATCACCTACAAATCGTTTGAGAATTTTCAAGACGATTCCGCGTATTTTACATTGAAATTTGATGATGGAGATGGCGACCTGGGACTTAATCCGGAGGATACCTCAGGAACTTATTCCTCCTCTTCACCCTACTATTACAACCTTTATCTTAAATATCTCTACAAAAAAACTGACGGAACATGGTCTGCTTTTTTTAACCCTAACCCAATGGTAAACGACACGCAATACTACAAATTTAGGGTACCGTTGATTGAAATTGAAGGAAAAGATAAAAGTATGTCCGGCGAAATACGTGTTAAACTGACAGAACTTCGTCCAACAATAAATCACAAATACATCAAATATGTTTTTTATGTTTACGACCGTGCGCTTCACCAAAGTAACATAGAAACCTCCCCGGAATTTTATATACCCTAACTTTTATGAATTTTAATTGGTCAATGATTTAAATTGATTTAATTTTGCTTCTGCAAATGAAAAAAACAGCTGTTTTAGGGCTTTTGCTCATTTTTATTTCCTTCTCGCTGGGATTACAATTTTCATTCAATGGGTGTAAGGTTGATGGCTGTTGTAAAATATCCGAAGTACAAAAAACGTGTTGCGGAGAAAAGGATAACTGCTGTGAAACAACCACTATTCAACTCGATAAAATTACTGACAACTACCTGCCTGTTACTTCAGGCGAAACTGTGATTGAAAATGCCTGCAGCTTTATTGTTACAATTTTTCATTTTGATTTCTTAACCAACAGAATTCCTTCATCCCAATTAACATTCTTCGCGACAAAAGCGCCTCCCCCACTTAAAATATCCCCTATTCTTCTTTTTCGCAAACTATTGATTTGATTTTTTTATTTCTCAAAAGTTCGATTTAAAAAAAAATTAAAAATCTTATTTATGAAAAAATCAATCACATTACTTTTCCTGTTTTTCATTTTGCATGCCGGCGCACAGGAAAAATCGAAAATCATCACTTCATCAATAACCGTAAAAGGGAATTGTGAATCGTGTAAAAAAAGAATAGAAAATGCAGCCGAGATCAAAGGCGTAAAATTCGCCGAGTGGAACGCAGAAA
Organism: Bacteroidota bacterium; assembly: GCA_900299295.1. Classification (GTDB taxonomy): domain Bacteria; phylum Bacteroidota; class Bacteroidia; order B-17B0; family Aurantibacillaceae; genus AM-1111. Next base: position 3,725 of record OMJH01000138.1, read on the forward strand.
CAAAAACCTTAAAAGTAACTTACCGAAACGACAAGGTGAGTTTAGAAAAAATAGTCGCTGCCATTTTACAAAGTGGTCACGACACCGAATCGGAAGCGGCACCAAGCGCTGCTTACAATAAACTTCCGGGTTGTTGCAAGTTCCGCACCACGCAGTGCACAGAAAAAAAAGATTAATTTTTAATCTGCTTTGTGATGAAAAAAATCTGCGTGATAATCGCCGTATTCGGGGTATTACAAATTTTGCGCGCCCAAACGCTGACCGGGAAAATACTTGAAGTAAGTTCCGCCGGAGACACCTCCGCTGTACCGGGGGCATTAATCCGGTGGCTGAATTCAACCAAAGCAGAAGTAAGCAATGCAAACGGACAATTTTCCATCAAACGCACGTCTGAAACCACGCAGCTTCTGGTATCGTACACAGGTCATCCAACCGACACGATCACAATCGAAAAATCACGTCAATTCGCCGACATTGTTTTGTCAAGGTTGCATCAATTAAAAGAAGTTGAAGTGATTTATCGAAGTTCAGGTTCTTCGTATTCATTTATGAATACCTTACAGGTTGAAACTATTGGCCAGCGTGAACTTTCGAAAGCGGCATGCTGCAATCTTTCCGAAAGTTTTGAAACGAATCCTTCAGTGGATGTAAATTTTTCCGACGCTATCTCAGGAACAAAACAAATCCAACTTCTTGGATTATCGGGGCAATACTCACTTATCACCAAGGAAAATATGCCCTATTTACGAGGCCTTGCAAGCATTTATGGTTTAAGTTTTATTCCCGGAACCTGGATAAATTCGATTCAATTGGCAAAGGGCGTTGGAAGTGTAGTGAACGGATACGAAAATTTAACCGGTCAAATCAACACCGAACTACACCAGGCGGATAACAGTGAGAAATTATTTTTTAATGCATACCTAAATGCCAACGCTCGGAACGAATATAACCTGAACCTTTCGCGAAAGCTTTCGCCCGTGTGGAGTACGGTTTTGCTCTCGCATTTCAGTCAAAATCCGTTGAAACAAGACATGAATGGAGACGGGTACCTTGATATTCCCACAGGGAATCAATATAATTTTATGAATCGCTGGTCGTACAGAACACGCAAAGGCTTTGAAGGACAAATTGGAGGCGGCTGGTTGCAGGACGCGCGTTATGGGGGTCAAATGAATTTTAACTCACTGCAAGAAGCTTCACAGCAGCCTTGGTATGGCATTGGCATCGGTTCACACAAATGGGATGTATTTGCTAAAAATGGTTACGTATTCAAAAAACCTGAAACAAGCATGGGACTCCAATTAAGTTTTTTACAGCACGAGCAAAGAAATTTTTATGGATTGAATTCGTATGACGGCAACCAGCAAACCTTTTATGCTAATTTCATTTACCAGGGAATAATCAAAAATACCAAGCATAAATTCAAGGCCGGCTCAAGCTTACTTATTGATGCGGTTAATGAAGCGTTCCGTGAATTCAGGTTTGAAAGAAAAGAAAAAGTTTCGGGCGTTTTTACTGAATACATTTATTCAAAAGGAGACCGGATCAACTTAATTGCAGGATTGCGGGCAGATCATCACAATTATTACGGGATATTCGTTACGCCCAGATTGCACTTACGCTTAGCGTGGAATGAAAATAAAACAGTTTTGCGCGCATCAGGAGGAAGAGCCTGGAAAACAGCGAACATCTTTGCAGAAAACAGTTCGTTTATGGCGTCATCTCGGAACTTTGTTCTGCTCGTTAGTGATTACCGAATGCCATATGGACTGAAACCGGAAATTGCGTGGAATTATGGAATAAATTTCATGCAAAAATTCAAACTGAATTATCGTGAGGCGCAATTGATTTTTGATGCCTACCGAACGGATTTTGAAAATCAGGTGGTGATTGACATTGACGAAGATCCGCAAAAAGTTTTTATCTATAATTTAACAGGAGCGTCATACTCAAACACCTTTCAATCGGAGTTTATCTGGGAGGCACGCAAGCGACTTAATTTACGTATTGCGTATCGTTTTGTTGATACACGCACAACCTACTTGAACGGAATGTTGCCTAAATATCTTTTGTCGCGGCACCGTGCATTTATAAATGTTTCCTATGAGAGCAAAAATCAACACTGGCAGTTTGATAATACAATAACATGGAACGGAAGTAAACGAATGCCAAATACCGAAGGCAACCCCCACCCCTATCATATGGAGCGTTTTTCACCGGATTATTTTCTGGTGAATGGACAAATCACCTACAAAAACCGAGAGCGCAGTACGTGGGAAATATATCTCGGAGTTGAAAACGCAATGAATGTGCAACAAATGCATGCCATCGTTTCGAGCGAAGATCCGTTTGGTAAATACTTTGATGCTTCGATGGTTTGGGGTCCGATTTACGGCAGGATGTTTTATGGTGGCATTCGATTTAAATTAAAATAAAACGCCGGATGCCTGTCTAATTTTTTTAGTTGTGAATTACAATAAATTTTCCCTTAACCAATTTCCCGCTGAGGCTATAAATCCTAAAAAAATAAATCCCGCTCTCAAACCAATCTGCAGGTAGCTGAATTTTATCAGAATATATGTTTCCAAACGAATAGCGCTTTGTACTTAATGCATTGGAAATTTCAAGTACACATAAATCACTTGCCGGATTCTTAAAACTCAACTCACCAACAGTGCCGTCTGTTAATGGGTGCGGAAAAAGTTTATACCCGCCGTTATCTGCTGCAAAATCATAATAAATAACAGGGCTTACAGGAGAGGCAAAAGAAGTTAACCGGTAATAATTTTTTCCATTGGTCTCGGGATTGGTGTGTTGAAAGCTGTAGTTTTCATCAGTCCCGCTTGTTCCGCAAACAGTAGGAAGTGTATAAACCCAGGTGTTCGTTGTGGCGAAGCTGTCAGTACTCCAGTAGAGTTGTAAGTCAGAGCACACCTGCGAACCGGCGCCAATGGTCCATGTAACCAATAATTGTGATGAGTTTGCCGGCTGAGCAACGAAGTTTTTAATGATGAGCTGCGCGGGAAGTAAAAAGGAGAAAAAAACAAAGATCAATACATATGTTTTTTTCCAAAAAGACATATTCAAAAATAATGAATTAAAGCGAAAGGAGGAATTACTTCATGTATTCCAGGGCACGCTCAGCATAAAAACCCTTCTTGCTAACAATCTCGGAGAAAATTTGCCTGGCTGCATTATAATTTTCTAATTTAAAATAGGATAATGCGGAATAAAAAGCCGCCTCCTGATGGAAAACATTATTTGGTTGTTTTTCAATTTTTGAGAAATAATCCAAAGCTAAAGCGTGCCTTCCTAAAAAATGATTACACAAGCCGGAATAGAAAATTGAATTAACATCTTCGGTGTTCAGCTCCGATAAAAGTTCCAACTGCAAAAGACAATCACCATACTTTCCCTTCGCCAAAAAAGTTAATGCGTCCCGAAGTACTGAAATTGCCGTAAAAGACTTTTCCGGTGTATCCCATGCCTTTGATTCTGACTCCGGTGAATTGCTTTCCTTGGAAGAAACTAGAAAAGGATTTCCTGATTTAAAATAGTAGGCATCGTAATTGGTTATTTTATAACCCAAAACATCATAAACTGGCGCGTTGTAGATTTCGTTTGTTCGCAACTCAATTTCATTATTTCCGGAAGTAATTTTTTGGATTTTGATTGGATCTATGGTCGCCTGCATCTCAACCCGTTTTTCTTCAATGTTGTCTTTTTCTTTTACAAACTTCCGTTTTAAAACAAAATTTTCTGCTCTAGGTAGTACCGGCGGCACCTGGTTCAAAATTTCATCAGAGGATTTACTATCCGGTGTGGTAATTCCGATTTCATGGTAAAGTTTATGAGAATGTGCGGTTGTAATCAAATTGTTTTTTTGTGAAGGAAGTGGAATGAACAACGCAGAAACAGAAACGCTCACAATTATCAATGCCAAAAAGATTCCAAAAAAACCTATTGAGAAGCCTGGTGAGAATTTATTTTTAATTCGCAGTTGTAATTCATTTATTTCCGATTCTGAAAAACGCATTTTAGTTTCGCCTGCAGCAGCAAGGTAATCCAGGTCGGAATTTAAATGTTCATCAGTCGTTTTTGATTCAAAAAAATTTTTCATTGGAATTGCTGTTGTTCGTTTAATGTTTTTTCAGAAAGTAAAAGCTTTAATTTCCTTTTCCCGTTTTGAATATAGCTTTTCACTTCGTTCTGTGAAAATCCTGTCTCGCTGCTGATTTCTTTGTACGATTTCTTTTGTAGATAAAATAAAGTCAGGCAGGAGCGTTGAGCCGTTTTTAATTGAAGTATTGCAGTTCCCATTCTTCTAATCATCTCTTCATCTTTTACCGACTCAATTCGCTTCTCTTCTTCTTCGTCAGGGGTTTCATATTCAAATTCATAAAAATCAGAATGACGTTTGGCTGCCGACTTTTCCTTACGTAATTCCGTTATGCAATGATTGCGAATAACAAAACTCAGCCATCCTTTAAAATTCATGATTTCGGATCCGCTTGCTCCCTCGAGTATCTTTTGAAAAATCTGCATCACTGCATCTTTAGCCTTTTCCTTATCCTCAAAATAAAAAGCACAAGCGTAAAGTGTTTTATTTGCATATCGCCTGAAAAGTTCGGTAATAGCCTGACGGTCTCCGTGTAGCCGGAACAAGTTTAACAACTGCTCGTCGTTTTGTTCTAAACTTTTTGTTTTCTGAAATAAAAACATGTAACTACTTTTTCAGACGACTTTGCCTTACCTAGACGTCACACCGCCAAAATTCCATATTATTTTACTGAATAACCATTTTGGTTCTTCGGACTCTTTGATTGCAGGTTACGATTATTTGATATACGCCGCTTTGATATCCGCTTACGCATAATTGATAGTTTCCATTAACAGAGAAAAATTCATCTTCATAAATAAGTTTTCCGAAAACATCAAAAACCTTAATTCGGGTCTTTTCATTAAAGCCTTCTCCTGTACTCAGGGTTACGTTATCGAAGCCCGGGTTTGGAAACAGCATTATATTATCTGAAGAATTAAGTACTTGATAGATCCCTACATCCGTATTACATAAAATGGCTGCAATAAAAAAATGGGCTTTAAAATTCCAATTATTCGGTTCACTGAACGCATGCCATGATGAATCTACCCATTGTTCGTAGGCGGTATTTATCAAAACCGAGCCTGAGGAAGTATAAATTGCAATAGTATCATCCTGTGGATTTGAGAAAGAAAAACCCTCCAATCCCAAGTAAAAATCACCATTTACCGGGGCAGGGTTAGTAAATAAAATTGTAGTCAAGGTACTGTCTGATCCAAAAGATGCAATAGGTACTGAAACAGAACTTAGCGTTGATTTAGGGTAAAATGCCGGGCCATCATTTTTCCACCCGGTCATTTTCATGAATGTTGGTGTGCTGCCATCTACAGCTCTTGCAAGATGAAAAATCCCCCCGGCCAATTGATAACCAGGCGTAAAATCAGTTGCAAAAAATTTTTCAGCCTTGGATATATCCTTATAACTGTTTGTCCCCGAAACATAACCCCAGTTACCTGTACCTGCATTCAGAAATAAATAAGTTGAATCAAAACCGAAAGCAACATGCGAAGCAGTGTCGCAGAGATTATTGAAAGTAAGGGCGGGTGAAAGGTTATCTGCTTTTAAAATTGACCTGTTAAAAGCACCGACCTGACGCTGAGAAAAAAAGTTAAGTGAAACAAAAATAAAAAGTAAAAAATACAATTTCATGACATACAATTCTTCAGACAAATATACGCATTCAGTTTCGTTAAGGTCATTCCGTTTCCCTCTTCATGTTTCATTTTATGGAAAACAAAGGCGTGTGCGTCTGATTGACAAATACCTTTTAAAACAATACATTATGAAAATCAATTTTAAAAAATCATTCCTGCTTGTGGTTACACAACTACTCACAGTATTTTGTTTCTCATCAGGAGAAATCAGAGGTAAAATAACAGACGAAACAGGGCAACCCGCAATGGGGGCAATCATTCGGATAATGATCGGGAACCAGGAGCTGACTGGAACTGTTACAGATGATGAAGGGGATTATTCCATTAAACCCATTGAAGCAGGAAAGTATGATGTGCTGATTTTATTCACGCAATACAAACCTGAACGCATAGAGGGGGTATTGGTGCGGAATGAGCAGGCAACTTATGTGGACGCAGAGCTGAAGCCATACGGCCTTGATTCGGCAGTAGTTGTTCGCGGATATGAAAAGCCCATGGTTGATGTAAGCGTTGTTGACATCCACACGATTGGTTCTGAAGAAATGACGCGGATGGCTGTAAACCGTGGCGATATTAAATCTGCACTGGCTAACGTAAGTTCCGATGTTTACCAGGATCCAAATGATGGGAGTTTATTGATTCGCGGAGCACGGAGAGAAGCAACACAATACATAATTGACGGTGAAAAACTAATTGGTAGCATAGAAGTGCCGGCAACAGCCATTCAAAGCGCTTCGATAATTTCAGGTGGTGTTCCGGCGGCCTATGGGGATTTAACCGGTGGTGTTGTGATTATTACCACCAAAGATTATTTCAGTGGGATGCGTGAAAAAACAATACGCATACGTGACCGCGCTGATCGCCAGGAGAAAGAAGAACTACAAGAAAAAAAAATCCATGCCGCGCTGAAAAGAAGTAAGGAAATAGAGGAAGAAAAAAAGAAGGAAGCGGAACAGAAAGAAAAGTAAAACCACTATTTTTAAAAAACATGTAAAACAGCTCAGAGAAGCAACCATCGGTTTCGGGAAAAGTGTTTGCATATTCAGATTAGAATACCAGGAAAAGGAACTTTCTAAAATTTTCTTCAACACGATAAATCGTCGTCAAAAACATTGTGAAACGTTTTTTCAAAGCAACCTTTACTTAGAAGTACGAGGGGTGAAAAATTAAAACGTGTAATTAAAAAAATCTGCAGCTCAGTAACGTTACATCGTCTGAATAAGGCAGCTTTTCTTTGAACGATTCTAACTCCAATATGATCTTCTGGTTCAATTGCTTTGGCCGTTCATGCGAAAAACTTTTGACCAGATTAATCAATTTATCAGTTCCGAAAAAGTTTCCCTCTTCATTTTCTAATTCAACAACCCCGTCGGTATAACATACAAGAAGAGAATTTGGTTCTATTTCGTGAATTGTGGAATTCGGAAATACAGGGTCGTCGATCATTCCCAGGCCCGGCTGCTGAGCTTCGAGCAAGTGGATGCGATCGCCCGTAAGTAGCACCGGCGCATGATGCCCGGCATTCAAATACTCTAGTTTGTGAGAAGGAACATGATAACGGGCGATAAAGGCGGTAATGTATTTTTCACCCTTAGCACCTTGACAAACCTTTTTATTTAATTGTTGCATCAGCCAAGGCAGATTGCTGTTGACCGAAGATAGTGCGTGTAGGTTCGCCTGAAAATTGCTCATCAATAATGCGGCGGACATTCCCTTACCTGAAACATCACACATACAAATCAGGAACTCATCATCGTTTAAAGGGATAAAATCAAAATAATCTCCACCTACCTGTTGTTGCGGCAGGTAAACGGCCGCAACACTCAAGAAATTATTATCAGGAAGCTGTTCCGGGACCAACATGTGCTGCATTTCTGAAGCCAACTCCAGTTCACGGGCCATGGCTACTTGCTTTAAATTTTCTCTGAATAATTTTTTGTTTTCCATCGCAACAATAATAATATTGGTGAGAGTCTGAACAAAAGGCAAATGCTTAATTGCGGTACTTAATTGTAATAGCGATTCATCAATATCTCCCAACAACAAAAAAGCAAGGGGTTTTTCTTTGTGGTAAACAGGTACAACAATTTCAAATTCACTTTTTAATTCGGGCGTGTGAACCGGAATCGTGCCGATGTCCCGAATTATAAGTAGTCCTTCGGGGAAATCCACAACCTGACTTTTACCATCAAGAGAATAGTGAAAAAGACATTTCCACTGGTTGTCATTTCTAAACAACACCGCCTTCCCGATTTTAAGTTTGTTGCGAAGAATATCTTCAAACAAGGTGAGCAGATTTTGTACGGACATATTTTCGTTAATCGCCTTTGTAATTTGTAAAAGGAGATTAAGTTTAAAATCCCTACTTTTTATTTTTGAATTGTTGCTCAATTTAGCGCCTTGCAAAAATGAAAAACTCAAAGATATTAAAGGAAATGAAAGAAATTTAGAATTTTAAAAATAGCGCCAAAAAAACCCTAAGCAGATTTTTTACCTAAAAACTTCAGGGCAGCAACATTCATTTCGCTCGGGTTCAGTGTGCCAATCAAAATTTTTCGGCCATCGGTAAACTCAAGCTGCAACCCTTGATTCCCCGACACGTTAAACGCACGGTTCTTTCCAAATCCGCGTATGCCCCAACCTCCGTACTCTGCAATAGGTTTGTATTCGCGAACGTAAGCGTTTGCAATATCATCTCGTGAATAACTACGAAAAGAAAAATGGAATGGGAAAAACCGTAGACGGATGCAATCTTTTTCAATGTGTGTTTCTAACCTCGCAGAAAAAAACAAAACTAAAAGGATAAGATTTACCGAAAATGCAATAATCAACTCATTGTTGGACATCGGGTTGTCGCCCAACACAATTCCAAAAAAAAACTGACCTACCGCCATAACACAAAAAAACAAGGTCGGCAACGAAATCAATAACACAAGCCACCATTGTCTGAATCTTTGTTTTTCCGAATAAAGTGCTCCCATTAGTTTTCCACGTTTATTTGACGAATTGCATGATGCTCACTGCCTGTAATTTCAATGAGATAGTTCCCGTTTGGCAAAAATGATTCAAATAAAATTTTTTGTTTTTGTGCGTCTTGATAATTCTTTTCAATCAGTTTTTTGCCGTTTATATCAAAAACCCGAACATTCTCCACGCCAAAATCACAATCAATGGTAAAAGTTCCTGAAGTTGGAGAAGGGAAAATTTTCACTACTGAAATATCGCCCGGGGTAGCGTGTGTGCTTAGTGTAGAACCAAAACCAACCCACACAACGTTATTTAAAGTGCCGCTGTTTGGAATCGCAAGCGTATCATTTTGCTGATTGTAAAAAAGATCTGCAGGAGAGGAAAGTCCAGTTACGACAGTGGTTGGACCTACAGTAAAATTGGAAGAATACCGACGAATGGTATTATTCCCCCATGTGCTAACATAATAATTTCCATACGCGTCAGCGGCAATTCCGTCGATATTACTCAACGTTGTTGTGATTAATGTTGTTACCGATGAGTCGGAAAGAGCAACCTGTTGTATTGGCGCACTGGCTCCCCAGTTTACAAAAACAAGTCGTTGGTTGGCTCCTTCATAAATAATTCCATTTGGACTTTTCGCAAGGCCGGTTACAAATACAGTAAACGAATTATTCAGCACGTTAACACGGTATATTTTTTTTGCAGTAAAATCCGTGACGAACAAATTATTTACGCCATCCGAACAAATTCCGTTAAGGAAGCTTGCACCGAGATTTAAATTAAATACCTGCGCTCCGGTGGTTAAATCGAAGCCGCGTATACTTCCTCCATTATGACAACAATACAGCGTGTTTCCAAGAATCTCAATCCCGTAAGGTCCGCTGGTCATTCCACTCACAAAAGAGGTAAAATTTCCATTCATGTCACGTGCGATAACAGTGCCATTATTTTTATTTCCGATAAGCCAGCGATTATTGGCAAAATCAAACTCTACACTTTCGGGCCCGTTGTAAGACTGCGCATTTACTAAAATCGAAATAAAGGAAAAGAAAATAATAACTGATTTTTTCATGTTGATGGTTTATTTGAATATCCAAATATAAACAAAGGTCTTTTACCAAAAAAAGTTAATCCCTACACGATTTCATCTTCGAGGCGGCAAATTGAATTAATTTTGCATTTGATGAGAATACTTCTACTTTCCTTATTTGCTTTGGTTTTCGGTTGTAAAAATGCGGTTGATGGCCCTGCAACGAAAAAATCAAAAGATTACACCTCTTATTTTAAAGCTGCAAAGGAATATTGCAAGCAAAATAAGTTAAACACATCCTGGTTTATGCTTGCGGATTTATCGATACACTCCGGGAAAAAACGATTTTACGTTTATAATTTTGAATCCGGGAATTTTACGGATACGTTTCTGGTGTCGCACGGATGCGGGAATCATAAATGGCTGGGAGATGAAACCAAAGAATCTCCTGCGTTCAGCAATATCGAGGAAAGCCATTGTTCGGCGCTTGGTAAATACATTTTGCGAGATAGAGGGGTTAGCATTTTTGGTGTAAAAACAAAATATTTACTGGAGGGCGTTGATGAATCCAACAACAAAGCAATGAAGCGAGCCATCGTGTTTCATTCGTTAGATGAAATTAATGATGAAGAAGTTTATCCGAAGGGCGCGCCCGAAGGATGGGGTTGTCCCGCTGTTTCCAATCATACATTCACAGAAATCGACAAAAGATTGAAAAAAGAAAAAAATAACACGTTGCTGTGGTTGATCAATTGATCTTTAAAATCATTTACTAATTCGCCGCCAAGAAAAACCGAAAACGTAACGGTGAGCAGGTATTTCTGTTATACAGAAAAAACATTTAAATGTTTTCACCGAAATTAAAAAAACTCATTGTTGTTTTGCTTTCCGTAATTGCAGTACAACTAAAGGGACAAACCACTTCAATCACAAAAGAACAAGTGAATGCTGCGCTTGAAGACGTAATCCCTACGTTTACAGAAAACAGTAATTGGCAGGTTATTCCTCATGTGGATATGAAAGAAATAATGGAAGATTCGTTATGGGCAGCGCTGAATGTCTTTGAACATCGATTGAAAGATATACTGGAAAATAAAACTGTAAATGAAGAAGCTCTAGAAAGTCTTGACCGGTACTGCTATGAAAATTTCAATGACAGCATCTATTCGTCTGTTCATTTTTTACCCGTTCAAATGCACAAAGACTCAGCCATCAAAAAAACAATTCGGCAATTTCAGGATATTTTAGGAGAGAGCAATTGCAAGGTAAAATTTGTTAGCTGGGACGGTTGGGACGGAGAAACTGCATGGACAATGGCGCGATTTGACATTCATCATCATGCATACATTGATCAGGTGCTAATAATTTTAAACACCAGAGGAAAAATAAACAGTTTATTTTCTACCAATTCAGAAGGGACTGATCCGGATTGAGACAGTTTTCTTAAATAGGAATTGGTATTGAAGACAAACTCAAAATAAAAACAGAAATATAGATTTCTAATTAATTCTTGATATAGAACAGCGGGGGTAAGTATCTTTCTCGTTAAAGGAAGTATATTTGCAACTCAACCAAAAACCCCGCTATGAAAAATTGCATTTTACTCTCTCTTATTGTTTGTTTCGTTTTAAACACATCTGTTTTAGACGCGCAATGTTCGCCAACTAACTGCCTAAGTTCTTTGCCGGCGTATGGCGGTGTGTGTGATACACTATTATCCACCGATACAGTGAACAGGCCGTACTCCGATTTCGAATCTTTTCACATCACCACATCTTGCTTTGATGCGGGGTTAATTTCACCTGCGAATGCAGGCACGGGTGTTATCATTACAAACATCGACAATTTTACCTTCACGGGTTTGCCTTTAGGTATTACAGGAAGCCCGAACCAAGCTTCGTATAATTCACCCGCAAATGGATGTATTCTTTTTCAGGGCACTCCAACCGAGGCAGGTATATTCAAACCTGTAATTAATTTTCTCGCTGATGTTAATGCTTACCCTTTTGGGGGCGGAGCGTGCTCCGGCTTTCCGATTGCGCAAGCCAACAACAATGGTACCTACGATCTTCAGTTAATTATTTTACCTGATGCAGGATTTACAATTTCATCTACTTCGTTTTGCTCCACGGATGCACCGGTTACTCTTAATATAACCGGAACAATTGGAGGTACATTCTCTGGTCCCGGCGTAGCAGGCAATACATTTGATCCTTCGCAAGCAGGTGCGGGAACTCACCTCATCACATATAGCGTTTCTGCACAACAAGGCGCTGCGGTAGCGCCGGCCAGCAACAGCTCAACTATTACTGTAAATGTTTCTGCTTGTCTTGGCGAAAATCTTCAAGGATTCAGTAAAAAAACAATGATTTACCCTAATCCTGCAAATAATTCTATTCAAATTTCCTATTTCTGTAGCCGTGCAGAATTAACGTTTTCCTTGATGAATAGCATGGGACAAGGTGTAATGAATGAAAAAAATCCCGGTGTTACAGACGTTGATAATAACACGGTACGATTAAACTTGGGTATCTTACCAAAAGGAGTTTATTTTTTGAACGTTTCTGAAGGCGATTCAAAAATTAAATCCTACCGCGTGGTGATTTCTGAATAGGATCATTTACTCAACTTTTAAATCAATTAATATTGCGTTTAAGAATTGAACTTATAATCTAGTGTGATATGAAATGTATCTT
>OMJH01000139.1 GCA_900299295.1 Bacteroidota bacterium
AGAGCGTCGTCGCGTTGCCTTATGTCGCTTGTTGTTACAGGAACCTGAAATTCTTTTGCTTGACGAGCCCACCAACCACTTAGATGCTGAAAGTGTTCACTGGTTGGAACAACATCTGCAAAACTATAAGGGAACGGTTATAGCCGTTACTCACGACCGTTACTTTTTGGATAATGTTGCAGGATGGATTCTCGAACTAGACCGGGGTGAAGGCATTCCCTGGAAAGGAAATTACTCTTCCTGGTTAGATCAGAAACGTGAACGATTAAAACAGGAAGAAAAAACAGAAAGCAAACGGCAAAAAACATTACAGCGCGAATTAGAATGGGTGCGTGCCGGCGTGAAGGGACGTGGAGTTAAACAAAAAGCTCGTTTGGCCAACTACGATAAATTGTTGAATCAGGACGTAAAGGAAAAAGAAGAAAAACTGGAAATTTTTATTCCGAATGGCCCGCGCCTGGGAAATGAAGTGATCGAGGCAGTAAATCTTACCAAATCATTCGGCGACCGTGTGTTATTTGAAAATCTCAGCTTTCGCTTACCGCCCGCAGGAATCGTTGGAATCATCGGACCCAACGGAGCCGGAAAAACAACATTGTTTAAAACCATTCTTGGAATGGAAAAACCTGATGGCGGTGAAATTAAAATCGGTCCAACCGTAAAAATTTCTTACGTTGATCAGTCACACAAGGATATCAATCCCGACAAAACAGTATACGAGGTATTAAGCGGCGGTGCAGATAATTTGGTTTTTGAAGGTAGAACCATGGTTTCACGCGCTTATATTTCTCGTTTCAACTTCAGCGGAAATGACCAGGGGAAAAAATGCGGTGTGCTTTCGGGGGGTGAGCGAAATCGCCTGCACCTTGCAATGGCATTAAAAGCCGAAGGAAACGTGTTGTTGTTGGACGAGCCAACTAACGATTTGGACGTAAATACACTTCGCGCTTTGGAGGAGGGTCTTGAAAGCTTTGCAGGTTGCGCGGTAATTATTTCGCACGACCGTTGGTTTCTCGATCGTGTGTGCACACACATTCTCGCGTTTGAAGGCGATTCGCAGGTGTATTTCTTTGAGGGGGGATTCTCCGAATACGAAGAAAACCGCAAAAAACGAATCGGTAATGTAGAACCCAAACGCATTCGTTATAAAAAACTTTCGACTCAATAGCTAAACAAAAAAAATTACCGGAACGAAAAATAAATTTTACTTTTATCCTGAAAAAAAATAATTCATTATGGGAAAAGGAGACAAAAAAAGCAAGCGCGGTAAAATACACATCGGCAGTTACGGCGTAAAGCGCCCCAAAAAAGGGAAGAAGGCTGTTGCTAAAAAAACTGTTGCAAAAAAAACTGTTGCAAAAAAAGCTGTTGCAAAAAAAGCTGTTGCAAAAAAAGCTTAAGAACAGCCTGCGCGATTTGAATTTTTCAACAAAAGAAATATCCTGATTTCTTCTGTCTGAAACTGATTAATCTTGGTACATTTGTGCCAAGATTTTTTTTGGAAAACAGCGGGGAAATATCAATTGTACAATCAACCTCACGTATAAAGGCATTCGGGGAGCTGATGAAATTTCGTCTTTCCAGCCTAGTGGTAATCTCAGCCGTGTTGAGTTATCTAACGGTTTCCAATAACCCAAGTTGGTCACAAATTCTATTTTTATGTTTAGGTGGTTTTTTAATAACCGGTGCTTCGAACGGCTTTAATCAGATCATCGAAAAAGATCTTGACCTGCTCATGAATAGAACCATGAACCGACCCTTACCTACATTACGGCTGAAGAGGCTTGAATCGGTTATTTTTTGCTCCATTGTTCTTATTTCAGGCGTTGGCCTTATCTGGTACTTTCACAACCCGCTGGCGGCAATTATAGGACTCGCATCAGCTTTGCTTTATACAATCGCTTATACTCCGCTGAAACGCATAACTCCCTTTGCCGTTTTTGTAGGCGCGATTCCGGGTGCTCTGCCTCCTTTAATCGGCGCAGTCGCTTCCACCTACGGGTTTGGAGAAATTACCTATGAAGCCTGGGTTCTGTTCTCAATTCAGTTCATATGGCAATTCCCTCATTTTTGGGCGATAGCATGGGTGCTGCACGACGACTATCAGCAAGCTGGATTTTTTATGTTACCTTCCTTCTCAGGCCGAAGTAAGGCAAGTGCTTTCCAGGTTTTAGTTTATTGCTTGTTCCTTATTCCAATCAGTATTTTACCAAGTATTTTTTTATTTCATAGCTGGATTACCGGTACAATCATTTTTTTGTCGAGTGTTTGGTTTTTCATTTTCGCTTTAAAACTTTTTCGTGACTGCTCGGTAGAAGCGGCACGAAAACTTATGTTTGCCTCCTTTGTCTACCTTCCTGTTGTTCAACTTTTAATACTTGCCGGAAAATGGATACATCAGCTCTAAATCCCGCCACAGAGGCGGACGAAGCAAAACGAAAAAAGTACAAAGCAGAAAAAATGATGGTTTGGTTGCTGACCTTCTCCGTTATAATGATTTTCGCGGGACTTACAAGCGCCTATATCATTCGTAAAGAATCAAAGGATTGGATTACATTTCGCTTGCCGGACATTTATTTTATTTCTACCGCTGTATTGTTAATAAGCAGCGCAACGATGATCCTTGCGATTAATTCAATTAAAAAAGAAAAAGCCGGACCGGCAAGAATAGCCATGGCGGTTACACTTTTTTTAGGAATAGTATTTTGCTATAGCCAATATTCCGGTTTTTACGAACTGCACCAACAAGGTATTTATTCGCTTGGTAATAAGGCAAATATCGCCGCTTCATTTATACTGGTTCTTACCCTAACCCATGTTTTTCACCTCGTATTGGCAATTGGTTCTGTAATTTGGACTTTTTTAAAATTGCTTAAAGGCGCTTATTCCCCGAAAGACTACCACGGACTTCAACTTTGTGCCACTTTTTGGCACTTCATGGATATTTTATGGGTTTATTTATTTCTTTTTTTGTATTTTATTCGTTAAACTTGCATCCAAATTATTAACACATTTTAAGCTTTGATTGGAATCCTTATTCCGATTCACGGCAAAAACAAAAAGACTATGGCACACGCAGTTCAGTTTGACTCCAAAACAGCTTGGGACGGCGGTAAATCACCGATGAATGTTAGCTACGGCAAAATGTTCATGTGGTTTTTCCTCATTTCTGACGCCCTAACATTCGGTGGTTTGCTTTGCGCATACGGATTTTCGAGACATGCCCACGCCGATGAATGGGCGCTTGCGGAGAATGTCTTTACACATTTTCCTTTCGTTCATCAGCATGTACCTCTTGCGTATGTCGGGTTAATGACCTTCATTTTGATTATGTCATCTGTTACGATGGTACTGGCGGTCGAAGCGGGACATCGTATGGATAAAAAGGGAGTAACTATCTGGCTATTACTTACAATTATCGGAGGTTTAATGTTCGTAGGTTCACAAGCATGGGAATGGTTTCATTTCATTGTTGGCACAGAGGCGGGGGGTATGGTTCCACAAATTGATGCTGCAACAGGTGCGCGAGTTGTAAAAGAATTTCACGGAGCGAATATGACCGTTAATGAATACGGTGCTCCGCAGTTTGCCAATTTCTTTTTCTTCATCACCGGATTTCACGGATTTCACGTTTTTTCAGGCGTAGTCATAAACATTATCATTTTCATCAATGTTTTACGTGGCGTTTATCATCGTCGCGGGCATTATGAAATGATTGAAAAAGTTGGTTTATACTGGCACTTCGTAGATTTAGTGTGGGTTTTCGTATTCACTTTCTTCTACTTATTATAATCACTTAAATCAAATCGCACTATGGAATTTCACGATGATTATCCCGAGTATGAAAAAATGAGTAACCACTCGGAAGAGGAGGGTAAGCCTATCCGTAAAAAATTATGGATGGTGTTTTGGATTATGTTGGGCGTTACCATTCTTGAACTTATTATTGGTACTTATTCCAGTAAAATGGGTTTGTTGGACAGCGAGCGACGTTCATCTACTATTTTAAAGATTATTTTTGTTGGACTTACGGTCTTAAAAGCAGGATATATTGTAATGATATTCATGCACCTGGGTCATGAGGTAAAATTCATGAAATGGACAATCCTTGCGCCTTACATTGTATTCATTTGTTATCTGATTTTCATTGTACTTGTGGAAGGAACTTATGTCGGAATCCCTGACAACCGCACTCCGCCACACAAGCAATATCTCGAAAACCGCAAGGCCATTGTTGACCATTTGAACAGTGGTGGTCACAGTAATGCTGCGGAGCACCATTGATCCTGAGTTAGGAGCCATCATTGGGCTTTTTGTCCTTTACGTTATTTCTGTAATTGTTTCGATCATACGAAACAAGCTTGGTGACCCCGAATCATTAAAGGCGGTGGTGATCGAAATTCTTGAGAAATTCCCGGATGATTACAATGCCATCGAAAAATCAAACATAAAAAAATGGCACGACATTGTGCTTAAGGAAATTGATTCCGGAAAAATTAAAACATTAGAACAATTGAGGACCTCATACCAATCTCAAACCTTTGGCACTTCTGATTTTCATTATTTCAAAATCTAAAGCCTTGCTTCGCTGAAATTTTTATCTCGGAAAAGCTTGATTAGTAAAACGAATCGTTTGTATCTTTAATCGCTAATGAGTGTTGGTAAAAAAATTTTGCTGGTTTCCATTTTAGTTTTTCCCGGG
>OMJH01000140.1 GCA_900299295.1 Bacteroidota bacterium
ATTTCTTCATTTAAATAGGGAACTATTAAAGCAAATGCCTGCAGGCGTTTGGTAAGAGAGGGCGTTAGAATTCCGGATTTTTCTTCGTTTTTGGCCTGTCCTAATAATTGTGCAGACTGGTCCAGTATGCGTTGTTTTTTTTGGGCTTTTATTTTTGCATAATCTTCTTTATCCAATTGGTAATACACCCAATACTGATCTTGGTCTTCGTAAGAATCTACCAACTGATACCCCTCTAAATTATCGCTGTTGGAAAGCTTAATCAATGAATTAAAACTTTCGTTATACTGGTTATTGTTTTGCACACTATACAAAACCGAATTGGATGAAATATCCACTTTTATTTCAGATGCTAAATCAAACAGCGCATTTTTTTTTGCCTCCATTCGGTATCCCTGTCCTTTAGACTTTTCACAAAAACCAATGCCCACATATTTAAATGCACTGTTGGGTCGGGTTTTTGTCCAAAGAGGCAAATTTTGTGTCCCGGAAAGATTTTGAGATTGAAGTAAAAAAAACCAACCGGCAAAAACCATTATCCATCCCATAGCTACATTCCTTTTCATGGCAGACGGTTTATTATAGAGGACATCATAGATTTGTTCTTTTCAAAGGCCTGCTGTTTTAATTCTTCGTAACTCATAAATCGGTTTCTGGCAGAAAATAAATTTCTCCAGGCCCCCTCGCCGATTACAAAACTGCCGTTGGGGCGGTTTCTAAATAACGAATTAAGATTGTCTTGGTATTTGCCATCAAACTCATTGTATTCGATTACATCTGAAATTTTAACAAGTTCTGACTTTGATTCGGTAATTCGATTTTGGCGTTTATCAAAAATGCTGTATTGAAATTTGTATTGAACGTAGCGCTCGCCTCTGACATTAAAATACGGAACACTCTTGTAGTCGGTATACACCTGGTCGTTTTTTTTATAGCGGTATTCCTGATAGGCCGTATATGAGGTACGGCGTGGCCCCACGGTGTTTTGTGAAATTTCTGTAACCGTAAACAACACAACATGACTGGCTCCCAATGCCTGAGCCAATACATTTTGGTGCAGTTCAATCTGAGCTGCCGGCTTTAACACAGCCGGTTCCGAAATAATTTCGATGCCTGGGTTTTGGAGGCTTGAGAGCAACTGATTAAGCTCCAGCTCCCAGTTGGAAGATCCCTTGGTAAAGCGAGGCAAAAAAAGGATGCGTTTTTTTAATTTTAACGTTGTAAGTTCCCATAAATCGGTGTAATCTTTGTAGCTCTGAGTAATTCCGCGAATGGTATTTAAAGATTGGTAGGCCGAACTGTAGTTTTTTTGAGATATCGTTTGAATGGCCGACTGATACGATGGCTCACAAGAGGCCATTACATACAATTCCTGAGTGTTTTTATAGTCAGGATTGTATTTTCGAATTTTTTGAATGTGCTGCAGTGCCTCGTTGTAGCGTTTTTTTTGAAGCCATTGCTTGGATCTGCCGTACTGATCCTCAGAAAATAATTCCAGTGCATTATTAAAATCATCGTTATAGGACTTTGGATAATCTAAACTGATTTCCAATGATTGGCTTTGTTCGCAGTAGGCTTTTAGCTTAACAAAATTTTCTAAACAGCTTTCGTAGTCTTGGGTACTGTAATTTTTAAAAAAACTGGAAGAGAGCCTGGTAATATGTTTTTGTCCGATATCTTTTAATTTAATTCGGGCCTCAATAAAAGTGGGTTTGGCTTTAAGTGCATTTAAATACATGTCGGCCGCCATTTCAATCATACCGCTTTCCTCATATTTGAGGCCTTGCTTATAATACTTTTTGGCCCCGGAACAAGCCCAAAATAAAATACTGCTAATTATTAGGGTGCAGATTGTTTTCATTCAAAAAAAAAGCATCTTTCGATGCTTTTAAAAAATCGTTGCTTTATATTAAGGACGGCCCTCAGCCATTTTCTTCATTTCTTCATCAAAAACCTGCTGAAATTTAGCTTTATCATAATCCAGCTGTAACTTTTTATCCGAACTGATGCGCGAATCCATCTTTTGGAAAATTTCATCCTTTTTGGCTTCAAGCACCAAATACGTTTTGTATAAACCTTGTTCATTGGTGTAGGTTTCTGTGCCAATTTCTCTCAAATTAGCCATTTCCAAGTTGGTTACCTCTCGGGTCATCTCTTCAAATTTATTTTCATATTCTTTATCCTTACCAACAGTGCGTTGATTGGTATATTGATCGGATACTTTTTTCATTGTGGTTTGTATGAGACTGGCCAGTTCCGACTTAGCATTCATTAATGCAATTTTGCGAGAAGCCGTTTCATCCGGTGATTCGCCTATGCCTCGAGCTCTGAAGTGTTGGTCGTCACTTTTGTATTGTTTATCTGACAAAGGTGATTCAACTTTTTTAAATCCGGTTTCTTTAACGGTGACCGTTGCTGCTTCTTTTTTAGATTTACAAGACACTAGGGTCATTCCGGCTATCAATATTACAGATAATACGGTAGATTGAGCGATTGATTTCATAATAATAGTTTATAAGCAAATATACCTTTAAATTCAAAAATCTCAAGTATGAATGGAGTTTTTATGATTTTTTTACACTTATTGCTTATTCCATGTCTTTTTCAACTTTCAGGTTTTGAATGATAAATTCCTGACGCTCAGGTGTATTTTTTCCCATGTAATAGCTTAAAAGCTCCTGAATGCTCGCTTTTTGATCCAAAAGAACCGGTTCCAAACGCATGTCTTTACCTATGAAATTTCGGAATTCATCGGGTGAAATTTCACCCAAACCCTTAAATCGGGTAATTTCAGGTTTAGGCCCAAGGGCCGCTATAGCTTGTGTTCGTTCTGCATCGGAATAGCAGTAACGGGTTTCTTTTTTATTACGAACCCTGAATAAGGGTGTTTGTAAAATTTTTACATGATCGTTTTTAACCAAATCCGGAAAAAATTGCAGAAAAAATGTTAGCAGTAAAAGTCGGATGTGCATGCCGTCCACGTCGGCATCGGTAGCAATGATGATGTTATTGTACCGAAGTTCTTCCAGGGAGTCCTCAATGTTTAAAGCGGCCTGTAAAAGATTGAATTCTTCATTTTCGTAAACCACTTTTTTGGTCAGTCCAAAACTGTTCAATGGCTTACCTCTCAGGCTGAATACGGCCTGGGTTTCCACGTCGCGCGACTTAGTAATTGACCCGCTGGCCGAATCACCTTCGGTTATGAAAATAGTGGACTGGA
>OMJH01000141.1 GCA_900299295.1 Bacteroidota bacterium
GGGTTATCAATTTGTTTTAGGAATTTTATTAATTTTTTTTCATTTCTTAATTCCGGTTTTCCTTTTTTTTTCATTTATTATTAATAAACTTTTTTACTGAAATCTGAATACAATTCCTTTGTAAACCAACCTTTTGGTGGCGTTTCAGGTAAATACATCCCTGAATTAAAAGCTGATTGAGTTGGCTGCTCTTTATCCAATCCATTATTTGTGAGATATAATGGATAATTATTAAGATTGCCAAGAATAAAATAAATCATTCTTTTTAAATATAACTCAGCTTTGGTTTTCCATTCTTGAGTAATATATTTCAATTCAGTCAAATCAATTACTTGAGCATTTTCATCAGTCAAACTCATAACACCCTTATTCATAAATCGATATTTAAAACTCAACGGTGCTTCTGCCTGAATATAAAGTACCATTATTTTCTGAATGTGATCTTCAAGTAAAGTTTTATTAACTGCCGTCAATTCGTTTGCAGGAGGTATACTTTGTTCCTTAATCTGATTATAAAGATTTGTGCCAAGTGTCGGTTGTATATAAATATCTTGGACAAGTTCAATTATAGGAGTAAGTAATTTGAAATCTGCATTATCCGAAATAATTGACCTCGCTCTTAAATATTCCTGTGAAACTAATAACTGTGCCATGATTATTTTTTTCTTTTAATTTTTGTTACTGCTTTCCAAACGTGACGACACCATGGAGTTGTTTCTTTTCCATTATTATAAAACCCACCACGATAATCCCATGCTGATTCACCAAATTCATTTTCCAGTTTATTTATTGCCTCAAATGAAATTGCCTTTGTTTTCGTTCTATTATACATTTCAATACAAAAGTCACGTGAGGTTGAAAGTAAAACGGGTGGCGAACAATCCTCTCGCAATCCATAAACATATTCGGTATAAATTTCAGCACCGATACCTTCAGGTATTTCCCAGTTAATTCCTTTTTCTAAAAGTGTGATTGAATTATTTAATGTTGAAATGTAGCCAGCTGTTGTTAATGCAGCCAATCCAAGAACAACAAGTTTTATATCAATTCCTGTTTGCTTTGCGATGTCTTTTTCCGTTAAATCAGGATTACCTTTTATAGTTGCCAAAATTTTATCCTGAATTTCCTGCGGAACTTCCTCTTTTCCAAACTCAATTTTTCCGTAAATTATTTCATCATCATTCCTATTGTGCGAATATTTATCAAACAATTCATAGAACTTTGTATTTCTATTTTGAATTGCTGCCTTAATCGTTTCTTCAGGATCTTCAACAATATTCAAATATGTTTTCGCTTCATCTAAAGTCACCCCAAATCCTGAAGTCATTAAAGCAATCGCACTTTCTTTACTAATCAATCCTTTCTCATATTTTCCGACAATCCTCATTAATCCCTGAAACTGCCTGCCGGTAAGGTTTTTAATATTTTCATTCACCATTGCATTATTAGCTAATGGCTGTGCTGTTGGCGCACCGTTTGGTGAAGCCACTTGTGGATTTGCCGAGAATCCTAATTTTTCTCTTATTTCATCGGTTGTAAAATATTTCTGAATATTAGGATCGCTCCAGTCAACTCCGATAATTTCAATTTGCTCAAACTTCAAATCACCGATAGGCTGATTAAATCTTGCCTTGTAAAAAATATCTAAAATTTTATTTTTTTGATTTTGTTTTGGCTTTGCGTATTCGTTGATAAATAATTCATGTGCCTCTGACAATTCTTTTCTGTTGCCTAATTGCCCTTCAGTTTTTATTTTAAATAAAATTCCTGAAACATTGTGTCCAGTTAACTTCTTTTGCTGGTTTCTTTTTGAAATTACTTCAAATTGTTTATCTAAATCAGATGTTTGAATTGCTGTTACCTGAGTTTCTTTTCCGTTCTGGTCGGTGAATATTACAACAGTATTTCCTGCATTATTTTCTCCCTCGTGATTTCCTTTTATTTTTTCTGCAGTTTCTTGTTGCTGTTTTGGGTCTTTCTCCCCATTGAATACAGTAACTATATGACCTGCCGTAAATCCTTTAGACACTAATGAATTACCAAATGAGGAGATTCTAATATCAGTGTCAATATCTTGAGTCGCTTGTAAATATTCAGGCTTTGAATAAATGCCATCCAGTTTATTTGCAGCTGGTGAATATTTCTTATAATAAAATATTGAAGGTTGTACTACACCTTTTTGCCAAACAGGATAAATGTAACGAGTACATTGATTGTCTTGCCAGTCATCGCAAACTTTCACATAGTTTAGACATTCAGATATTCTGCATTTTGCAAAAGGAATATGGAAAAATTCAATCGGCTGTCCTGCAATATTTGATACTATTTTAAGAAAATACCCGCCTGAAATTACCTCATCTAAATCCGCTTTTATATAAACATCGTGAAAGCTCTCTGTTTCATTAGCTTTTTGCAACCATTGATTTACTGCCGGATTATCTGACAAAATACTTTTACCACTTACATAAGTCGCTTTTCCGTTGCAAATAGAGCCATGTTCAGCATCATTGTTAAACCAAAAAATTAATTTATCGGGATATGAATTTTTTTTGCCCCATGAAATTATCTTCTGATTTTTATTTACAGAAATAACAGGTGATTGATTAACAGCTAACTTAGCATTAAATAAATCTGTTTTAATAATATTTGTTTTTGATTCGCTCACCCGATATAAGTAGTATTTGTTAATGATTCATTTTCATACTCGGTATCGGTTAATAATGAACTTACCATCAAGCAACCTATTTCTACAAGCGTCATATTATCAGGAGCGAATCCTGCTACTTCAGGGGCTTGGTAAATTTCATAAATATATTCTCCAGACTGTAATGTAATTTCATTTGAATGCCTGTCTGGGTCATTGTTTTCTTCAAGTAAAAATTGATTGTATCTATATTTTTTTGTACTTGAATCGTTCAGCAAATAACAACTCGTCCAATCA
>OMJH01000142.1 GCA_900299295.1 Bacteroidota bacterium
CTCGGAAAAAAAATATAATTCCGTTTCAAAGCTCGTTCAGGAAAAAAAATTATCACGCTATCTTTCAGCAACTTACAATTGTTGATAATTAAATTCACAAAAAAATCTTGGACACAGTATTAATATGGTTATCATTGGGTAAATCCTTTTTGATAATATTATTATCATTGATTTATGCGCCTAATTATAAAAAAACGTGGAAATAATTTGAAAACCTTTTCAACACCCTACTTAGCAGGTGAATTAAATTTGAGTGAAATGAATTTCAAAAAAGGTAAGATGAAACACCAAACAAAATTTAAAATCGGAGAAAAGGCTCCTGATTTTTCTGGAAAGGATAAAGATGGAAAAACAATTCAACTAAAGGATTTTAAAGGAAAAAAAGTCATTTTGTTTTTCTACCCAAAAGACAATACACCTGGCTGTACTATTCAAAACTGCGACCTACGAGATAACTACGCCAAGCTGAAGAAAAAAGGGTTTGAAATAATCGGCGTAAGCGCTGACTCTGAAGCGTCACATCTTAAATTTTCTTCGCGATTTAGTTTGCCCTTCCCGCTGATTGCCGACGTTGACCATAAAATAATTAAGGCATATGATGTTTGGGGAGAAAAATCATTATTCGGTGTAAAATATAAAGGGTTGGTTCGTACCACTTTTGTAATAGATGAAAAAGGAAAAATCGAATTGATAATCACAAAAGTGAAAACCGCAGGGCACGCTGAGCAAATTTTAAACGAATTAAAAATAAACTAAATTTTTTACTGCGACATGTTTTGTCGTAGCTAACAATAAATATTTGTAAAGAAATTAAAACAACAAACCGTAAACAATAAACAAAACATATGAGTAAAAAATCAGAAATGGCAAGTGAAGCCACCGAAACAAAAAAAGTAAGTCAGGAGAAATTAAAGGCACTTCAACTTACGCTTGACAAACTTGAAAAGACCTACGGAAAGGGAGCCATCATGAAGATGGGTGACCAGATCGTTGAGCCAATGGAAGCCATTTCAACCGGATCACTCGGTTTGGATATGGCACTTGGAATCGGAGGCTTTCCAAAGGGTCGGATTGTTGAAATATATGGACCGGAATCTTCCGGAAAAACTACCCTGGCCATTCACGCAATTGCGAATGTTCAGAAGAATGGTGGAATTGCCGCCTTTATTGATGCAGAACATGCATTTGATCGGTTTTACGCAGAAAAACTAGGTGTTGATATTTCCAGTTTACTAATTTCCCAACCAGACAACGGAGAGCAAGCACTTGAAATTGCAGATAACCTTATCCGTTCAGGTGCAATCGACCTCATCGTGATTGACTCTGTTGCGGCACTTACACCACGCAGTGAAATTGAAGGCGAAATGGGAGACAGTAAAATGGGACTTCAGGCGAGATTAATGAGCCAGGCATTGCGCAAACTGACCGCCACAATCAACAAAACAGGATGCTGCTGCATCTTCATCAACCAATTACGTGAAAAGATCGGAATTATGTTTGGCAATCCGGAAACAACAACTGGTGGAAATGCATTAAAATTTTACGCTTCTGTCCGACTTGATATTCGTCGAATTGGTCAATTGAAGGAAGGTGAATCCGTAAGCGGTAACCGCGTTCGCGTAAAGGTGATAAAAAACAAAGTCGCTCCACCTTTCCGTCAGGCTGAATTCGACATTTTGTTTGGTGAAGGAATTTCACGTGTCGGTGAAATCATTGATATGGGCGTTGATAAAGGAATAATTCGAAAAAGCGGTTCATGGTTTAGTTATGAGGAAACAAAACTCGGACAAGGTCGTGACGCTGTAAAATCCTTGTTTGAGGACAATCCTGAACTTGCCGCGGAAATTGAAGGACGTATAATTCATTCCATTAAGGAAAACAATTCAAGCGAAAACGAGGCATAATTATTTAGTAGGGTCAATTGAAGACTCCGGTATTGTTTTGGGTTGCATAATCAAATTCCCTGCATTTAAAACTAAACGGAAAAATAAATTTTTAGCTGTTGCATTCTACCTCGTAGGTCAACAGTTTAAAACACTCCATCCCGCGGAATTTTTGGCTTTTGCCGCGGGGTGGAACCAACTGCAAAGCAAAGCCATGGTTTAAGGGTGTTTATGTGTTCACCCAGTTTATGTGTTACAAGAAACCTCCGGCAACACCGGGGGTTTTTTGTTTTACAATTACCTTTACAATTTTCTCCAAATTAGCATCATTACTTTAGTTAATTTCGCTTAAGAGTTTTTCGAATGATTAAAATAAATCAAGTGAAAATTATCCTTGTCTTCGTTTTCTTAAGCTTTTTTTGTTGGGAAAATTTTTCTCAGACCCAAAAAAAACTAGACTCCATTCTGGTTTTAATTTCTAATTGTAAATCGGACAGCGCTAAATTGAAACACTATAAAGCGCTATGTGAAATTTGCCCGGTTGAAGAAAACATCAAGTATGGATCCCTCGGAATAAAATTCACAGAGCAATTAATAAAAAGTGGGTCCGGTGAACTGACAAAAAAACAAATTCTTAACAGTAAAATCTATTTTCTGGAAATCGAAAATTATTTTCACACAGAAAAAAGAAATTACTTTGAGCAGATTCAGTTAAATCAATTCATGATTCAAATTGGAAAAGAGCTGAACGACACATTAAAAACGGAAGAAAAATATGTTGAACTGGCAAGAATTCTCCAAAAGGCCGGAAAAACAAGAGATGCATTTGACACGCTGTCAACGAGAATAAAATTATTTGAAAAAAATAATGCAATTATTCATGCCTATTATTTGCGGAACATCGGTGAATTTTACTATCAGATTGGCAAAAATGAAAAGTCCCTTGAGTATTTTCTCCCTGCCTATTCAACATATATTCAATTGAATAAATTATCAATTGCTTCCGATGTTTTGCTTCGTATCAGCGAACAGTATAATTTAATTGGACTCAATAATAAATCAATAGAAAAATGTAAAGAAAATTTAAAACTAATTGAGAAGACAAAAGATTATCAAACCGAGGGTTATATATTTCAAAGAATGTTTTCGACGTACATGGCAATGAATGATTTTCAAAACGCTGAACTGATGATCGAAAAATTGAAAGCCTGCGCTGAAAAAAATAACGAATCGGGATTTATTGGGCTCTCATACTGGTGCATGGCGCAACTTTACGGAGCGAAAAAAAATACGGAGAAAGAAAAAGAATTTTTATTAAAATCCATTAAATTCTATGAATCGGTTAATGATAAAAATAATTTACAGTATCGCCTTATTAATCTGGGAATTTTTTATCTTGATAATTATCAATTCAAGGATGCAATTGTTTCGTCTAAAAAAGGACTCGAGCTTTCAAGAGAACTGAAGGATATTTACTCTCAAAGAGACTTTTTGAATCTCCTTTATTTGAGTTACAAAAAATTTAATAAGTTTGATCAGGCTTTAAAAGCGCACGAAGAATATCAATCAGCCATTGATAGCATTCAGTCGCTGGAAAATCACAAATCAATTGAAACAAAGGAAAGTGAACTACTGTTTGAAAAAAAACAAACAAAGTTGCAGGAAGAACAACTTCAGAAAGATTTAATCACAAAAAAGGAAAGTGAAAAACAAATCGTAATCAGAAATTCTCTTTTAATCGGATTAGTTTTGATTGCAATTTTTATTGGTTTTATCTTAAAGAATTATCGTCAAAAACAAAAATCAAATGTTCTTTTACAGGAGCAAAACGAAACAATTCGAACACAAAAATCTGAGGTGGAAATACAAAAACATTTCATTGAGGAAAAACAAAAAGAAATTCTCGACTCCTTACAATATGCAAAACGTATTCAGAATGCAATTCTTGCACGTCCGGAAGAAATCAATAAGCAACTTCCTGAAAACTTCCTGCTTTATCGTCCGAAGGACATTGTTGCCGGTGATTTTTACTTCTTTGAAGTTACTCCCACTCACATTTTTTACGCGGCGGCCGATTGTACAGGACACGGCGTGCCAGGTGCAATGCTCAGCGTTGTTTGTGCAAACGCTCTCACCCGGTCCGTCAGAGAATTCAAGCTTTATGAACCAGGAAAAATTCTGGATAAGACACGAGACCTCGTTCTTGAAACCTTTGCAAAAAGTGCTGAGGACGTTAAAGACGGAATGGATATTTCATTGATTAGCATTGAAAAAAACAATCGAAAATTTGCATGGAGCGGCGCAAATAATCCGTTGTGGCTGGTGAAGGAGGGAAAATTAACCGAAGTAAAAGCCGATAAACAGCCCATTGGAAAATCAGAAAATCCCTCTCCTTTTACGACACACTTTTTTGATGATCTCGGCCCGGTTACAATTTATCTTTTCACCGACGGCTATGCAGATCAGTTCGGAGGACCAAAGGGAAAAAAATTTAAATACAAACAGCTGGAAGAAATCTGCATTGCTAACTCAGATAAATCAATGGCTGAGCAACAGCGGATTTTTTCAAAAAAATTTGAAGACTGGAAAAAAGAAATTGAACAAATTGATGATGTATGTTTGATTGGTTTTAGAATTTAAGCTAAAATCAATTTCTTCATTTTCTCCTGATGTAAAACATGCTCTACTAAATTATACGTCTCAGATTTAGCGTCTCTGTAATTCAAATAAAAGGCTGATAAATCTTTATTCATTTTTTCATTTTTTTCCAAAAACCATTGATTGGATTCGTCAAAAACTTTTTCCCTCAGCAAAACAATTTCCTTTTGATGATTTTTAAGTTCTTCTTTAATTTCTCTTAGCTTTCGATTTATTTCATGCAAGTCATCCATTGCCTTTCGTATCTCAGGTAATTTTTCCTGCTTTAACATTTTCGCAAAATAATCGCCCATTATTTTGTCTAAAAATCGAACCTCATCAGTATAAAATTCAAGATTGTTTAATTGGGAATCGGTTTGATGAAAAACATTCTCCCATGTATTGGTCTCCATCATAAAAAATTTTTGCTAAAATATAGCATCAAAAGGCAACGAAAAATGACGAACTCCCTTGTTTAAAATAATTTCTATGATTAATCCTTTGAACTTCCTTTTGAAGGGAAATTAAATAACACACTCGTTAAAATAGGAACGAAAAATATTCCTACAGTTAATAACGAAACACCAAAATCTGCTCTCTGACTCATCAGGAATTTGCTTAGGGAAGCATCCGGCTGATAGTGTTCGAATAAGGAAAATAATAATTTAATACCAAGAATTCCGATTACTATGAATGCAGCAGATTCCAGAAACGAATATTTTTCCATTAAACGAACAAAACGCTGGGCAATAAAACGCATGGCCAGAATACCAATAAAAACACCAATACACACTAAAATAATATTATCAGTAAACGCGACCGCAGCAAACACATTGTCAATAGAAAATGCCATATCCATTAATTCAACCATTGCCACTGTGGCCCAGAAGTTACCCAAACTACCCACCGTTCCCCGATAAAGCCAATTACTTTTTTTATTTAAAATGTCATCTTCTTCCTTCTGCGTTTGCTTGCCTTTCCAGAATCGGTAAACTAAATAAAGTAGGTAAAGTCCGCCAAGAGGTTTTAACCACCATATCTGAATTAAAATAGACGCGAATACCATCACCAAACCACGAAAAATATAGGCGCCCCAAATTCCATATTTCAGTGCCTTGTTTCTTTGGTTCTCCGGTAAATCCAATACCATGGTGGCAAGTACCGCTGCGTTGTCTACTGACAGTAGCGTTTCAATTAAAATCAAATTTCCGATAATCGTAAAAGAAGCCGTGGGGTTTTCAAAAATTTGCTGAACTAATTGATACATTGAATTTTCTAGGGTAACAAAGGTAAAGGTTGCAAGAATTCAAACATTTTTTACCCAATAGGATTTACATTAATTATTAACAATAAAAAACACTCTTCAAAAATTTCGGAAAGCGATAAATCAATTCACCAAGATACCAATCAAAAGAATGTCATCCACCTGAAAATGCGTATCTCCCATCCATTCTGTAATGGTTTGCGTAAAAATTTTTTTCTGATCTAACGGTGCAAATTTAGCGCAGTTCAACATCATTTTTTCTAATTGTTTATACTTAAATTTTTTACCAAGTGGACCGCCAAACTGATCAGGATACCCATCCGTGAAAGTAAAAAGTACATCTCCTGAATGCAATTGAAATTGACGGGATGTAAACGGGAAACTGTGTTGAAAAAATCCGCAAGGCTGTTTATCAGGTTTTAATTCCCACAATTCATTCCCGCGAACAACATATGCTGAATTATTTGCCGCCGCATAACTCAACTTCATTTCAGCTAAATCAACACAACATAATACCAAATCCATACCGTCTTTATTTTCTCCAATCTCTCCGGTCTGCTTTAATGTTGAAATTAAACGCTCACGTAAAAGGTTAAGAATTTCTCCCGGATCAAATACTCCCTGCAGTACTATTATTTCATCAAGAAGGGTTAGTCCCAGCATGGTCATAAATCCACCCGGTACACCATGACCCGTACAATCCGCAGTGGCATAAAAAATTTTATTGTCTTTTTTTGTTATCCAGAAAAAATCGCCGCTAACAATGTCCTTCGGCTGAAACAAGACAAAAGAGTCGGGAAAAAATTTATTGAACATTTGTTCATCAGGCATTAACGCAGACTGTATTCGTTTTGCATAGGTAATACTGCTTTTAATTTCACGATTACTTTCTTCCAACTTGTTCTTTTGATTTTCGATTTCAATTTTTTGGGATACCACAACTTCATGTTCCTGTTGAATTAAATCTTTTGACTTCTGCAGCGCCAGCCGACTGCTGATTTCGCTGATTGTCATTCGTCGCCGAGACCGAATCAAAAAAACGCTGAAAATGGCTACAGTAAAAACCAGCAGGCCTCCGTCTATTAAAAATGAATTTAACGATAGCTGGCCTTGGAAAAAATAAAAGAAAAAAAGGTTAGAAATAACTGTAAGTCCTAACAACACCAACGAGTATCGTATTTCCCATAGCAATAGCATTCCCACGCCAATAAAAAGTGCCAGGTACGCAAAAGTGTGTTGTTTCATATGTACTTCATCCATCACACTCCACATAAAGGCATTTTGAACAGAAATACCGGCTGCAATTACAAAAACTACGTCGTAGATGGAAATTTTCATTCGCTCACGAAAAATCAATGTAGTTAATGCAATGGCAGAGACCAGCAGGCGCCAGGTAAAAAAACCAGCGAAGCGCTCCGGAAAAACTACATAATCGCTCAAGGCCCAAAGCAAATTCAAAACAATTCCAATCCAGCAAGCGATGAAATGTGAACGAAATGCTGATCGTTCAAATTCGCTGATGACTTTAGAATCCTCGACTTCAATTTCGTTAAACATGTTCTTATAATTCTGCAATTTACTACGCAAATATTCAATTTCAAATTAACATCAATTTATTCAAGAATCAACCTTTAAAACAGCTCACTTTTTAACGGAAAATACCTACTTTTGCACGTGCTTCAGCAATAAGAAAATAAAATTTACTTGTTCATGAGCGAAAAACAAAAAACAATCCGAAATTCTGTTAGCGTAACCGGACACGGGTTGCATACCGGTGAACCCGTAACCATAACCTTTTGTCCGGCACCCGAAAACCATTGGTTTAAATTTCAACGCATGGATGTAGAGGGTAAACCCATTATTGAAGCTGATGCCGACCTCGTGGTGGACACCTCCCGAGGCACCACACTGGAAAAAAATGGCGTTCGCATTCACACAACCGAACATGTGCTTGCAGCCTTAATGGGCATGGACATTGATAACTGTTTGATTCAGGTTTCCGGTCCTGAGATGCCGATTATGGACGGAAGTTCTGAGAAATTTATTGAGGCTTTAACACAAGCCGGAATTCTGCACCAAGAGGCTACTCGGGAATATTTTGAACTGCAATCTAATTTATCCTACGAAGATCCGGTTAAGAAAGTAGAGATGCTTGCCGTACCTCAAGACACTTATCGCATCACTGTAATGGTAGATTACAATTCTGATTTGCTGGGCACCCAACACGCGAGCATGTATAACCTGAGTGAGTTCAAAACCGAAATCGCTCGCTGCAGAACTTTTGTTTTTTTACATGAATTGGAAATGTTGTTGCAGCATAACCTGATTAAAGGCGGTGATCTTGATAACGCCATCGTGCTGGTAGATAAAGAAATTGCAGAGGAGAAAATTAATCATCTGAAAAAGGTTTTCAAAAAAGAACATGTTGAAGTTAAAGGACGTGGTGTACTCAATAACACCAAATTGAGATTTTTCAACGAACCGGCCCGACATAAACTACTGGACATTGTAGGCGACCTTGCACTGGTCGGAAAACATATGAAAATTCATGTGCTGGCGGCGCGGCCGGGCCATGCAGGAAATGTAGCTTTTGCAAAAAAAATCAAAGAGACCATAAAAAAGGAACGCATGGAAAAAGATGTTCCTAAAGTAGATCTCAGTAAGCCTCCGGTTTACACTACAATGGACATCATGAAAATACTACCCCATCGTCCGCCGTTTTTACTGGTAGATAAAATCATGGAAATCTCATCTGAATACGTGATTGGTGTGAAGAATGTAACCATGAATGAGTATTGGTTTCAGGGACATTTCCCGGACGAACCTGTAATGCCGGGCGTATTGCTTGTTGAAGCCATGGCGCAGACAGGAGGAATTCTCTGCTTGAAATTATATCCGGATCCCGAAAACTATCAAACCTACTTTTTAAAAATGAACGATGTAAAGTTCAAACAAAAAGTAGTACCCGGAGACACTTGTATTTTTAAACTGGATTTGATTGAACCAGTTCGCCGCGGTTTATGCCATATGCTCGGAAGAACTTATGTAAATGGTAAACTTGTCGCCGAGGCAGATATGCTTGCTCAATTGGTAAAAGTTAGAAACGTCAATTCTGAAAAAAACAAACCGCAACTTGCCTAATTCATGATACATCAGTTTACCCAAATTGATTCTAAGGCGAACCTGGGTGCAAATGTTACGATTTCGCCGTTCACAACGATTTATGGTGACGTTATAATTGGTGACAATTGCTGGATCGGACCAAACGTGACCATTATGGACGGTGCCCGAATTGGTAATAATGTGAAGATTTTTCCGGGCGCTGTAATCAGCGCGGTTCCGCAGGACCTTAAATACAAAGGTGAACCCACACTTGCAGAAATAGGTGACAACACAGTAATTCGCGAATGTGTTACCATCAACAAAGGAACCATTGATCGTAATAAAACCATGGTGGGAAAAAACTGCCTGCTGATGGCGTATGTACATGTGGCACATGACTGCATCATCGGAAACAATGTTATCCTAGCAAATAATGTGGGATTGAGCGGACACATTACCATTGATGATTATGCAATTTTGGAAGGTACTGCTGTTGCACAGCAATTTGTTCATATTGGTGCGCACACATTTATTGGCGGGGCTACTTTGATTCGTAAAAATGTTCCTCCATTTGTAAAAGCCGCTAGGGAACCCATTTCCTACATCGGCGTTAACAGTGTTGGCCTATCACGTCGTGGATTTGATAAAGAGGTCATTAAAAAGATAGAAGATATTTACAGAATTATTTTTGTGAGAGGATTTAATCTTTCAAAGGCTCTGGAAACTGTAGAAAAAGAAACGGAAAATTCTGAAGTGAAAAACATCATTTTAGAATTTATCCGAAATTCAAAAGATGGAATAATTAAAGGAATCTGAACGGATGAAAAATCCGGAAAATAATCAACAGATATCCTCGGAAAACCAAATTTTGGTATACCTTGAAAATGTTTCAAAACGTTTTTTAAGTGCCTGGATTTTTCAAAATTTATCCCTTGAAATAAAGCCATGTACTAAACAGGCTATTCTTGGTTCCAATGGTTCCGGTAAATCAACTTTATTACAATTGATTGCAGGATTCCAAACACCAACCCGAGGAAATATTTCCTTTAATGTAAACGGAAAACAAATTGAAAACGAATTTCAATATCAGCAGTTAAGCATTTCGGCACCTTACCTTGAACTAATTGAAGAATTCAGCTTTTACGAATCCATTGTTCATCAGCAACAATTCAAATCATTTCTTCCCGGTTTATCAGTTGATGAAATTATTGACATCAGTGAATTGGGCAAACAAAATGCATTAAAACCCATTCGTGTCTGCAGCAGCGGGATGAAACAACGCATGAAACTCACTCTGTCAATGCTGGCGGATTGCCCGCTACTGTTATTAGACGAACCCTGCAGTAATCTGGACAAGCGCGCTACTGAATGGTATAGCCGAATAATTTCAACCTATTGTTCGCAAAAAACGATTGTCGTTTGCTCAAACGATCAGCAAGATGAATTTTCATTCTGTAATGAAATCATCGACATAGAAAAATTCAAAAAAAATTATGTATGAAAAAAAATTTACTCATTGCATTTACTGCTATTTTTCTTTGTAACGAAAAATTTTTCGCGCAAGAAGTTTTAAATCCGGAAGGCCTGCTGCAATTGGGACGACTTTACGGGAGTTCAATGAGTAGCGATGGCAAACAAGTTGTTTTTTCAGTTAAAAAATATAACGTTAACACGAATTCGAATTCCAAAAAACATTACCTATATAATCCCAAGGATGGAATTGTAAAAGAAATCACCGACCCTGAAAAACAAATTACAAACACCCGCATTTCAAAAGATGGAAAATTTTCAATTGCTGCGTACGAAATAAAAAGTAAAAATATTTTCGGAACCGATTTCTATCCCGATCTAAAAAAATCAGATGTGATGATCTACGACAATCTCAATTACCGCCATTGGGATACTTGGGAAGACGGTGCATTCAGTCATATTTTTTTAAATAAGTTTGATGGAAATAAAATCAAAGACAGTATTGATATTATGGCGGGTGAATTGGTTGATTGCCCACAAAAACCCTTTGGCGGTGATGAAGATTATATTTTCAGCCCAGATTCAAAAAACATCCTTTATGTGACAAAAAAGAAATTCGGAAAAGAATATGCAGTGAGTACCAATACTGACATTTATTCCTATTCAATAGAAACCGGAAAAACCGTGAACCTTACAGAAGGTATGATGGGTTATGATACAGAACCGGCCTTTTCCAGCGACGGACAGCTTGCCTTTTTAAGTATGAAAACCGATGGATATGAATCTGATAAAAATGACATTGTTGTACTGAAAGGAAATGAAAAAATTAACCTCACGAAAAACTGGGACGGAACAATTACTCAATTTAAATGGGCTCCTGACAGTAAAAGTATTTATTTCATTGCTCCCGTTAACGGAACTGTGCAACTATTTACGATTGCAGTGAATTTAAAAAATGAAAAAGCAAACATCAGGCAAATTACAAATGGAAATTTTGATGTAAAATCAATCATCGGAATTTCCGGAAGTAAAATTTTTGCAGAAAGGACAGACATGAATCATGCAGCAGAAATTTTTGAAATTGATATTGCCGGTGGAAACATGAAACAAATAAGTCATATTAATGATGAATTCTACAACAAAATTCGGACAGGGAAAATAGAACGACGCTATTTCAATGCAACGGATGGAGAAAAACTAATGTCATGGATTATTTTCCCCCCCGATTTTGATTCCACGAAAAAATATCCGACGCTGCTCTATTGCCAGGGTGGACCTCAATCTGCATTAACACAATTTTATTCACTTCGTTGGAATTTTCAGCTGATGGCGGCACATGGTTATATCGTTGTAGCACCTAACCGAAGGGGAATGCCCGGCTATGGCGTAAAATGGAATGAAGAAATCAGTGGTGATTACGGAGGACAAAACATGAAAGATTACCTTACCGCTATTGATGAAATGGCGAAAGAACCCTACGTTGATAAATCGCGTATAGGATGTGTTGGTGCAAGTTACGGTGGTTATTCCGTATATTACCTTGCCGGCCATCACAATAAGCGATTTAAAACTTTCATTGCACACGATGGCATTTTTGACTGGAAAAGCATGTACGGGACAACAGAAGAAATGTTTTTTGTTAATTATGATTTAAAAGGTGCCTATTGGGACAACGACAATAATGCTGCACAAAAAAGTTTTAATGAATTTAATCCAATAAATTATACGGAAAAATGGGATACTCCAATATTGATTATTCAAGGTGGAAAAGATTATAGAGTACCCATTGAACAAGGGTTACAAGCGTTTCAGGTGGCACAACTCCGGGGTATCAAAAGTAAACTTCTTTATTTTCCGAATGAAAACCACTGGGTTTTAAATGATCAGAATTCGCTGGTCTGGCAAAAAGAATTTTTTAAGTGGCTTAAAGAAACATTAAATAATTAATTACATGTTTACATTAACAGAATTTAATGGTAATAAAGTAAATCAGTTCCTGGAAATTTGTTGATGATTTTTACATTTGTAAGTGCAGTATGAGTTCAATTCTTTCTATTCAGAACGTATCCAAATTTTACGGACGCTATCAGGCGCTTAAGGATATTTCAATAGAAATTCCTTCCAACGAAATTTTCGGGTTGTTAGGGCCAAACGGTGCCGGAAAAACATCACTCATCCGTATTATCAATCAAATTACGGCACCGGACTCAGGCACCGTATTTTTTAAGGGAGAAAAACTCCAGCCAGGCCATAGTGCCCGCATCGGGTACCTGCCCGAAGAACGCGGTCTTTACAGAAAAATGAAAGTGGGTGAACAGTCAATTTATCTGGCCCGGCTTAAGGGTTTAAGCAAACACGATGCGCATCAAAAAATAAAATACTGGTTTGAAAAATTTGAAATTAATAACTGGTGGAACAAACGGGTTGAAGAACTTTCCAAAGGAATGCAACAAAAGATACAATTTGTTGTAACAGTATTACACGAACCCGAATTGGTGATTTTAGATGAACCTTTCAGCGGTTTTGACCCAATCAACGCCAATCTGATTAAAAATGAGATTCTGGAGTTAAAAAGAAACGGTGCAACCATCATTTTCTCTACTCATAACATGGGAAGTGTGGAAGAACTATGCAGTAAAATCGCATTGATTCACCACGCTGAAAAAATTCTAGAAGGGAGCGTTGCAAGCATTAAAGAAGAACATAAATTAAACATTTACAGGATAGGCTTCAACGGTGACCGAATGGCCTTTGCTCATTCCCTTTGGACAGCTGCTACAATTTTAAAAGAAGAAGACCTTAACGGCAGTTTTTCAGCAACGATAAAATTGAATTCAGCAGTAAAACCAAATGATTTGTTACAGGCATTACTTCCGGCAGTTGAGATACGTAGCTTTCACGAAATTCTACCATCCATGAACGAAGTTTTCATAAAAAAAGTTCAGGAAAACAAATCGACGGACAACATAAATCCAATTACTCAAAATTTACCAACGGAATGAAAAGCTTTATCGCCTGCTGTTTTTTTATAATTGCCGTAACTCACCTGAATGCTCAGGCTAAACCCGCAACATTAACGGAAGAACAAAAAATAATTCAGCTTATTACCTATGTAAAAAATCTGAAAGGTGCAGTTTTCATCAGAAACGGCAGCGAACATTCCGCAACTGAAGCTGCCGCGCACCTTGAAAAAAAACGTAAAAATGCAGGGAAAGCTATAAAAACCGCAACAGACTTTATTTCTTTATGTGCTACAAAAAGCAGTATGTCCGGTGAAGATTACAAAATTCGATTTTCAGACGGAAAAGTTTTTCGTTCAGCAGATTTATTAAATAAAGAATTAAACCGAATTCAAAACAGCTCAACAAAATAATGGGAGTTATTGGATTGATTATCGCGCGTGAATACGCAGTAAAAATCAGGAACAAATGGTTTTTAATTATGACCATTCTTGGTCCGTTGCTAATCGCCGGAATAATGGTGTTACCTGTATGGTTAAGTATTGAAGAATCGAAGGCACAGCGAATCATTGTTGTAGATGAGACAGAACTTTTCCGAAATCATTTGCCATCAGGAAAAAATGTGGAATTCGTAAATCTTGCCTCCACACAGGAACAAGGCGAAGTAATGCTCACCCAAGGTGAATTTACAGGCATGCTTTATATCCCGAAAAATTTTACTAAAGCAAATGCTGTAATTTTTAAATACAAGAAAAATGTTGACAACAATTTATTGGAAAACATTCAAAAGAAAATTGAAGAAAAATATTTCGAACTAACGCTGCGTGCCAATTCCATCCCCGACAGTGTAATTCATGTTTCAAAAATCGGAGTACAAATAACACGGCAACGTTTAAAAGAAGATGGTAAATCTGTAGACAATTCATTTGAAGCAAAGTCCGCATTAGGCTTCATTCTGGCAGGGTTCATTTACTTTTTTATTTTATTTTATGGCGTACAGATCATGCGCGGTGTAATGGAAGAAAAATCAAATCGGATTGTTGAAGTAATTGTATCCTCTGTAAAACCATTTCAATTACTGATGGGAAAAATAATTGGAATTGCCCTTGTTGGATTAACACAATTTTTGCTTTGGGTCATTTTAACCATTGCAATTACCCTAACGCTTAACAACACCCTATTTAAAGACATCATAAAAGACGCCAATAAACAAAAAGAAAACATCGCGCTTGTTGAAAAGCAGGGTGTAGAAACCAATTTTTCGGGACTAGAAGCCCCTACATCCGATATAGAATTAATTAAAGGACGGCAATCCTTGGCAGACATACCATTTGTCAGCATCGTCATTTCGTTTGGATTTTATTTTCTTGGAGGTTATTTATTATATGGTGCATTGTACGCCGCATTTGGGTCTGCAGTAGATGCAGAGACCGACACACAGCAATTCATGTTACCGCTTACAATACCCATAGTCATCAGCTTTATTTTTGCCCAGTATGTAACAGCCAATCCGAATGGGAATCTTGCTGTTTGGCTTTCCATCATCCCTTTCACTTCCCCTATTATCATGATGGTAAGAATGCCGTTTGATCCACCGGTTTGGCAAATTGCAATCTCCGTATTCACCCTTGTTTTCGGATTTATTTTTACAACCTGGTGCGCCGCAAAAATTTACCGTACAGGAATTTTAATGTATGGTAAAAAAGTTAGCTGGAAAGAAATCGGTAA
>OMJH01000143.1 GCA_900299295.1 Bacteroidota bacterium
CTGGCAGCTTTTGCCTTAGGTGCAGAAGGTGTTCAAATCGGATCATTGTTCGCATCAAGCTTAGAATCTTCAGCGCATGCTTCTTTTAAACAAGCCATCCTTGAAGCGAAAGAGGGCGACACACAATTAATGCTTAAGCAAATTACTCCTGTACGTTTACTTAAAAATGAATTTTACAATCGGGTAAAAGCTGCAGAGGAACGAGGCGCCGGAATAACTGAACTTCAGGAAATACTTGGAAAAGGCCGTGCAAGAATGGGAATGTTTGAAGGAAATTTAGCCGAAGGGGAATTGGAAATCGGTCAGGTTTCTGCCGGGATTTCCACCATTGAACCTATACGTAAAATAATGGATCGGTTGTGGAATGAATTCCTCTTTGCAAAAAACAAAATTCAGGAAATTAATTTTTAATAGTTAAATCAATTTTTATGATTCATTTCGAGAAATTTAAATTAAAAAATAATTTAACGGTCATCGTTCACAACGACACCTCAACTCCATTAGCCTGCATGAATATTTTATATGATGTTGGAGCCCGCGATGAAGATGAATCAAAAACCGGTTTCGCACACCTATTTGAACATCTGATGTTTGGCGGGTCAATTCATATTCCTAATTACGATTCTCCCCTGCAACTGGTTGGCGGCGAAAATAATGCGTTTACTACAAACGACATCACTAATTACCACCTTACCTTACCGGCCAATAATCTTGAAACTGCTTTTTGGCTGGAGAGTGACCGAATGCTTAGTCTTGCCTTTACCGAAAAAAGTTTGGAAGTGCAACGTGGTGTTGTGATAGAAGAATTCAAACAACGCTATCTGAATCAACCCTACGGAGACGTCTGGTTAAATCTTCGACCACTTGCTTACAAAAAACATCCTTATCGCTGGCCGACAATCGGAAAGGAAATTTCGCACATTGAAAATGCAACCTTAGCCGATGTAAAATCTTTTTTCAAAAAATTTTACTCTCCTAGTAATGCCATTATGGTGGTTTCCGGGAATGTTACAACAGAACAAGTCAAAGAATTGTCGGAAAAATGGTTTGAACCGATTCCGGCCGGAACAAAACTCAAAAGAGAATTGCCGCCAGAACCTCCACAAACCGAAGAAAGGAAACAGACACTTTATAGTGACGTTCCTGTGGATGCAATTTACAAAACCTATCACATGTGTGCGCGAAATGATGATGATTACTACGCAACAGATCTGATAAGCGATATTCTTTCAAGGGGAAATTCATCGCGTCTTTACCTTGAATTAATTAAAAACAAGCAATTGTTTTCCGAAATTAATGCATATGTAATGGGAGACATTGACAAAGGATTATTTTGTATTTCCGGGAAATTATCTGAAGGTGTAGAAATGAGCAAGGCAGAAAATGCAATAGATACAGAAATAATGAAATTACAAAATGAGCTGGTCAATGAGAGGGAATTAAAAAAGTGTACAAATAAAATTGAAGCATCACTTGAATTTTCCGAATTGGATATACTAAGCAAAGCAACTAATCTGGCTGTGTTTGAATTATTAGGAGATGCTTCAAATATAAATCGGGAATCTGAAAAATATGTAAAAGTAACACCGCATGATTTACAACGCGTAGCCCGTGAAATTTTAACTCCATCCAATTGCTCGACACTTTATTATTTAAAAAAACAAAATTAGTCCTATGCTAGATCGAACTCATGCTCCTGCTTTTAATACCATCGACTCACTTAAAATTGAACATGCACAGTCGGATCAACTAGAAAACGGCATTCCCGTATATTGTGTAAATGGTGGCACACAAGAATTAGTAAGAATAGATTTTATTTTTCCCGCCGGAACTTGCTTTCAGCCAAAAACGCTCGTTTCATCCTTCGCATTGCAAATGTTGGAGAACGGAACAATAAATTACACTGAAGAAGAAATTGCCGAGAATCTCGATTTTTTTGGCTCATATTATTCAACCCGAACAGATCATGAACATTCATATATTACACTATTTTCATTAAATAAACATCTTAAAAATTCACTTCACTACGTTACTGACATCATCAAAAATGCCAGCTTTCCCGAAAAGGAATTTAAATTATTGATGACGAACAGTAAACAAGATTTTATTATCGAATCTAAAAAAGTATCCGTTCTGGGTCGACGTCGGTTTTTTGAATTGTTGTACGGTAACACCAATCCGTTTGGTAAAATTGCTAAGGAAAATGATTTCGATGAATTAAAAAGGGAAGAGCTTTATCAATTTTACAAAGAGAATTACAATCTGGCGAATTGTACAATACTGGTGGCCGGAAAACTACCCAATAATCTTTTTGAAATTCTAAATGAAAATTTTGGAAATGAAAATATAAAAAAAATTAATCAGTTGAATTGGCCGGAACTAAAAATTCAATCCACAGCCCAACGAGAACACCGTGTTGAAAAACCCGACGCAATTCAAAATTCAATTCGAATCGGCAGACTCATATTTAATCAGCAGCATCCGGATTACTTCAAATTCAATATCCTTAATACAATTTTAGGAGGTTATTTCGGCTCACGACTAATGTCAAATATCCGTGAAGACAAAGGTTACACATATGGAATAGGTTCGGGTTTGGTAATGAATAACTATACCGGTTTATTCATGATTGGCACAGAAGTAGGAAGTGATGTTTCAGATCTTGCCTTGAAGGAAATATATCACGAAATCGAAATATTGCAACAAGAAAAAGTTCCTTTGGAAGAACTACAGATAGTGAAGAATTACATCTGCGGAAATCTTTTACGAAGTATTGACGGCCCGTTTGCAGTTGCTGATAATTTTTTGTCGATTTGGAAAATGGAAGCTGATTATAGTTTTTTTGACCATAAAATAAAAGCAATTTTAGATTGTACACCCGACGATATTCAGCAACTGGCACAGCAATACCTGCAAAAAAATGATTTAATAGAAGTGGTTACCGGAAAAATTCAATAACGGAGATCCTCGGTTAACCGGCTACGGAGAACGAACTATCATAATTTTATGGGTTAAGAAATTCTCTTTCTCACCTTCCTTAACTCGTAAAATATATACGCCTGACGATAATTCATTACCCAAATCAATCTCTTCAGATCCGCCACGAAATAATAATTTCTGTGTCCAAATTAGTTGCCCCATTAATTAAAAACCTCAACAGCTAACTTATCTTCTTTACCAACATTACCCCTTCCAATTTGAACTGTAATTTTTCCATCCATACTGGGCACCGGAAAAACCTTTTTAATAGAAAATGGTCCAACTACATCCGAAACTGAGGTTTGACCTGTATTCACTCCTGTTGAAATAGCGTAGGAGAAATATCCCGGTGGTAAATTATTAACAGCTTGTTCATTTAATGAATAACTGATTTTCTCAAAAGGGTTGCCGTTTAAATCAAAACGCAGTAAAATTGTTGCCTGGGCAGGAATAAACTTTGAAAAAGGTAACGATTGAATTCCGGCATCAACATTTATTTTTAAAACCGAAGATCCGGATAAAGGAGTTGTATTTAAAGCCAATGTAAAATTAAATCCATTTGCCAAATCCTGAATCATGATTAAAACACAAACTTCATTTTGATTTTTGCAACCAAAAGTTTTCACGAGTGCATTTGAGGAAACTGAATTAGCAAAAAAACCTGAAAAATTATCGGCAAGTAATTTAAAATGGTAAAACAACGGTTTACGATTAGATGTTGAGGGATCTAGGAATCCAATATTATTTACTATTGAATTTCCTTCAATAACGCTCCATAAATTCAGTATACTTACTTGTTCTTTCATAGCAATTCCTAACATTTCGGCAAAAAATTGTCCTCCGATAAAGCTATTCACACCATTACCATAAAGGTTATCTGAACCACTGTTTTGCCAACTCACATTACATTCAGTAACTGCTGTTTGTAAAACGTATGCACCACTGCGATTATGTACAGCATTACAATTTGCGACACGTTGATTTAAAACAATTAAATTATCTTGAAAAGATCCGGGGGGATGTTAGTTTTGAAATCACTTGAGATCGCGTTTGCGAACCGTTAAATGGGTAAAAATGAAAGGAGATGTAATCAATGTAGAAATTTCCAGATAGGTCTACACCGGTTATATCATCCGGTCCGTTTGGAGTTGTTAATCCATTAATTATACCCTGATAATACCAAGCACACTCAGGTCCTATAATTTTAATGGTGGGATCTATCGCTTTCATTGCAGAAGAAAACGGTTTTATGTAAGAAGCAATTTGAGTAGCAGATGTAAAGGAATATCCAAGATCAGGTTCATTTCCAATAATCCAATATTTTACATTTCTTGTGGATAATAAATCTCATTGAGTATTCCGTGACTGATGGAAAACCAAACTTTTCCGGCAGGATTAAGAGCTGTACCAACAGCTGATTTTGCTCCTGAAGTCCAGCGAGCAGGAATTCCGGGCCACCCGAAAGCATACTTTTCCATAAAAATCAAAATGATATCAAGAAAAAAAGAATGCCAGTAATTAATTAAAAATTTCGTATCACTAATGGCAAATGGTACTTTTGAATGATGAATAAAAATACTTCAACAGCAATTTGCTCGATTTTAGGCGCAAGCGGTGTGGCACTTGGCGCATTAGCTGCACATGCCTTAAAAAATATGATTGGTGATAATTTTACATTATCTCAATTTGACGCCTTCGATACAGCCACGAAATATCAATTAATTCATGCAATTGTATTACTTATTGTTATTTCAATGAACGAGAACGTTTCATCAGTATGGCTAAGACGAAGTATAAATTTCTTAATCTCGGGAATTTTATTTTTTTCAGGATCGATTTATTTTCTTTCCACTCAACAATTGATTGGAATTTCTTTACCTAAATTTATTGGTATTTTAACCCCCATTGGAGGTATTTTACTTATTGCCGGCTGGATTTGCATAGGAATGAATGTTTCAAAAATGAAAAAAGAATCGTCGCAACCTAAAAAACATGAATAATACTTACGAAGAGGT
The DNA here is from genome assembly GCA_900299295.1 of Bacteroidota bacterium. Taxonomy (GTDB): domain Bacteria; phylum Bacteroidota; class Bacteroidia; order B-17B0; family Aurantibacillaceae; genus AM-1111. Next base: position 4,995 of record OMJH01000143.1, read on the forward strand.
TAAAAAGAAATTAAAACGAATTGCAGATATTAATAACTCAGCTGCTGTTTTACAATGGGATCAGGAAACCTTTATACCAAAAAACGGCAACCATTTCCGTGCAGAACAGTTAGCAACACTTTCTGCTCTTTCACACGAACTGTTTACCGAACCGCAACTTGAACAGGATTTGCTTGAACTTTCTTCTGATAAAAATTTAAATGAAGGTCAAAAAATAAATATTGAACTGGTTTTAGAAGAAATCAAAAAACAAAAAAAATATCCCGTCGAATTTGTAGAGTTACTAAGCCATTCCATTTCAACTGCCTTTCAGGCTTGGAACCAGGCTCGTGAAGAAAATGATGTAAAATTTTTTCTACCGGCATTGAGTCGGCTCGTTGAATTAAAAAAAGAAGAGGTTCAACTTTTGGGGTATGAAGAACATCCTTATGATGCATTGCTCAACCAGTATGAAAAAAACCTGAAGGTGAAAGAACTGGATTTTATTTTTGATCAGGTACAACTTTACTTGCTTCCGTTATTAGAAAAGATACATAATTCGAAACAGATTAATGATCAATTCTTTCGTCAGCATTTTGAAAAAGATCGCCAGTGGAATTTTGGAATCGAACTTCTAAAGCAAATGGGCTATGATTTTGAGTCGGGCCGACAAGATATTTCAGCGCATCCTTTTACAATTAGTTTTTCCCCTCAAGACGTTCGTATTACGACACGAATTGATGAAAACAACCTGACTGAGATGATTTGGTCATGTATTCATGAGGGAGGGCATGCGCTTTACGAGCAGGGACTTCCGACAGATGAATATGGAATGCCACTTTCAGAAGCTGTTTCCCTTGGTATACATGAATCACAATCACGCCTTTGGGAAAACCATGTCGGACGCAGTGAATGGTATTGGAAGAAAAATTTTCCGGAATTGAAAAACCTTTTTCCTGCACAATTGAAAAATATTTCGGCAGATGATTTTTACAAAGCCTGCAACAAAGTTGAACCTTCGCTCATTCGTACCAATGCTGATGAGTTAACTTATCATCTTCATATTTTGATTCGTTACCAACTTGAAAAAGCCATCATTGGAGGTGAATTAAAAATTGAAAATATCAGGGATGCCTGGAACGAAGCGTATCAAAAACAATTGGGAATTAAAGTCCCTGATGATAAACACGGCGTACTTCAGGATGTTCATTGGAGTCATGGGTCCTTTGGTTATTTTCCAACCTACAGCATAGGAAGTTTCTATGCTGCGCAATTTTACCATTACGCTGCAAAAGATTTACGAAAAAGTGGTACTACAGTTGAGGATGGCAGAACAGCACCGCTACTTAACTGGCTTCGGGAAAAGATTCATCGGCACGGAAAATTTTATTCGGCACGGGACTTGTGTACACGCATTTGCGAAAAACCACTTGATATCAGCTATTTTGTGAATTATGCCGAAAACAAATTTCATCGTATTTACAATTTATAAAAAAACAAGTAAATTCAACCCAAACAAGCAAGCCATGAAAACCAAACTTTTTATCCTACTTTTCAGCTTCATTTGCTGTTCAATACTTCCATCTTGTATTTCTGGAAAAAAATTATCGAAAACAGCCTCTCAAACCAACTGGAATGAATATCGTTTGGTGGTTTCTTTTTTAAGCAAAGGATCCGGAATTGACAATACAGCCCATGAGGCTTTTTTAAAATTTGTAAATGAACATCCGGAAAAACCAAAGCATGAAGTTTACCGTTGGGGCCGTGAAGGTGAAATTGATTATTGCTTTCAACTTGCTGAATTCAAATCTAAAGGGCAAAAAGAGTTCATTGAAAATGTTAAAAAAATCATTGGAACATCAGATGTGGTTCAGATTTCCGAAAATTCTCCCTGTGTTCATAAAAAATAACAATTTCTAATTTCCTCATTTTTACTTAAAAAAGGCCAATAACATCATTTGGCATTCGTTTTTGGTTGAAATCCCTTTCAAAAAAGGTTATTTTTGCGGAAAATTTAATTGGTAATGAACGAAATTGGCATTAAACCCAAAAATCAAAGTGTTAGTAATTTAGGACTTGGCAACGTTGCCGCCGCTTTTTGGAACCTCACCCCTGCAGAATTAGTGGAGGAATCTATAATTTCCGGTGATGGTCAGTTAACGGAAACAGGTGCCTTGGCCATTGAAACGGGAGAGTTTACCGGTAGATCACCCAAAGATAAATTTGTAGTTTATGATGAAAACACCAAGGATTCAGTTTGGTGGGGAGATGTAAACAACCGTTTCGAAAAGGAGAAATTTGACATATTGCATCAGCGAATGCTTGCTTACCTTGGACAGAAAGAAATTTATGTCCGTGATGCTTATGCCTGCGCGGATCAGCGGTATCGTATTAACATTAGAGTAATCAACGAATTTCCATGGAGTAATTTATTTGCCTATAACCTGTTTCTCCGTCCTACACAGCAAGAACTTGAAGCATTTCAACACGAATGGCTCATTTTAAATGCCCCGGGATTTAAAGCAGATCCGGCGATTGACGGAACACGACAGCATAATTTTGCAATAATAAATTTTACAAAAAAAATCATTCTAATAGGTGGAACAGGCTACACCGGCGAAATCAAAAAATCCATTTTTACTGTTCTCAATTATATCCTTCCTCACGAAAAAAATGTTCTTTCCATGCATTGTTCTGCTAACATTGGCAAGAATAACGATACCGCAATTTTCTTTGGCTTGAGCGGAACCGGAAAAACAACCTTATCTGCCGATCCAAATCGGCGACTCATTGGTGATGATGAACACGGATGGTCTGAGAATACTGTTTTTAATTTCGAAGGAGGTTGCTACGCTAAATGTGTTAACCTCACAAAGGAAAAAGAACCACAAATTTTCAATGCCATTAAATTTGGTTCCTTGCTTGAAAACATCTGTTGCTATCCTGATACTAGCACAGTAGACTATGACAATATCTCAAAAACTGAAAATACACGTGTAAGCTACCCTGCACAATACATTGAAAATGCTGTAGAACCGGCACTGGGTGATATACCTAAGAACATTTTCTTCCTGACCTGCGATGCTTTCGGAGTTTTACCTCCGATTTCAAAGTTAACTCCAGCACAGGCGATGTATCATTTTATTTCAGGCTATACAGCAAAAGTTGCCGGTACTGAAATGGGAATTACCGAGCCCACCCTAACCTTTTCAGCCTGTTTTGGAAAGGCATTTCTTCCCTTGCATCCTGCAAAATATGCAGCGCTTTTGGGTGAAAAATTAAAACAGCACAAGGTTAACGTTTGGTTAGTAAATACCGGATGGGTTGGTGGTAAATACGGAGTCGGCAGCAGAATAAAATTGTCGTACACACGTGCATTAATTACTTCGGCCTTGAATGGAGAATTAGAAAATGTGGAATATGGTAACACCCCATATTTTAAATTAAATTTTCCCAAAACATGTCCCGGTGTGCCTGCAGAAATTCTCGAGCCTAAAAATAGCTGGAAAGACAAAAATGAATTCGATAAAACGGCTGAAATTCTGGCAGGTAATTTCGTGAAAAATTTCGAACAGTACATTTCAGGAGCAAGCGAAGAAATAATCGCTGCAGCCCCGAAAGTTTCTGTTACCGCCTAAAAATTTTTTGAATACTATTTTCCCAGTTGGTTGAGCGCAGCAAGTGCCGGTTCATAATTTTCATATACCCGCAAGGCCATCTGATAATCGTTTCTTGCACTTATTTTATCCTTCATTTGTTCAGCGCAAACACCTCTTGCAAATAAACTTTTCGCAACACTCAAACGATACTGATTGTAGGTAAGAAAACTTGAATGTACGTTCATAGTGTCAGCTACAATAAAAGTTCCGTCACCACTGAAGCGTGATAATCCAATCAAGGCCCGGCTAAAATAAGTTTTTGCAACATCAGGAGTTTTATCAACGCGAAGTACGAGGGCCCCTAAATTATAGGCTCCGTCAACACAATTTGAATCAATTGTTAGACATTTTAAATAACCTTCCCTTGCTTCTTTTATCATTCCTGCATCCTGAAAAAACTTTGATTTAGCACACCATGCCTCAACACTGTTCGGACTGATTCGAAGTGCATTGTCAAAATAACTAATCGCCAATCTGTTTTTTTGAAGTGAATACAATTTTGCCAGTTCCATATATGCCTTAAAATACTGGTCATCCTGCTCCACTGCAGTTTGAAAACTGCTTACTGCTTTTCCCGTATCGCCCATTTCTAAAAAACTCATTCCTTTCAAGTAATATGATTTACTGTTATAAGGATCTTTTTTTATTACCCGATCCAGAAAACCAATCGATTCATCAAATTTCCTTACGTAAAAATAAAGCTCAGCCATTTTTAAATTCGCATCATCATTATCCGGCAGATTAATCAAACAACGCTCAAGTGTTTCTTTAGCTTTTCGAGTTTGGTTAGTCATATAATAAATATCAGAAAGCAAAAGGTAATTCTTGGCATTCAGTGAATCCAGCTGAACAGCCCGTAGCGCATCTCCTTCGGCCAGTTCCAGATCTTTAAGTGAAATATATAGTGCAGCACGCTGACGGTACAACGAATCGACATTCGGATTTACTACGATTTTTTTGTTGATTTCCTGCAGTTCTTTGTTATTTTGATATTTATCGTCAACTAAGGCATTGGTTTTTTCAACCTCATTAGAACAGGAAAAAAAGACGGTCACAACAATGAAGGCAATAATCTGAATCCGTTGATACATTTTAATTTTATAAATTTCTCCAAATGTAAATAATCGATCCTCAACATTCAATTTTTTTCACCTGGCAAAATTCAATCCATACTGTGAAAAACAAATTAATTCCTATTTTTACGAGGTAAAACAGTTTGCAAAACTTCCACAATGAAAGTTTATCTAGATAATGCCGCCACTACACCGCTTGATGAAGAGGTGATGAACGAAATGATTCCCTGGATGCGTGATAATTTCGGCAATCCTTCGTCGATTCACACTTATGGCCGTAAATCCCGTTCAGGAATAGAAACGGCCAGAAAAAGCGTTGCAAAACTTTTGAACGTAAGTCCAGCTGAAATTTTTTTCACAAGTGGGGGAACAGAGGCTGACAATATGGCCATCGTTCAATGCATTACCGACCACAAACTGACTCATGCTATTACCACACCTATCGAACATCATGCTGTTTTACATACGTTAGAGGTTTTGGAAAAAAAAGGTATTATAAAGTTGAGTTACGTGCGCACAGATAACAATGGTAATGTTGATTTAAACCACCTTAACGAATTACTTTCGTCGAACGCTCGAAGTTTTGTCTCGTTAATGCACGCAAACAACGAAATTGGAACTTTACTTGATTTGGAAGCTTGCGGAAAAATATGCGAAAAACACAACGCAATTTTTCATAGCGATACCGTTCAAACAATGGGTCATTACGCGTTGGATCTTAAAAAAATAAACGTTCATTTTGTGACATGCGCAGCTCATAAATTTCATGGTCCTAAAGGAGTAGGGTTTTTATATGTGAGCAATAAAGTACAGATCTCCCCTTTTATAAACGGAGGAGCACAAGAACGCAATATGCGTGGCGGTACAGAAAATTTATACGGCATAATCGGCCTTGCAAAAGCACTTGAAATTTGTTACCGCGATCTGGATGCACACCAGCATCATATCAGTGAAATAAAAAGCAAGATGATGAACATGATTCTTGAAAAAATTCCAGGAACGGAAATTAACGGCGAAACAGGCAACAAAAGTTTGTATACTGTATTGAATGTTTTATTACCGCAAACCAAAGGCTCTGAAATGTTATTGTTCAATCTGGATATTTCCGGAGTTGCAGCCTCCGGCGGAAGTGCATGTAGCAGTGGAAGCAACGTAGGTTCGCATGTATTACGCGCATTAGGAAAAGACATGTCAAGGCCTGCAGTTCGCTTTTCATTTTCAAAACTTAATACAATTGAAGAGATTGAATACGCCGTTAAAAAACTTTGTGAATTTATAACCGTTGATACAGCAACTGCTTAATCCATGACACAACGAATAGGAATTATCGGATCAGGTGCAATGGGAACCGGTATAGCCCAAGTGTTCGCCATGGCAGGTAACACGGTCACACTTGCAGATGAAAACGAAAAAGCTATTGAACGCGCTAAAAACTATCTGAAATCCACCTTTCATAAACTGGAAGAAAAACAGAAAATCACCAAACAACAGGCAGAAGATTTTTTCAAGGCAATAAATTTCACCACGGTCTTAAATTCGGAAACATTTTCGGATCAGGAAATTATAATTGAAGCAATAGTTGAGCGGCTTGATGTTAAGCAAATGATTTTTCTTCAACTGGAGAATTTGTTGCCAAAATCCTGTATTTTCGCTAGCAACACATCGTCGTTAAGTATTACCTCTATTGCATCTGCCTGTCAATTTCCCGACCGAGTTATCGGGATTCACTTTTTTAACCCGGCACCATTAATGCCTTTGGTCGAAATTATCCCCGGAATAGCCACCGCTAAATCTGTAATTGTAAAAAGCAGCGAAATTATTTCATCATTAAA
>OMJH01000144.1 GCA_900299295.1 Bacteroidota bacterium
GAGCCTCGAACAAGTACCTATAAAAATCGTTTTCGTGCCATGAAAATTTTGAATGAGCATAAAATTCCCTGCGGATTGCTTATGGCTCCTGTCATTCCCGGAATCAACCAGCAGGAAATCCCTTCGGTGTTAAAACTTTCTGCAGAAGCAGGAGCCGTATTTGCGGAATATGCAGTTGTGCGATTGAATGGAGCTGTTGCCGGAATTTTTAAGGATTGGTTGCAGAAAAATCACCCGGACAGATTTTCAAAAGTGTGGAATCAGATTTCGGATTTTCACGGCGGAGACGTGAGTGATGCGCAATTCGGCAGACGAATGGTCGGAGAGGGAAAATTTTCAAGCATCATTCGTGATTTGTTTGAGGTTTCACGCAAGAAATATTTAGGAGAATTGCCTTTTGTTCATTTGCGAACAGATTTGTTTGACCAATTAGCGGGTAATTCTCAATTGCGATTGTTTTAGGAATTACCCTTTGAAAAGCCAGTCTTCAGGATTCAACTTGCTTTGTCCTTTCCAGATTTGCAAGTTAATAGTTGTTCCATTTTCTTCATCTACTCCAATTTCGCCAAGAGTTTGTTTGGCTTTCACTTTATCTCCGCTTTTTACAATAACTTTCTGAAGGTTGGTATATACACTTATGTAAGATCCGTGTCGGATAAAAATAATTTTTCCATTTCCGTCAGGCATGTCTGCAATCATGGTTACTTCGCCATCAAAAATTGCGCGTGCATTACTACCCTTAGAAGGTGCCGTTATGTTAACGCCTGAATTTACGAGAATGAAATCCGGTATTTTAGGATGTTCGTATGGACCAAAACCTTGCGTTATAACCCCATTGCTAACCGGCCATGGCAGTTTGCCTTTGTTACCTGAAAAGTCCGCGGATAATTCTTCATCAGGATCAGTAGTAGCCTTTGTTACTTCTTTTTCTGTTTTTTTGGATTTTGGTTTTGAAGTGGCTACTGCATTTTTTTTCTTTTCTCTTTCAAGTTCGCGGGCACGTTGTTCCTTTAATGCAATTTCAGCAATCATATCTTTTATTTTCTTGTCAATGGCAGCAAGTGCCTTTTTCTTTTGTTCAAGTTCTGATTTTAGTTCTTTTTCCTTGCTGGTCAATTGACTTAACTGATTCACTTGCTCTGACTTTTCATTTGATAAAACAACTTTTTCTTGCTCCTCACTGGTTAGTAATTCTTTTTTTGCCGCCATTTGTGTTATTAATGATTCTTTGAACATGGATAGTTTTTTCTGCTTCGAAAGTATTGAATCGGCCTGTTCTCTACGTTTGGTATTAATTTCCTGCATGTATTTTACACGCTGGTAGGCCTGATTGAAATCCTTGCTTGCAAACACAAACATTAGCCTGTTATGGTTACTGCTGTTACGTTGTGCGTAGCGCAGTAATTTTCTGTACCTGCTTTTTAATGTATCAAGCTCAACACTTTTTTTATTAATGTCTTTTTGTGTCTGACTGATCTGTTTGTTAATGAGATTAATTTCGTAATTAATGGTTTGAATAAGCTCTTCGCGCTTGCTGATTTTAATATTTAATGCTTGAACATGAAGCATGGTGATGTTCCTTGAAGTTTTCGTTTGACTTAAGACAGCATCCAGATTTTTGATTTCCTGATTTAATTTTTTTTTGTTTTTCTGTGCTTCATTCAGATTTTTCGGCGGATCGCTTTTTTGTGAATAGGAAATCGAAACAACGAATAAGAACAGGTAGGTAATGATTTTTTTTAAGCCTAAATAAGTTGAATGTTTTGTTATAAAAAATTTAGTCATTTAAATTCAATTTTATTTTCCCGGAGCGGAATTATTTTTCTCTTTCATTTTAATTTCCGGGTACGACGACTGAACTTTGTAAGGCATTGAAATTGGTTCATTAACAGAAACCTTTGACCAGCTTATTTCGGCGGTTATTTTTCTTTCTGCGGAAATGGTATATAACATTTTAAAAGGCATTAAATTGTTTGACACATGCTGAAAATTATCAAAACACGCATTGAATTTCCGGTTCGTGTTGGCCTCATCGAATTCGAGCATCGTTATTTTCCAGCTAGTTGGGTTTAGCCAAATTGTTTGTACACTTTCGCTAATTGTTTTACCATCAGCAATTTTATTAAGTTCTCTTTTTCTAAGTGTACTTAAGTAATAAAGACAATTATTTTTGTCTTTTCCTCCTTTCATTTTAATGCTGTCACTTACAAAGTCAGCGCTGTTTCCTACCAATAATGCCTGCATCATATCATAATCCAAATCTGTATTCAGCGATTCGTTAATATATGTAAAATCTCCACGAAAGAATCCTTTTTCAAGCCCTCCGAGGTTCGTCATAATCATAAATTTTACGGAGTCTTTGGTCATCAGGAAACGTACAGCATCTACATTCATTTTAGAAATATTCATCCAGATCGCTGAATCTTTCCTGCAACGTATGGATACATGAAAGGTATTTTCATCCTCATTTTCATTATTCATTTTACAAGTCAACCGCCCGCTTAGTGTGGAAAAAACAAATTCGTTTTCTTTCATCAGCTTGCTTATTGCCTTTCCATTTTTATAATCCATTTTGCAGCGTTCGTATGACGTGTCGGTTACTGAAATTTCATGAACAGGCTGCGTTGTAGAATTTGTTTTTTTTCTTGAATGGCAATTACTGAAAAGAAGAACACTGACAGATAAAAATGTCAATTTCAAAAAAATAAAATTTGTTTTTTTATTGCATGCTATTGTCGCCATCTGCATCATTCACTTAATTTCTTTTCGCCAATCTTTTTTTCAAGGTTATTAGAATGTTTTGGTTTTTCCAGAGCCTTTTTCCAGGTTTCAATGGCCTGTTCAATTTTGTTGTTTTTAAATAGCACATCTCCGTAGTGTTCAAGAATTACGCCGTTTTCATCACCGCCATTTATTATGGCTTTCTCTAACCAAACCTGGGCTTCCTGGTATTTACCCTGTTGGTACAACACCCACGCATATGTATCTAAAAAAGTTGAACTGTTTTTATTCAGTTGAACAGCCTTTGATGCCATTTTTTCGGCTTGTGAAAGTTTTTCTTTTCTCAAGGATAAATAATAACTGTAATTGTTGAGCAAGGATGCGTTATCTGAATCAACACGAAGCGCCTCGTCAAACGCCTTGTCGCTTTTTTCAAATTCTTTTTCTGTATTGTATATTTCGCCGAGGTTAATCAGTATGAAACCGAGCAACTCTTCATCATCCACAATAAAATCTTTTGCCTCAAGAAATGCGGCAATTGCTTCTTTGTTTTTTTTCAATTGCATTTTTGCCACCGCATTGTAATAAAGTACTACCGGTTGAGCAATAAAAAGTTCTTTGGCCTCATCGCTGTGTTTCTCAAGTGCTGTATAATCTCCAAGCGTAATGTCAATTTTCATGATTTCTGTCCATATGCCGAAAACATTTTTATCTATCCTTACTGCTTGCAGGTATTGCTCTCTTGCCTCCTCGTAATTTTTTTCCCGGTTTAGAAAGTCTCCGTAAATTCCATGGGCACGTGCATCTTCCGGATGTTGCTCCACCATAATTTTGCATAACTCCATTGCAGATTTAAGATGTTCGGGAAATTCTTCGGTAACCGAATAAAAGGAAATCATTATTTTCCTTTTCTCTTCAACCTCCAGTTCCTGCATTTCAAATGCAGAGCGTAATTCTACTAAAAACAAACTGTCCTTGTTACGCGTTCTGTAATAATCTGCCAAGGCCAGATGAACATAGGGGTTACGAGGGTCTTTTTGTTTTAATTCCTCATATATTTTCATCACTTTTTCATCTTTGTGATTCTCCTGATATAATTCAGCAAGAAAAGTGTAGTAATTTGTTTCGTTGGGATATTCCTGAATCAGTGCGAGTAATTCTTTTTCTGCTTTATCGCGTTTTCCGGTTAATCTAAAAAGTTTTATGGTTTCCAGGCGAGTTTCGGGATCCGCTCCAAATTTCTTACTGCGGTTGTTATACGCATTAAGTGCTTTAGAATAATTTCCTGCAAAGCCGTATTCGCGAGCCAGCTGATCATAAAACGCGGGGTTTTCCGGGTTGATGCTGATTAATTTTTCGCAGGCGCGTGCGGCGTCTTTGTATTTCTTTTTTTCGTGCAGACAATCAATGAGCAACAAATGATACCATTCGTTTTTTGAATCATTTTGAACGGCAATGCGCGCAAAGGGCATAGCTTCTTCGGTTTTAGAAACTGATTTATAAATACAAGCTACCTCGTAATTGGCTGCCGCATTTTTAGGGTAAACTTTCAATGCTTCTCTAAGTTGCTCAAGAGCAAGCTCATTGTTTCCTAAGGCTTTCTCTTTGCAAGCATTAATGAAGTATCCTTTGAATTTTACCTCTTCAGGCGAGGAGGAATAATTTATAGCTGCAGACCTAGATACTGTTGATGGTGTTTTGCAAGAAATGAAAAATGAAAATAGTACAAGTTGGTAAAAAAATAATTTTATACCGGGTGAGGATAAGGAACGAAACACAAATAATAATTTTCCTTTTAGCTGCTTCAATTGCAGATAGTGTAATCGCCCACGCTTACGTCAAGGGCCCTTCCCTTTATTTCGGCGTGATTTCCGATCATCGAATTAACAATATTAGCCGAATTCACTTTGCTGTTATTTTGAATAATGGAATTTCTGATAACAGAGTTTTCAACATTCGTTCCCTTTCCAAGCGCTACATGCGGACCAATAACCGAGTCTATAATTCTTACATTTTCACCAATAAAACAAGGTTGAATTACCACGGAGTTCACAATTTGTGCCGAGTCCGCCATGAGTCGCTTTTCTCCCTTGTCAAATTCGAGCAAACGTTGATTAGTGTAAACAGTGGCATCCTTATTTCCGCAATCAAGCCATTCTGAAACCTTCCCGGGCACGAATTTCGTTCCTTTCTGTTTCATGTTTTCAAGGGCGTTTGTCAATTGATATTCGCCTTTTTCCATGATGTTATTGTCCAGCAAGTACTTTAATTCCGATTTCAGATATTCTCCATCCTTGAAATAATAAATACCGATGATTGCAAGATCACTAACAAAATCTTTGGGTTTTTCAATGAAATCCGTGATGATATTATCCGGGTTGATTTTGACAACGCCAAATTGGCTCGGGTCATTTATTTGCTGAACCCAAATCACTCCATCGTGTTGGGTGTCCATCTGAAAATCAGCCTTGAATAATGTATCTGCGAATGCTACTACAACTTTCCCGGATAATGCGTTTTCAGCGCACATAATCGCATGCGCTGTTCCTAAAGCATTTTCCTGGTACCAAATACTGCCTTTCGCTCCTTGTCGTTTCGCAATGGATTGTAAATTTTCTTCTACCTCTTTTCCAAATGCAGGATTTATTACGAAAGCAATTTCATCAACGCGTTCACCGCAAACGCGGGTAATGTCTTCTACTAGACGCTCAACTACCGGTTTTCCTGCTACAGGAATCAAAGGTTTTGCAGTTGTTAAGGTGTGCGGGCGCATGCGCTTGCCCATGCCTGCCATTGGTATGATAATGTTCATTTACATCATTAATAATCTTCTCAAAGGTAAGTAATCCAAAATCAAGTTCAATCACAACGGTTATTCATGATACTGATTTTCATAAAATTTAAGTAAAAACAAAAAATTTTGTTTCGAAATGAAACAATTTTCCGGCTTTTGGAAAGATGAAAAGCGCTATTCGACAGGTTTGCAATAAGATAAAATACGGAACGAAAAATGAATAACGATGTGCGGTTCAACGAAAAAAAAACAAAAAATGAAAAGATTGATTGTAATGGCGGGATTGCTGGCAGGGTTGTCAGCAAAAGCGCAAACAACGATGTCCAACTTTTTGGTTGGGCCGAGTTTGGGATTTGGGCATACTTATTTTGTGCCTTATAGTAGTGACGTAGAATTCCAGCCGATGTATAGTGCTGGGGTAACTACCTTGTTTACACCGAATGATTGGTTCGGATTGGCTACGGATGTACGTTATTCAGCTGAAGGTAGGTTGTGGGATGATGGAAGAAAGCAGTCCGACATACGTTTAGAATACATCCGTATTCCGGTAAAGGGAACAGTTTTCTTCGCGGCTCGCGGCGAAAATGTTCGTCCGAAGTTAACTTTAGGCCCATCTTTGGGTTTGTTAGTGAACGAAACAGGAACTGTTGACCGACAACGCGCTGAAAGCGTCGATTTTGGAATGAATGCATCGGGAGGTTTTGATTTTAAAGTGAACGAAGATGTATTTATTACAGCCGAAGCGAATTACTATCAAGGGTTCATTAAAAATCGGCCCAACTACTCAAAGAACGAGTACAATGGCAATATTGGTTTGCAGGTTGGGGTGATATTTGCGGTGCCCGGTGAGTAGGCAAATAAGTGCGAATAAGAAAAAGGCTGTCGGTTTCGGCAGCCTTTTTTATTTAGGCAAACGGATTATCAGAAGTTAAATTCAAATTATTTTATCTTAAGCGATTTTCAATTTTCCGGAATAGATGAATTTTATATAAAATACAGTTTATTTTTTAAATACATTTGGATAAATTTTAAAATGAAGAAAGCAGCTAAACTTAAAAAATTTTTAATTGGAATTATTGTTTTAGTTATATTCATCCAGTTTGTCCGTCCACAAAAAAATTCAGGAGAACGATATCCCTCCGGGAATTACACCACCGTTTTGTCAGTTCCGGCAGATATAAAACAAGCAGTAGAAACATCCTGCATGGATTGCCATAGCAACAGCACGCATCATCTTTGGTACGAAGAGATTCAGCCAGTGGGATGGTGGATCAACAATCACATTCACGAGGGGAAGGATGAATTGAATTTTTCGGAGTTCGCAACTTATTCGGTAAAGCGGCAGGCGCACAAGTTGGAAGAATGTGCGGAACAAATAGAATCCGGAGAAATGCCGATGAATTCTTATTTGTGGATGCATGATGAAGCACGGCTCTCAGAAGAGCAAAAAGTCAAATTGAAAAACTGGTTCATGATGCAGTCTCAGGCCCTAAAATTTTCCTCTCCCTAAAAGCATGTGGACGATTGAAAATCTCCGAATCCTTCAATTAAACCGGCTGCTCCTAAAATTATTCCCTGTAGTTTTTTTGATGCTTTATTTATTCCTTTCTTGGAACAATCGCTTGGCGCATGACGACTTTTATTCAATTTATGCAATTAAAAATTACGGGATTTTAAAAGGTGTTCAACATCAGTTTTTTACCTGGTGCCCACGCTCATTTGCTGTATTGTTAAGTTTTTGTGTGATTGCATTAACTCAATATTTTTCGTTTGCTTTGTTTATATGGCAATTGTTCCTGATACTGTTTTGTGTTTATTGTTTTCAAGTTGTCTTTCATGAATTGGAAACACGCAAATGGATTCGTTTCGATTTTGGCGGCCCTATTTCCGGCGCCTTAATGATAAGCGCGGCCTTGTTTTTTTGTGTTCCTGATGTTGGACAAGCATGGTTTTGGACCGCATCAACAACAACCTATTTACTGAGTTTTTTATTTTTAATTTATGGAATCGGACTCTTGTTCAGGGAGAAAATTTCTTTTTGTTACGGATTTAAAACAGTTATTGTTTTTTTTGTTGTCGGAAATTCAAGTGAGCCACAGGCAGTACTCACAATTCTGGTTTTAATATTCCTTTTCGTTTTTTATCTTTTGAAACAAAGAGATAAAAGCACGTCAATTCCAATAGAACTATTATCATTGGCATTGCTCGGAATGATCTTAGGTTTTAGTTTGGTAATTTTTGCTCCCGGCACATCAGCTCGCTCCGCTGTGTTCCCAACTATTTCTTTTTTTGAAGCTTTAATTCTAAATTACAAGTTACTGTACATTTTGTTCATTAATAAAATTTCCTGGAAGTTCTTCTTGTTAACGGGTTTTGGTCTTGTGTTAGGGAGTATGATACGGCCTACTCATCAAGCGGAAAAACGCAAAATCATTTTCGTTTTACTGGCAATCACTGCGCTAATTGAAATTTTTCAATTTATCATCACCCGTGTAATTTCCGACTTGTCGGCAGAGCGTGTATATCTACCGGTTACCATGTTTTTGATTTGTTTTTTTATAATGATCAGCTGGTTGTTTTTTTTCCCAAGATTGTATTTAATCACCTTCGCATTGCTGTTTTGCTATCTGGGATGTGTTTCAATTGTGCAATTTCACTTCATAGAAAATTACAGTATTGCTTATGATAAAAGGATGGAAGTAATCCGAAAGGATAAAGATACCTCCGTTGTTGTTTTTGAACCACTTCCTTCTTCAGGGTTACTTTTAAGTGCTGAAATCAGTGCCGATACAAACGCTTTTCCAAATCAGCATTTGCGCATGGCTTACCATCGTAAATTTCCCGTATTAGTTCGATCTGAATAAGTTTTGTAACTTCACAATATGCGTTGGCTCTTATTGGTTGTTTTTTTCGTTCAAATGAATAGTTCTTTAGGTCAAACCCCTGTAAGTTTACGGGAAAAAATTGGGGAGCGAACCTTTCAGCTTTATCAATTGGAAGAGGCTCCAAAAAGAAAATTTCTTTCAACAAAAAATAATTCATTTTTAGCTAAAATGAATCCGTTAAACTATCTGTTCGGGGCAGTGATATTTATTTATCAGCGCGGGTTTTCGGAACAAATACAGGCCGATTGCAGTTATGAGATAAGTTGTAGTTCCTATACGCGCTTGTGCATGGAAAATCACGGCCCGGTTCGTGGATTGTTAATGGGCATTGATCAGTTAAGTTGTTGTTTCCCCGGTATTACAGACGAAGTTGAGCAATGGCGAATAAACGGCAAGGGTAAGGTGAAAAATTTTCTATTTATTTCGGCTGAAAATTAATTCAGCCAAAAATCACCATCCAGTTTTTTTTCAGCATCAAGAATTAAAATTTCTTGTTTAATTTTATTTAGCATCAAATTCTCTTTGCCTTCCAGGGCTTCACACTTCAGTAGCTTGTATTTTTCTTCGTTTGAAAGGTTAATTTTTTCTGCCAGTTTGAATACTGATATTTCATCCGTGTTAATACTCACCATGTTTTTGCCCAGCATTTTTAAAACGGAATTCACAGAAGAAATTAATTCAGTATTTCGGGTGATATACTCAGTTTGAAAAAAATCGGCCTCAGCCATTCCGTATAGCTTAGGAGAAGCTACTGATTTGAAATTTGTCATTTTAAAAATACCATCTCCTTCTACAATTAAATCCGTTTCCCCTTTTTCAGTTGTCTTTAAAATACGAACTATTTTTACTGCGACCCCAAATTCGGACAAAACACGGGTAGAATCCGGCTTGTTTTTTAACCAGGTTACAACCCCGAAATCAGAGCCACTGTTGAGACAATCTTTAAGCAGTTCTTTATAACGCTCTTCAAAAATGTGCAGGAATTTTTTTTCACCCGGAAGAATCAAATTGTTCAGCGGAAAAATTGGTAATGTTGTCTGGTTCATGAATTATCGAATATTTTTCAAACTTATTAATCCTGTATCAATTCTGCCATTACATTTGAATTAATTTTTCTAAAAATGTATGTAACTAACGCACGCAAGCAAAGGCTTTATTATGAAATTCTGAATCCGCAGGCGAAGGAAACCTTGGTGTTATTGAACGGTTTGACGCAAACTACGGTTTCCTGGGTTCTAATGTCTTCTTACTTTAAAGATTTCAAATTGGTTTTACTGGATTTTATTTTTCAAGGGAAATCGGATAAGGACGGGGATTGGCAGAATTTTGATGCGCATGCAGAGGATGTTCTAATGGTGTTAAAAAACGAGGGAATTGAAAAAGCTTTTATTGCCGGCTTGTCTTATGGAAGTTTAGTCGCCCAGCATTTTGCACTAAATTACCCGCAATCTGTAAAAAAACTCGTGTTGCTGAGTAGTTTTTGTCACAAAACGCCCTACTATGAAGCCTTGGAAACTGCCTGGTGGCAAGCCTTAAAGATTGGGGGATATCCATTGTTGCTGGATGTAATGCTGCCTACCGTTTTAAGTGAAAATTATTTTCAGAACCCCTTGATTCCCATTGATTTAATGAAGCAGGCGCGGGTAGAGGCTAATCAGGATGCTGAGGCACTTTTTAAACTGATGCGCGCCACCCGTGAACGAAAGGATTTTCGTCCAGAACTGTCTAAAATAAAATTGCCAACACTGGTTATTCACGGAGAAAAAGATTTGTTGTTCCCTGTACATATGGGCGCTGAGGTAGTTAAAGCTATTCCTGGTTCTACCTTTGTCGTAATCCCTGGTGCCGGTCACACGCTTAACCTGGAAGGGTTGGGAGATACTTCCCGGGAAATGTTAACTTTTTTTGCAAGCGCCTAGTTAAGGAAAATAGCGCATTAAACTTAATGTAACCCTATTGTGTTTCTTAGTTGGACTTATTATCTTCGGTGCACGAAAATACTAATTTAAAAACACTTTAATGAATAAAATTATTTTTTTCATTGTTCTTATTTTTTATGGGTTGGGAACTTTTGCTCAACCCACTCCAACAACTATTGCCGGAAGCTTTCAGTTATTGAAAAACCAATCGCCGGAAAAACTCGCATTTTTTTCAGGCGCGATTTTAAAATCAAACCTTGAAACCTACCGCTTAAAAAACAAACGTGTGGTGTTGGAATTCAAAAATGGTTTTCAATGCGAACTGTTGTCTGCTAAGGAACTTTTTTTAAAAGGTGAGAAAATAGATATGAATGCTTATCAGGAAAATTTTGACAATACCTTTACACTTCCTGTGTTTACCGTGAGTGATAATGGTTGGCTTTTGGCTGAGCATATTTCAACCGGAAAATCTTATTAATACATGAAAAAAATATTATTTTTCACGTTCGCTGTATTGGCCGTAATGTTTGCTTTTTCCCAACCGGCAAATAACAATTGCAATACAGCTCAATCCATTACAGTGCCAACGCCGCCGGCTTGTCCGAACGGGAATGGAGCAACAACCACTGTGGCAGGTACCAACGTAGGTGCTACTCCCGGAAATCCTTACATCTATCAAACAGCTTGTAATCCGGGCGGGCCAATGAGTACATTCCAGAATGATGTGTGGTATAGTTTTGTGGCAACAGGTTATCAGGCCATCATTAACATCGGCGGTGGAACGCTGAATGGGATTAACGTGGCTGTGTGGTCCGGAAACTGTAATAATTTGCAGGGACGAGGGTGTGCAACTTCAACAACCAATAACGTAACACTTACTGTCGAACAGTTGGTTATCGGGCAGACTTATTACATTCAGGTGAGTGGTAATAACGGAAACTCAGGAACTTTCAACTTAACCATTGACAACAATATCGATTGTCAGGATTGTCTTACCTCCGCAACACTAACTGCAAATCCACCTCCTGTTAACGGAACTTATCAGCCCGGACAAACCGTTACCTTTTGTTTTCATGTTAACTCGTACAATCAAATTAACACCAACTGGCTGCATGGAGTCCAAGTTACCTTGGGTTCCGGATGGAATGCCGCGACACTTACGCCAACAACCACACCGCCTGTGTGTCAGGTTCCTGCCAGTGGTGGCCAATGGTTATGGTTGCCAAGTTGTACAAGTACTGCAACCGGTCAAACTTTTGGACAGGGCTGGTATTTTGATACCGGTGATATAGGAACAAATCCCGGAAATAATTTCGGAGATAATTGCAGTGGTCAGATCAGCGCCGCCAATTGGAATTTTTGTTTTAGTGTAACTACGCCTACGGTTTGTAATTCCGGATCGAATTTGAGTATTACCATCAATACTTCCGGTGACGGTGAATCGGGCTCCTGGTCAAGTTTAGGTTGTTTTGATGATCCCCCCGTTTCCTTGAATGCAGTCGGTGCATGTTGTCCTCCAACGTTTACTACCACACCTGCCGGATGCGCGGGAAATAATGGCTCAGCAACTGCGACACCTGTTAATTGCTCAGGATCTCCATACAGTTACAGTTGGACAGGACCCAACGGTTATACGAATACAACAGCGAATGTGTCCGGAGGAAATTGTTCAAATACGATTACCGGATTAGCCCCAGGAACCTACACTTTAGTTATGACCAATTCGGTGAATTGTGCAACTACCGCGACGGTAACTGTGGGAACCAGTGGTACGAATCCTGTTGCTACCGCCACCAATACAGGTCCATATTGTGCAGGTTCAACCATTCAATTGAATTCAACCGGTGGAGGAACTTACGCGTGGAGTGGCCCGGGTGGTTTTACCTCAACCTTGCAAAACCCAACAATTCCTTCTTCCACCACTGCCAATTCCGGTGTCTATACGGTAACCGTAACGGTAACCGGATGTACGGCCACGGCAAGTACAACTGTTACTGTAAATCCTCTTCCCGTTCCAACTGCTACGAATACCGGACCGTATTGTCCGGGCGCCACAATTCAATTAAATGCAACCGGTGGTGGAACGTATTCGTGGAGCGGTCCCGGCGGATTCACGTCAACACTGCAAAATCCCACGCTTCCAACAGCCACCACTGCAATGAGTGGTGTTTACACTGTGACCGTCACCTTAAACGGTTGTACGGCAACAGCCACAACAAGTGTAACTGTAAATCCAACTCCAACGGTTACAGCCACGAATACCGGGCCTTATTGTCCAGGAGCAACCATCCAGTTGAATTCAACCGGTGGCGGAACCTATTCATGGTCAGGTCCAAATGCATTTACAGATGTAAATCAGAATCCATCAATAAGTGGCGCAACGACTGCAATGAGCGGAGCCTACACGGTGACTGTAACACTCAATGGTTGTACTGCAACAGCGACAACGAATGTCGTAGTGAACCCGATTCCTGTTCCGTCAGCGACCAATACCGGGCCCTATTGCCCGGGAGCAACCATTCAGTTGAATTCAACCGGCGGAGGTACTTATTCATGGTCAGGGCCTTCTTATAGTTCAACTACGCAAAATCCTACGATTGGCAGTGCAACGACGACTATGAGCGGCGCTTATACAGTAACCGTTACGCTTAATGGTTGTACGGCGACGGCCACAACTACTGTTACTGTTAATCCTACTCCAACCATTACCGCGACGAATACAGGACCATATTGTCAAACAGCGACTATTCAATTAAATGCTACCGGCGGTGGTACTTATTCTTGGTCAGGGCCATCTTCCTTCACTTCAACACAGCAAAATCCGAGTTTGCCCGGAGCAACCACATCAATGGGTGGTGTTTATACAGTAACTGTGACACTTAATAGTTGTACTGCTACGGCAACTACCACTGTAACAGTTGCCAATCTTTTTGTGCCTACACCTTCCAGCAACTCGCCAATTTGTTCCGGTGCTACCTTGAATTTGAGTTGTGGTAACGGTATCAGCTGGTCTTGGACCGGTCCAAATGGTTTTACTTCTACTTTACAAAATCCAAGCATTGCACCAACTACAACCGCCGCAACAGGTGTTTATACGGTTTCAGCGACTGATGTCAGCGGTTGTGTGGGAACAGGTACAGTGAACGTGGTTGTGAATCCGTTGCCAACTTTAACAACAACTTCTTCCACAGTTTGTATCGGTGCAAGCGGAACGTTGACCGCCGCCGGCGCTTCTACTTACTCCTGGAATCCCGCTACGACTCCGGCAACAGGAAGTTCGGTGAGTGCTACGCCAACAGTTACAACAACCTATACGGTAATCGGAACAGACGCAAATAACTGTGTTAACACTTCAACTGCAACGATTACTGTTAATCCTTTGCCTGTTATTACTGCGGTTTCCGCATCAGCATGTGCGAATTTTCCTGCAACGCTGACTGCTTCCGGGGCTTCAACCTACACTTGGACGCCTACCAATCCTCAAGCAACCGGCGCAAGCTTAACCGTTTCGCTCACTTCAAATACAACGTATACGGTTACCGGTACGGATGTCAATGGTTGTGTGAATTCAACAACAGCAACGGTTACGATTAATCCCGGAATAGTTGTAGATGCAGGACCTAACGATACAATTTGCTTTGGCGATAATATTTTATTGAATGCAACAGGCCCTGCCAATACAACGTATACCTGGAATTTTGGAGGCGGGCAAACTGCAACAGGAGCATCACAAACTCTTCCTGCCGCTTTAGCCGGTGTTGCAACGTTTACAGTTGATGCAATCGACAATAATGGTTGTACCGGTTCCGATGTTGTTACCATTACTGTTCCACCGCAAATTGTTTTAAATGCCGGAGGTTTTCCAGAAACATGTTTTGGAGCGTGTAATGGTCAGGTTGTAGTTTTGGCCAACCCAACAACTGGTCCATTTGCCAATTACACTTATTTGTGGTCAAACAACAATCAGTCGCCTTCTTCAAATAACATGTGTGCAGGTACTTGGTCTGTAACTGTTACGGATGCGGCAGGTTGCAGCGATACGGCATCTGCAGTTGTGACATCACCACCAGCTGTAATTGCGAATGCAACCGGAGTTACTCCTGCAACCTGTAATGCTGCTTGCGATGGCGCCGTAACAATTAATGCTAACGGCGGTGCAGGAAATTTTACTTATACATGGAATCCAAGCGGTTCAGGTAGTAATCCAACAAATTTATGTGCGGGGAATTATACCTGTACAGTTGCAGATGCAAACAACTGCTCCGTTCAGGTTCCTGTGGTTATAAATCAACCAACGCCAATAACTGTTTCAATAACTCCTGTTGCAACGATTTGTATTGGTCAATCGGCCAATTTAAATTCAACAGCTGGTGGAGGTAACGGAAGTTATGTTTATACATGGACAGGAGGAACAACTCCTACAAATGCCGCCGGAGTATCTGCGAGTCCTACGGTTACTACTGTATATACAGTTTCAGTTACTGATGTGAATAATTGTCCTGCTGCTGTAGCCAGTGTAACGGTAACGGTGAATCCTCCGTTGTCTGTTGTGGTTTCCAATAACGTAACCATTTGCGGTGGTCAAACGGGAAATATGAATGCGAATGCTTCCGGCGGAAACGGGGCATATACCTACACTTGGGCTACCGGTACGACACCGACTGTCGGAGCCAACGTATCCGCTACCCCGTCATCAACTACGGTTTACACGGTAACAGTTACGGATGGTTGTGGTACACCTTCAGCTACTGGAACAGTATCCATTATTGTTAGTCCTGCACCAACGCTTTCTATCACTACCTCTGCTCCAAATGGTTGTGCCCCCTGGTGTGTAACTTTTACAGGGACAAGTAATCCTGCAAGTGCAAGTTGCAGTTGGGTGTTTTCGGATAATCAAACATCTACAAATAATTGTACACCAAATATTTGTTTTAATAATCCAGGTTCGTATGGAGCAACATTTAATGTTACTGATATCAATGGGTGTACAAATTCGTTAACTCAAAATAATATTGTGAACGCTTATCCTGTTCCTGTAGCAGAATTTACATGGAGTCCTCAGCCAATAAGTGAATTGAGCCCTCTGGTAAGTTTTTACGATCAATCGACCGGAGGAACAATTTCCGGTTGGAATTGGCAATTTGGCGATCCATTGGATAATTCCTCTCAGATACAAAGCCCTTCTTTCACCTATCCGGGAGCAGGAACTTTTGATGTTACACTGGTCGTTGTAAATTCCAACGGTTGTATAGATTCAATCACACATACCATCATAATTATTCCTGAGTTTTCAATTTATGTTCCGAACGCATTTACTCCTGGTAATGATGATGGTTCAGATGGGGTGAACGACAATTTTTATCCAAAAGGTGTAGGAATAGATACAGATAATTTCGAGATGTGGATTTATGACCGGTGGGGGAATAACATTTTTTACACCAATGATTTCTTCAAGCATTGGGATGGAAAAGTTCAGGGTGGTAGTGGAACCTTAGTACAACAAGATGTGTATGTTTGGAAAATTAAATTAAGAACAGAAGCCGGCGATAAAAAATCCTTTGTTGGACATGTTACAGTAATTCGTTGAGGTTTTATATGCAGTTATTAAATTTTTTCAAAAAATTTTTATTTAATCAAGAACTGCAAAATAAAACTACAACAGGATCTCCTAAGGACATTTTATTTTCAGATAATGTAGATGCTGAAACAATTCCCTTCAGATTTTTTATATTAGTAAACACCGAATGTACGCTTACTAAATGGGATTTTGTTACCATTAAAAATTATTTGCAGAATTATTTCCTTTCCTGTCCCGAATCAAAAGCATTTGAATTGACAGGATACTCGCATGCCCTTATTTCTTATATTACTGAATTTAAGCCCGAGGAACGTGATGTAGAATGGAGATTGATATATCGGCACCTCCATTTGCGTTTTCAAACATGCAGTAAAGAGAATCAAGTAAAATTATTCAGCGAGTGTTTACCTGTAGCAATGATGTACAAAGCAACTTCTGAAACAATCATGATTGGTGAAATATTTTTTCATCGTCTTAACGAACTTGAAAAATTTTCTCAGCTCAGTAAAGATGAATTGGCAGAATTGTTTGAAGAGGCAAGAGAAATAGCAGAAGCTGCAAAATAAATCGGGTTTATTTTTTTAAATACAAAATCTATTTTCATTTTAATTGCTCAAAACAATACCCTGAATTGAGGAATAATGAATAATCCTAACTGATAGTCGTAGCGAAGCGAGTTGCTGTTTACATCATATGTTTGCTGAAAAATATTTTTGTGATTGGTGATATTTTGAAAATCAATGTTCCATTCTAAAGTTATTTTTTTAAGATTTAATCGATATGAAGGTTTTACATCTATTCGGAAATAATCGGGAAACTTCGGCTCAAAAACTCTGGACTCATCATATCGCTCAGCCTGAGCAATTATAGATGCGTTGATGTCTACCGGAATATATCTTTTTCCACCGGCGTAAGTAATTTTCGTGTCAATTGCCCACACGTGTTTACCGTTAGCCGATTTGAATTCTTTTCCGGCGAGCATATTAAAAACATAGTTACCATTAAAAGCAGTGTTCCTCCAAACGTTGTCGCTGGCTCGATAGGTGCTGTTAAATAATGAACCCGTTACGAGGTAATAATATCCGCGACTGAAAAACTTTTCGATAGTTAATTCTACTCCGTAATTTTTGCCTGATCCTTCATTAATTAAGCTGTCTACATTTGGTGAATTGAAATCCGCTCCTAGATTCAGTGCGGAAAAATAACTCGGGTTTATCTTCACGGGTGCGTTGAAAATATACTGATAATAAATTTCTGTTTTGATGCGTGCCGATTTACCAAGATTCACATCGTGCGCCATTACAGCCTGTGCACTTTGTGTAAAGCCGATATTGCGATTCGTTTCTTTTCGTGTTCCGTTCGGTAATTGCGTACTTGAAAAATAAACATAAAGAGGCTGCATCTGAGAATGTAGTCCTAATCCCCAGCTCAGTGCGTGCTTAGCATTGATGTTCCATCGTAAACCTGCGCGTGGTTCCAGTGTCTCGGATGAGTTCAGTAATAAGCGTTGCCAGTGAATGCCGGTATTCATTACAACTTGATTCGAAAATTTGTGCTGCCAGGTTATTTGGGTTTGTAACAGCGTGGTTACGCCATTAAAATCACGTAAGGTAACAAAGCCTGTATCCCGATTGAAACTATCAACTAATAAAACATTATATATGTCGGCATAAATTCCGCAATTCATGTTGTTTTTTGCGTTGAATTTTTTGTAGTAAGTGAAATTGGCCGCTAATCTTTTATTAGCGGATTCGTTTCGGTAAAACGGAGTTTTTAATACAGGAGAAAATGAGGTGTCAATTTTGTCTACAATTATTTTATTTGATTGCAAGCTGGTCACAAAATTAAAACGTGTGTAGGAGTTGGAATTAAGTAAAAGCGTATGAGACATTCCGGCAAAGCCTACGTTGCTCCAATACCAGGTGTCCTGTCCGCTATAGCCATATAAATTTTCCGATTTATCTTTTTCACTATCCGGTAGTGAAATGTAGCTTAATCCGCCGACGCCATAAAATTGAAATTTGCCGAATTTTTTAGTGGGAAATACCGCGTTGAAGGTAAGGTCCTGATATTGCGGCACAGCAGATCCGGTTCCGAAATTGATTCCAAGTGCTTTGAAAACTTCCAGTGTTGAGTAACGATAATTAAAGAGAAAGGATGCGTTTTTATTTTTTTTTGAAAACGGACCTTCTCCTCCAAGTTCAAATCCATTGAAACCAATCTGCCCTAAAAATTCATATTTTTCATTGTTGCCGGGTCTCATTTTTAAATCAAAAACACCGGCTATGGCATTGCCGTATTCAGCGGGGAATGCACCTGAAAAAAAAGCGGAATTATCGAGTGAATTCGTGTTTAAAATTGAAATGGGGCCGCCTGTACTTCCCAATGATCCGAAATGATTGGGATTTGGAATGTCTATTCCGTTTAATCGCCATAACACACCAAGTGGAGAATTGCCGCGAATTATGATATCATTTCGCGAATCGTTTGCACCGCTTACACCCGCAAAATTTGCGGCCATGCGCGCAGGGTCATTTCGTGAACCTGCATAGCGTTGAGCGTCTTCAATCGAAAATTGTCGTGCGCTCACAGTGGCGTTTTTATTTTGACTTTTTTCAATTTCTCCTGTAACAGTAACCTCTGCAATTTCGCTTACATTTTCTTCCAGTTCTATTGTAAGAACAGTTTGTTTTCCGGAGGTTAAATTGATACCTATGTTTTTCTCTTTGTAACCTGTAAAAATGAATTTAATTTGCAATCTTCCTACACCTAAATTATCAAGAGAAAACTTGCCATCAACATCTGTAGTAACAGCAATAGTTGAACCCATTACTATAACTGCAGTTCCCGGTAAGGGACTTTGCGTTTGCTTATCAACAACAGCGCCCCGGAAGGTTTGTGTAATTTGTTGTGAATAAGTGGAAGAAATTAAATTCACAATAAAAATCAGAACTACAATGCGCCTCATTTTTCAAATCAGGACGCAAAGTTAAAATTTAGTAATTGTTTTACCGAAGCAGGAAGCTTATTTCCCGGTTTTTTTTTCTTTCTTCCTAAAAAAACTCCTCAGTAGTGTACTGTGTTGTAAGGCATCCAAGTTTTCATCCAATTTTTCCGAACTAGATTTAAGATTATTTATGCTCTCTGAAATTTTAGTTGTTAATATACTATCGTTCAGCATTGCCGAAGCAGGACCTTTGCCGGAATTTATTTTCATGGAGATTTCATTCATCGTTGCAGTTAGTTTTGTGATTTGCTCTGAACTGCTTTCGAGATCACGTAAAATATTTTTTGCTTTCTGTTTGTGGGTGGGTTCAGTCAGCATTGCGAGAAGATTGTTTTTTGAAGAAATACTTTCAATAAGTGTTTCTATGTTTTTCGAAACTCTTTCCGCATTCTTTCCTGTATTTTTAAAATTAGTAATTGCTATTTCAATGTTTTCAGCGATGACCCTACTACCTAGCAATTCCCAAATGGAATTATTTTCTTTCAGTTTTGAAGTTATGGCACTTAAGTTATCGGTTATCGTTTTCATATTTTTTCCGGTAGCATTAAATGCTCGTAACATCTCCTCCGTTTCCATAGGGTTTATTGATTCTAATAAATCACCATCCGAAATTATCTCTGCAGTTCCCTCATTTGCTACAATGTTTACTAATCTGTTTCCCATACGACCGTCTGTTCCTATTGCAGCAATGTAATTTTTCCGAATATGTTTTTGAACGAGATAATTTATCCGCATATTTACAAGTATGTCTGTGTCTGATCCAATTATAACCTTATCAACTGTCCCGACATCAACCCCGCCAAATCGTACATTGTTTCCTTCCATTAATCCATTTACGTTTTTGAAGCGAGCGGTAATTCTCAAGGTGGGTCCGAAAATATTTTTTCTTAGACCTATCATATAAAGGGTTACAACAAATAAAATTGTACCTGCTGTGACAAATATTCCAAGTCGTAAATTTTTTGCAGTTTCTCGGGACATAAAAAATTATTCAAAAAATTGTTTTACCTGATTATCCTCAGATTTTTCAAGTTGCTCGTAGGTTCTATTGGCATGACACTTTCCGTTAAGTAGGATAACTACGCGGTTTGAGGTTAGTCGAACACAACTCATATCATGAGAAATAATCAGGGCAGAGGTTTTATATTTCTGCTGAACTTCATTAATTAGTTTGCTTATTTTTCTTGACGTAACCGGGTCTAGCCCGGTTGTAGGCTCATCGTATAAAATAATTTCTGGTTTTAATATTAATGTTCTCGCTAAGGCAACACGTTTTTTCATTCCTCCGGAAAGTTCAGAAGGCATCATATTCAGCGTGTGTGCTAGTCCGACGTCTTCAAGAGTTTGTAAAATTAATTTTTCTGTTCCTTTTCACTTAGTTTTATTCGGTGCCTCCTTAACGGAAACGCCAAATTCTCCTTTACGCTCATCGAGTCGTACAATGCATTACTTTGAAATAAAAAGCCGACATGTTTACGCATTTCGTCCATCTCCCGTTGTGAAAGTTTCATTATTACCTGACCAAATACATTTATTGAACCCCTATCCAATTTCATTAAACCAATAATACATTTTATAAGTACCGACTTAACTGACCCTGATTTTCCTAGCACAGCAACGCTTTCTCCTGAGGCAAGATTCAGGTTAAATTTTCGCAATACATGAATATTACCGAACGATTTTTCAAGGTTGCGATTTTCAATAACATTTTTTGTCAATGTATTTTTATTCGTGCTATTTATTAGAGTTGTTTCTGTTCGCAATCAGGTCAAATTAAAAATATCACTTAACTGTACAGCAATAAAATCCAAAATAAAAATCAGTAAAGAAGAAATTACTACCGAAGAATTAGCGGCTTTCCCTACGCCTTCGGTTCCGCTGCTGGTTGTAAATCCTTTATAACAGCCTATAGCGCCGATAACAAATCCAAAGAAAAAAGATTTAATAATTGAAGGAAAAATGTCGCCAAAGGTTAGAGTATCGAAAACCTGGTTTCGAAACAATGACCAGGTAATATTTCCTTTTATGTTGTTACCAATCCAAGCTCCGCATAAGGCAATGCAATCGCTGCAAACTACAAGTAAAGGAATCATGAGGGTAGTGGCAAGAATTCGTGTTACGGCGAGGTA
>OMJH01000145.1 GCA_900299295.1 Bacteroidota bacterium
AAAATATGCAAACGGAAAAACGCATTATTACTACAAACAGGATACGCTGAACGGAAACTGGTACACGCGCGATGAAATGTGGGCCTTCATGCAGGGCGAAAGAGATGCACGGAAACATTATCGTTCACCCGGGGCATTTATCGGAAGTTTATTGTTTGGACTCGGAGGGGGAATGACGGGCGTTTTGTATGCTCCTGTTTTTCCGGCTGCCTTTCTGGGCGCTACAGAATTAGTGAAAGTGAAATTGAAACCCGAATGGGTTTCGGGGCCATACATGACTTCACAGGTTACCTACCTGCTCGGTTTTCAGCGTGAAGCTTTTGTGAAACGCAGAATTACCATCTTGAAGGGCGGAGGTATTGGTCTTGCCGTAGGATTTACTGCATTTGCACTTTACCTCAATAAAGGTCGATGGATTTGGCAAAACAATTAATTTCAGAACATGAGAAAAAAAATTTTATTGCTTGGCTCCGGTGAATTAGGAAAAGAACTGGTGATTGCTTTACAGCGAATGGGCCAATATGTAATTGCGGTGGATTCGTATCCGGACGCGCCGGCGATGCAAGTAGCGCATGCGTTTGAGGTAATCAATATGCTGGATGGCGATGCACTTGATAAAATTGTTGCAAAGCATCAGCCGGATTTGATCGTGCCGGAGATTGAAGCGATTCGAACCGAACGGTTTTATGATTATGAAAAGCAAGGAATACAAGTGGTTCCCAGTGCACGTGCAGCGAATTTTACCATGAATCGAAAAGCGATCCGGGACCTTGCGGCTAAAGAACTTGGACTTCGTACAGCGCCCTATCGCTACGCTACTTCGTTGGAAGAATTTAAGATTGCCGTGAAGGAAATCGGAATTCCCTGTGTGGTAAAACCGTTGATGTCGTCGAGCGGAAAAGGTCAAAGCATTATCAAATCGGCCGATGACATTGAGAATTCCTGGAATTATGCGATGAGTGGAAGTCGTGGCGATTACCGCGAAGTGATTGTGGAGGGATTCGTTAATTTTCATTCAGAGATTACATTGCTTACTGTAACACAGAAAAATGGTAAAACGCTTTTTTGTCCGCCCATCGGCCACCGTCAGGAGCGAGGCGATTATCAGGAAAGCTGGCAGCCGTGTGCAATCAGTGAAAAGGATTTGAACGACGCGCAGGAAATGGCAGAAAAGGTGACACGCGCATTGAGTGGAGCGGGTATCTGGGGAGTTGAATTTTTTCTGACGAATGAGGGAGTTTATTTTTCTGAATTGTCGCCGCGACCCCACGATACCGGTATGGTGACTTTGGCAGGAACCCAAAATCTTTCCGAGTTTGAGTTACACGCCCGCGCAATCATTGGTTGGCCGATACCGGAAATTAAATCGGAGCGTAACGGCGCATCGGCCGTGGTGCTGGCAGAAAAGGACGGAGTTAATCCGGAATACAGCGGAGTTGAAAACGTATTGATGGAAAAAGGCACAGAGGTGAGAATTTTCGGTAAACCTACAACACGACCTTACCGGCGTATGGGTGTTGTATTAACGTATGATGGTAACGAGAGTGCTGAGGTGTTGAAAGAACGTGCGAAGGCATTTGCCAAGCAGATAAAGATTATTTCACATTGATAAAATGAAGTCAAACTTGCTATTGAGTGTTTTTGCATTATCATTTTTGTTAAGCAATTCATGTGACAGTAGTGAGCGATCTGAAATTAATCGTGAAAATCAACTGAATAAACATTCTTATTTTTCGAGGGATATCAAAAAATTAATTTCAATTATGAATTTGAATGAATTTATTCCGGATTCAGTTTTTTATTACGTTGAGCGGATAGATAATTCGGGTCAAACTGACAGAAGTATGTTGCCCGGGCCATCAGATGAACGGATTGAAGGTGTCTTGTTTTTTGATTCATTACGTTTTAATCAAATAAGTAAAAACTTAATTAATACGAATAAGGAAAGAATAGAAAAAGGAAAAACTTTTTTTCAGTTTGTGTGGTTGAATGCGCAAATTAAAAAAGAACTTCAATCGCAGTCTGAATCACTATGTGTTTACAATACTCCCGCTATTTTTAGTTCTGGTAAAATCGAATCAGTCTGTTTACTAAAAAACAAGTTATTGTTTTTTATGGAATTCAAATGATTTTTTTAGTTGAATAGAATTATATTCCTCTATTTTTGCAGTTGAAATGGATAGTCCCAAAAAAGAATCGTTGGCTATTTTAAATAAGGTGGCTGAGGCAATTACTACGGCAAGTGATGCACAAAGCCTTGCCGATGCCTTGTTCAAGGTGGTTGATGATTTTATTGATGTGCCTTACAGTTCAATTTTTTTATGGGATTTTAAAGAGGAGCGGTTGAGGCTGTATGCCAATAAAGGATTTTCTGAGGAGGACAAAAAATACAGTGAGGTAACAGCGATGGAGCGGCATCCAGGATGGGTATTTAAAAACCGTCAACCCTTACATGTGCGCGATATGGACAAGGAAAAAACTCCCGCATTTGTGAAGTCAGGCAAAAGACAATTTGAGGTAAAATCACGTCTGTGGCTCCCTATTACTACTGTTAACCGATCGTTAGGCGCATTTGGATTTTCAAGCGCTCAAGCCAATTATTTCACGGAAGAACATCAAAGTATTCTTGAACTTGTCTGCAGGCTTGCCGGAAATATGTATGCCAACATTGTTTTTTCTGAATCAGAGAAGCAATACGTTGAGTCCCTGAAATTATCCATGCGTAAAATTCAGGAAGCAAGTAATGCGCAGCAAAACTTCATCTCAAAAATGAGTCATGAGATGCGAACTCCTTTAAACGGGATTTTGGGCATGAGTCGATTGCTTGAATCTGCAGGACTTCAGCCCACTCAAAAAAAATATGTTGACATAATCAGCAGCCAATCGGCTGAACTTTTAAATGTCATCAATGATTTACTCGATATCTCCAAGGTGGATGCGGATAGTTTTCAACCCATACGCTTTCCTTTTGATATTCGCGAGGCGTTCAATAATGGGATTCGACCCCATGAGCGAAGGGCAAGTCAAAAATCAATCGAACTGATTTGTAAAAATGAAATAAATAATCACTTAAAATTAGTGGGAGATGCACTGCGGTTTTCGCAAGTCGTCAGTAATCTGGTTTCCAATGCTGTAAAATTCACATCCAAAGGAAAGGTAGAGGTAAGTTTGTTTGCGGTTGAAGAAAAAGAGAGCGAAGTACGTATTGGCCTTGAAGTGACGGACACAGGAATTGGCATTGCGCCTGCAGATAGAGAAAAAATTTTCGGCAGGTTTATCCAGGGTGATGATTCCATTTCACGGCAATTTGGCGGTGCAGGTTTAGGTTTATACATCACCCGCGAAATTGTTTCTAAAATGGGAGGAAGTATAGCTGTTTCAGGGGGAGTTGGAGAGGGCAGCTGTTTCCGGATCGAGGTCTCATTTGAAAAATTTAAGGGAAATAATGGCGATGGTTCTCGTGCAGAAAGGCAAAATTTTTCAGGATTACATGCGCTGGTAGTTGAAGATAATGCTGTTAATTCATTGTATCTATCCTCTATTTTAAAGCAAAAAGGATTTGAGGTGTTGGAGGCTGCTGATGGTCAAATAGCGATAGAAATGTGCAAGAATAATAATTTTGATGTGGTTTTAATGGATCTGCAGATGCCTGAAATGGATGGTATTTCTGCTACGCGAATTATCCGAAATGAACTCAAGTGCACAATGCCCATCATTGCTCAGTCTGCCAATACTGTCCAAAAAGACATTGACGCTTCGTATGAGGCTGGTATTAGCGATTACCTGGCTAAACCATTTTCTGCCGAACAGTTGTTTTCGAAATTGGAACTGGCCTTGGGGGTAAAAGAAATTGTTCCGCACACTTCTGTTTCGGTGAAAAAAAATAATGCGTCATCCATTTTTGAAAATGCACTTAAAATTTCGGAGAACAATTCTGATTTAGCAAACCGACTCTTGCAGATCTTTATTAGGGAAACCCCTGTCGGAATATTAAACTTGAGAAAGGCGGTGGAAGAAAAAAATCTGCCCTCCGTTAAAAAATTAGGACACAAATACAAATCTTCATATCGACTGATGGGGGTTAACGATGCTGCTGATGATTGCTTTAAACTCGAAAAGACTCCTGAAACCGAATCAACCGACTGGCAGTCGATCACTACTATTTTAGATAGAATTGAAAAAAGAAGTCAGGAAATTATTGAAGAAATTAAATCGATCTTGTGAATTCTTGGTGTTTGTAATCTGTCTTACTGAAAAAAATTACAATTCCGCTGGTCGGGCGAGTCAAAATTGATTCTGGTTTTGTTGCGATACGCTTTAAATCATAATACGATGATTACTTTAAAAAATTACTTATTTTTGCGTCGTAAAAAAACAACGAATGATTGATTTAAAAGGATTTATTTCCATTTCCGGAATGCCCGGATTGTACAAGGTAATTGCGCAGAGTAAAAACGGTGTAATCGTGGAGTCGTTGGCAGACAAGCGTCGCTTCCCTGCATTTGCCTCGCATAAAATTTCAACACTGGAAGATATCAGTATGTTTACCACCGGCGAGGACAAGCCCTTGCGTGAAATCATGAAGTCGATATTTGATAAAGAAAATGGCGGGCCCGCAGTAGACAACAAAAAAGACGATAAGGAAATCACAACGTATTTTGAAGCCATTCTGCCGGATTATGATAAAGACCGTGTTTACGTTAGTAACATGCGTAAGTTGTTTAGCTGGTATAATCAATTACAATCAACCGGAAATCTTAAGATAAAGGAAGAAGGGGCCAATGAAGAGGATGGCAAAGTTAAATTGGAAGATAAAACCAAACCGGAAATTAAAAAACAGGCTGTTGCCAAAATCGGAAAGACCCAGGCAGGTAACCGTAAAACAGCCGGAGTTCGTAAATCAGGTGCGGCTTAATTTTGGAAATTGTAAATTTAAAAGACAACCAAATGGTTGTCTTTTTTTTTAAATAAATCAAATGGAATACAAAGAAATTATCATAGAGAAAAAAAGAAATTTTGTAAGTCCGGATTTTGTTGTTAAAGATTGGGGATTACTTGAGCCTTATTACAACGATTTATTGAATCGAAAAATCAATAATCTGTCTCAGCTCGAGAAATTAATTTTCGACATGAGTGAACTGGACGCTGTTTTGAGTGAAGATGCCGGGTGGAGATACATCCGGATGACATGTGACACGACAAACGAAAAACTCGTGGCTGACTATACCTATTTTACCAATGAAATTGCGCCTAAAATTGCCCCACTCGCCAACGAATTGAATAAAAAAATTACGAGTTGTGAATTTGTATCTTCCTTAAACCAAGGGCAATTTTTCATTTATTTGCGCAGTATGCGAAATTCACTGGAATTATTCCGTGAAGAAAACATACCACTTCAAACTGAAATTAAAAACCTGGAGCAACAATATGGTGCTATTGCCGGTGCTCAGACAATTTTCCATGATGCAAAAGAATTGACGCTG
Source organism: Bacteroidota bacterium (assembly GCA_900299295.1). Lineage (GTDB taxonomy): Bacteria > Bacteroidota > Bacteroidia > B-17B0 > Aurantibacillaceae > AM-1111. The sequence continues at coordinate 5,484 of OMJH01000145.1, forward strand.
CCACAGGCTTCTGTCTATCTAAAATCACAGGATCGCGCCTTACGCGAAGCGATTTACCGCAAAGTGCAGGATCGGCGTGCGCAGGATGAAAACTCACTCAATGACTTGTTTTCTCGTCTGATTTCATTGCGTCATCAGGTGGCATTAAATGCAGGGTTTAAAAACTTTCGCGACTATATGCATCGGGAATTGGGACGTTTTGATTATTCAGTAGAAGATTGTTTTGCCTTTCATGAGGCAGTAAAAAAACATATTGTTCCTGTGGCCCGACAACTTGAAACCGAACGAAAGGAAAAATTAAAACTATCAGAATACCGACCTTGGGACACCGAGGTGGACGAGGAGGGCAGAGAACCACTGCGTCCGGTAGCAAATGCTGAAGATTTAACATTGAAAACGCAATTGTGTTTTCAAGCGTTGTCCCCTTTTTTCGGCAATTGCATAGCTTTCATGAAAAAAATCGGGCATTTGGATCTAGATTCGCGAAAAGGAAAGGCGCCCGGTGGGTATAATTATCCGCTCTATGAAACCGGAGTTCCTTTTATTTTTATGAACAGCGCCGGCCTGCACCGTGATATGGTTACTATGGTACACGAAGGCGGACATGCCTTGCACAGCATTCTTACCCGCGATCTGCCGCTAACCGAAAGTAAAAACGTTCCCAGCGAAGTGGCAGAGTTAGCAAGTATGGGAATGGAGTTGTTGAGCATGGAGAAATGGGAGGCGTTTTTTCAATCGCCGGAAGAGTTGCGTCGCGCGCGTCAGGAACAATTGCAGAAAATCATTAAAACCTTACCTTGGATTGCCAGCATCGATAAATTTCAGCACTGGATTTATACAAACCCAGACCATTCGGTGGAGGAACGTTATGCTTGCTGGGTTTCCATTATGAAAGAGTTTGGGACAGGCGTTGTTGACTATTCAGGTCTGGAGATGAATTTACAGCGTAGCTGGCAAGTGCAATTGCATCTTTTTGAGGTGCCGTTTTATTATATAGAATACGGTTTTGCACAACTTGGAGCCATTGCTTTGTGGAGAAATTATAAGCAAAATTCAGAAAATGCAATAACTAAATACGTCGATTTTTTAAAACTCGGATATACTACCAGTATTCCGGCAATTTATGAAACTGCCGACATAAAGTTCGATTTTTCAGATGCTTACATTGGCGAACTTTCAGAATTTATCCTTGAGCAGTACCGAAAAGCCTGAGCGCCATACTTCTTTCTGTACTCTTTAACTTTAAAATAAGGCTTGTTTTTTCATAAATAGCCTGAATATTTTATCTTTGCAACCCTTAAATAAACCTTGCTATGAGCGTATTGGAATCTATCCGTAAAAGAACAGGACTTTTAGTAGGCCTGGTGGGTCTCGCCATCATTCTTTTTATTCTTCAACTTTCTTTAGGCAGTGGATACACCGGATCCATTTTCGGCGGCGGTCAGGAAAATCAAGTTGGCTCCATAAACGGAAATAATATTGATGTTCGGGTGTTTATGGACCGGGTGAATAAGATTAGAAATGAAATGTCTAACGGGCAAGAACTTAACGATCAGCAACGCCAGCAGGCTGTTAATCAAGCTTGGGAAGATTTGATTCGTGAAATGGTATACGATAAGGAATTTGATAAACTTGGACTTGGTTGCAGTGATGAAGAATTGTATTATAATATGCAGGTCAATCCACATCCCATTATTGTTAATCAGTTCCGCGATCAGCAAACGCAACAAATTTCACCTGAATTCGCAAACCCAGATGGATCATTTAATGTGAAAAAACTGACAGAATTGGTAGCAAGTTTTGGTCCCGATCAAAAGAAAATATGGAATCAGCTGGGGGAGTATGTTAGAAAGCAGCGTGTAGTTGAAAAATACCAGGCTTTAATTAAAGCAGGACTTTATACTACTTCAAATGAGGCTTTCAGAAGTTATGAGGATCAGAACAAGAGTGCGGACGCAAGTTTTGTATTTAAAAAATTCTCTGTAATTGCAGATTCATTGATCAAGGTTGAAGATAGTGATGTACAGAATTACTATAACGAGCATATCAGCGATTATCAGAACGAAGTTCCTTCCCGCAGCATTGAGTATGTGGTTTGGGATGTTGTGCCTTCACGTGCCGACCAAGACACACTAATTGCGGAGATGAACCGTGTTAAGGCAGATTTTTCCGGCATTGATTTGAGTGAAGATTCCTCATACACCCAGTCTCAAAACGAGAAAGGAATGCCTGATGTTGCTTCTTATTCAAAAGATAAACTATCACCTGAAATTGATTCAGCATTTTTTGCCAGCCCGATAAAAACCACATTTGGGCCTTTCCGTGAGGGCAACACCTTTAAGGTGATCAAAATGCGTGGAGTTGAAATGGTGAATGACTCATCTCATGTTCGTCATATTTTGATTGCAAAGGCAAATCCACGTTCGCAGGACATAACAAGAACTGCAGAACAGGCAAAAAAAATGGCAGATAGTCTAAAGAATGTTTTAAGCAAAGACCTTAAAAAATGGGACGAATTCTGCGAAAAATATTCTGATGATCCCGGGAAGAAGCGCCCTGATATTCGCAAGAATCCTGAATTGATTTCCAACAAACAGGTTTTTCCGACAGGCGATACCAACAAATGGATGGGAAAAGGCGGTGATTACGGTTGGATGAACGAAAATAGTCAATATGTTCCCGAGTTTAAGCAATTCGGATTGAGCGGAAAAAAAGGAGCATTGGGTGTGGTTGCCACGGATTTTGGTTATCATATTATGGAGATACTCGAAGTGAGTAAATCCCAGACAAAAAAATATAATCTGGCAAGCATTTCACGCGATTTAGTTGCAAGTGATGAAACCCGCCGTGACTATTTGAACAAGGCGAGTCAGTTTGCAGGCCAAAACAGTACTGCTGAAAAATTTGCTGCTGCTGTTGAAACGCAAAAATTAAACAAACGGGTTAATGAAGATTTAAAAGAAAACGACATGTATTTACCCGGCTTTCAGGGGCAAAATGAAAATCCAAAACAGTTGATCCGCGATGTATACAAAGCAGAGGCTGGTCAGGTATTACCTCCGGTAGAAATCGGAAACAAAATAGTGGTAACCTTGGTTAAAAAAGCGAAGGAGAAGGGGAATTTGCCGATTGAATTCGTAAAAGATGAAATTACCTCGAAGGTGCGGGATGAAAAGAAGGCTCAGCAGATCATGAATGATTTCAATGAAAAATTGAAATCCTGCAAAACAATTTCCGATTTCTCTGCCAAGGCAGGATTACCGGTTGAAAAAGCGGATAAACTCCAATTTACATCCTACAGTATACCTAATTACGGTAAAGAGGATGAATTTATTGCGACTGCATTAACGCTGGAAAAAGGTAAAATCAGCAAGGCAACAAAGGGAACAGCGGGCGTATGGGTTTTGCAGGTTGACAATATAGTTACTGTGGAAAAACCAAAAGATATTAAGGAGCAGCAAAAATTATTCATGGCCGGCTTTCTTTCACGCGCCCAATATGAACCAATGGAGGCACTGAAAAAACTCGCAGAAATCGAAGATCACAAAGCCAAATTTGATTACTAATTTATTTCCCGATGAAAGTAAAAACCCTCGGGCAATTTATTATTGAAAAACAGACGGATTTTCCTTACGCAAAAGGAGAGCTTTCGCGCCTGCTTCGTGACATCGGAATTGCTGCAAAAATTGTAAATCGTGCCGTAAACAAAGCCGGCTTGGTTGAAATTTTAGGCGAAACAGGAGAGGTAAATGTACAGGGGGAACAGGTAAAAAAACTGGATGTTTTTGCTAACGAGCAATTTATCGCAGCTTTGAAAGCAGGAGGAGAATGTTGTGCAATTGCCTCCGAAGAAAATGAAGATATCATTCCGATTGATTCGGAAGTTTCTAAAAATGCCAAATATGTTGTGGCGATTGACCCGCTTGATGGTTCTTCCAATATTGACGTAAATGTTTCAGTCGGCACCATTTTTTCAATTTATCGTCGTATTTCATTGGCAGGCCCGGGAACAATTGAGGATTTTTTTCAGCGTGGAACCGAACAGGTCGCAGCGGGCTATGTTATTTACGGATCTTCGGCAATGTTGGTTTATACAACAGGCAAGGGTGTGAATGGTTTTACTCTTGATCCCAGTATCGGTGAATTCTGCTTATCGCATCCCAACATGAAAACACCTAAGTCAGGAGCAGTTTATTCAATTAATGAGGGGAATTACCTCCATTTTCCGGAAGGTGTAAAAAAATATATAAAGTATTGTCAGGAAGAAGATAAACCAAGTGCCAGGCCCTATTCATCACGATATATCGGTTCAGGTGTAGCGGATATACACCGTAATTTAATTGTTGGAGGTATATATATTTATCCTACCACAACCAAATCGCCAAAAGGAAAGTTGAGGTTGCTATATGAGTGTAATCCGCTGGCCTTTATTATTGAACAAGCCGGGGGAAAGGCAACGGATGGCACTAATCGCATACTCGAAATCAACGTTACCGAACTGCACCAGCGAACTCCCTTATTTATCGGCGCTCAATCCATGGTTGATAAAGCCATGGAATTTATGGAGGCCACTTCTTAACATTTTTTTCCTTCCATAATTATTTTTCGAAAGGGTATTGCTTATCTTTACTCTAAAGTTTACTGTATGAAAAAAATAATTACGCTAGCATTTGTTATAATTACATTTTCAATTTGTTCCGCTCAGTCCAGCTTTAAAATTCTGGATCCCGATAATGCTCAATCGGATATTACAAATTTGACGATTGATTTATGGGGCGATCCCACCACCGATATTCAAAAAGAATTGATTGTAAAAAACACAACACCTAACAATAAAACTGTTAAATTAAAGCGTGTTATCGTATCCGGTTTCAACTCCACTTTGCCGAACCAAGATACACTTCAAATATGCTGGAATGTGTGTCTCGCACCAAGCTGGAATACTACTCAAACAGCCGGTAACGTAACTATTCTGGCAGATTCTACTGCCGACTTTTCAGTAAATGGAATCGGATTTCATAGCTTATTTTCGCCGTGCACATTGTTAGGCACAAGGGTAATTCGATACACTTTCTGGGACAATACAAATTCGAATGATTCCGCCAGTGTTGTGGTTAATTATCATATCACCAATGTCGGGTTTTCTGAAAACAAATCGAATAGTTTTAATTTTTCATCACCTCATCCCAACCCCTCATTCGGAAGTTCCGTTGTAAATTATGAATTTCCCGCACGGACAAAAGCACAATTAAAGATTTATAATATTGCCGGTTCCGTAGTAAAGGAAATTTCTGCAGAGGAATTGGCCGGTAAGTTACTCATTGAAACAGAAAATATGCCGAATGGAATTTATTTCTGTAGTATGGTTGTGAACGGAAAAGTTATCGGCACCAAGAAACTTATTGTTTCCAATTGATTTTTAAGCGCCGGTTTCAGCGGCGTCCTTTATTAAAAGTTCATCAAGCTCCTTCAGTCCTTCGCTGGCTTTCTTTTTTATGTGTGTAAGTCCCCTCACGTAATGAAGGTCGAAGTCACCCGGATCGATGAGATAAACTTTTGATGAACCTGATCTAAAATCGATAAGGCCGGCAGCGGGATAAACACTTAATGAAGTTCCAACTACCACAATAATTTCTGCTTGCGAAATAATTTTTTTTGCATCCTCCATGGCAGGAACCATTTCCCCAAACCATACAATATGAGGACGTAACTGCGAGCCTTTTTCACATTTATCCCCAATTTTCAACTCCCATCCGTTTAAGGAATAAATTAAATCAGGATTAAGTGTGCTGCGCACCTTTCGTAATTCTCCATGTAAATGTAAAACCCGTTGAGAACCTGCACGCTCGTGTAAGTCATCCACATTTTGAGTGATTACATGAAGTTCAAAGTTGTTTTGCCAGGCCGAAATCTGTAAGTGCCCTGCGTTAGGACTTGCTTCGAGTAGTTGTTTTCTTCGTTGGTTATAAAACTCATTCACCAGGGCTCGGTTTTTATTCCATGCTTCCGGAGTAGCGACGTCTTCAATCCGGTGTTTTTCCCACAAGCCACCTTTGTCACGAAATGTGCTGATGCCACTTTCAGCACTCATACCGGCACCGGAAAATACAACCAAATTTTTCATGAAACGGAGTGATGAAGATACTAATTTTTTTATCCGATTAGAAGTAAAAAATGAATCAAATCGCCTTTTATCTTCCCCTCTAATTTGATTATCTTCGCTCTTCGCTCAAAATTAAAAAATGACAAAATTCAACAAACAAGACGCACTTGATTATCATGAAAAAGGCCGGCCGGGTAAAATTGAAGTTGTACCCACCAAACCTTATAGTACCCAGCGCGACCTTACTCTTGCCTATTCACCGGGCGTTGCAGAGCCATGTTTACGAATTGCTGAAAACAAAGATGATGTTTACCGGTATACAGCCAAAGGAAATTTAGTTGCCGTTATCTCCAATGGTACCGCTGTGCTCGGGTTAGGAAATATCGGTGCTGATGCATCAAAGCCCGTAATGGAGGGAAAAGGATTATTATTTAAAATTTTCGCAGACATTGATGTATTTGACATTGAAATCAACGCGGAGGATCCGGATGAATTTGTCCGTACAGTGAAGGCAATCGCTCCAACATTTGGCGGGATAAATCTAGAAGATATAAAAGCCCCGGAGTGTTTCGAGATTGAAAAACGACTGAAGGCAGAACTGGATATTCCATTAATGCATGACGATCAGCATGGAACTGCAATTATTTCTACCGCTGCACTTATTAATGCGGTTGAATTATCGGGGAAAAATCTTGGCGAAATAAAAATTGTGATTAATGGTGCAGGCGCTTCTGCCATTTCTTGTGCCCGGCTTTACGTTGCGGTTGGAGTGCGTAAGGAGAATATTTTAATGCTTGACAGCAAAGGTCCTATTACAACAGATCGAAATGATCTGGATGAAAATAAATTATTCTTTGCGAGCCAACGAACAGGGATAACCAATTTGGAGGAAGCTATGCGTGGTGCTGATGTTTTTGTCGGATTAAGCAAGGGAAACATCGTGAATCCGGAGATGATCAGGACAATGGCTTCAAATTGTGTTGTTTTTGCCTTGGCAAATCCTACCCCTGAAATTTCTTATGAGCAAGCTATTGCGGCGCGTGAAGATATTATCATTGCAACAGGCCGATCCGATACGCCCAATCAGGTGAATAATGTTTTAGGATTTCCGTTTATTTTCAGGGGGGCATTGGATGTTCGTGCTACTCAAATAAATGAGCCCATGAAACTGGCGGCAGTTCATGCAATTGCTCAACTTGCTAAAGAAGCGGTACCTGACTCAGTAAACATAGCCTATGGTACTAAGAATTTAAGCTTCGGTCCGGAGTACATCATCCCAAAACCTATTGATTATCGATTAATTTCAACTGTTTCGCCTGCCGTTGCAAAGGCAGCTATTGAATCGGGTGTTGCCAAGAAAAAAATCACAGATTGGGACGCCTATTGCGTTGAGTTGGATAACCGTTTGGGCCAAGATAATAAACTGATGAAGTCGCTTGCCGCAAAGGCAAAAAGTAATCCAAAGCGTGTTGTTTTTACTGAGGCAGATAATTATAAAATTTTAAAAGCAGCGCAGGTAGTACGCGATGAAGGAATTGCAAAGCCTATTTTACTTGGAAAAAAATCGAAAATCAGTGCTTTGATCGAAGAATTCAGCCTTGATCTAAATGATGTTCCTATTATCGATCCGTATGCTGATGATGAAGAGCAGCAACGCAACTCTTTTGCAGACACCCTGTGGAAAAAGCGCCAGCGTAAGGGCATGACTCTTTACGACTGTAAAAAAGTAATGCGCGAACGAAATTATTATGGCAGTATGATGGTGGAGACCGGAATGGCTGATGCCATGATTTCTGGTTTAACACGGAAATACTCAGGAACACTTTTACCGGCCATTGAATGCATTGGCGTTGCAGATGGCAACAAACAGCTTGCAGGATTGTACATCATGATTACAAAAAAAGGACCTTTCTTTTTTGCGGATACCACGATGAATATCAATCCCACGGCTGAGGAATTGGTTGAAATTACCCTTCTCGCAGCAAACACGATAAAGCAGTTCAACGTTGTTCCGAGAATTGCAATGCTTTCCTATACAAATTTTGGTTCGGTTCCGGGACCGGTACCTGGTAAAATGAAGAAGGCGGTAGAAATTTTGCATCAAAACTATCCCGGACTTACAGTTGACGGGGAAATGCAGGCCAATTTTGCACTCAACAACGAATTGTTAAAGGAACAGTTTGGTTTCTCCCGGTTGGTGGATAAAAATGTGAACACTTTCATTTTTCCTGATCTTGCCAGCGGTAACATCGCATACAAATTAATGCAGGAATTAGGTGGGGCAGAGGCAATCGGTCCGGTATTAATGGGGATGAAAAAACCCGCCCACATTTTACAACTTGGAAGTTCAGTACGTGAAATTGTGAATATGATTACCATTTCAGTGGTAGATGCACAAAACAAGCGATAAGTATGATTAATTACATTGAAGGTAAAATTGCTGTTCGAACTCCTGCATATTGTGTGGTGGAAACGAGTGGGATTGGGTACGGATTAATTATTTCACTTTCCACCTATTCAGCGCTGGAAGGGAAGCAAATCGCAAAATTACTAGTGGAATCTGTTTTTGTCCGGGACGATAATCCGCGATTTTATGGTTTTTCTGGCGAGGAAGAACGAGAACTTTTTCGTAAACTAATTTCCGTAAGTGGAGTTGGCGGAGCAAGCGCCATATTAATGTTGTCATCATTAAGCCCTCTTGAAATCTCCGGGGCTATCAATACTGCCAACGTGAGTTTATTGAAGAGCATTAAAGGAATCGGTGAAAAAACTGCCCAGCGCATAGTGGTGGACTTAAGAGGCAAACTGGGCAAGCACGAAGGAGGAATCAGTACGATTCTAACTCCGGTGTACAATAAAAACAAAGAGGAGGCGTTAATGGCTCTGGTTATGCTGGGATTTGCCAAAGCATCCGCCGAGAAAGCCATTGAAAAAGCTATGAAACAACAGGGAGTTTCCAGTGATAATGTAGAAAACCTTATAAAAGCTGCTTTAAAAAATATATAATCTTATTTTTAATTCAGGGCAGCAAAAAAGATGTAAAACTGTTTTAAGAATTTCGTCACTCTGTGCAAAAGCAAAACAGCATATTGGTAAATCTGGCAATTTGTGCTTCAGCGCTGCTGATGATTTCGGCTGTACTTACTACACCCCGTGCTCTTCCTGTCGTAAAGCCAGCTCCCTATGCAGATCTTGACCTTCCTGCAGTTGCTCCAATGGCTATTGATACGCCCCAGGGTAATTACCATGATTCACTGATATATAATTTCAAGGATGTAAACTACGAATCGCCATTGTATACATCACAAGGCGGACTTCGCCTTAGTCAGGCTTCCAACATTAAAACGGAAGTTACATATAACCCTCAAACGTCAAAATACCTTGTTACGCAAATGATGGGTGATAAAATGTATCGCCCACCAGTTGAAATGGATGAAGAAGAATACCGCGACTGGATCTTTAAGCAAGGGGTGAAAAAATACTGGAAGTCTCGAATAGAAGCAGACAACGTGAATCAGAATAAGCCACTGATTCCAAAACTGACTGTTTCTGGAGAGTGGTTTGAACGGATTTTTGGAAGCAGCGTAGTAGATATTCGTCCTCAAGGATCAGCCGAATTAATTTTCGGTCTGAATCAGAACCGCACCGAAAATCCGGCATTACCGGTTCGTCAGCGCCGCATCACTAATTTCGATTTTAACATGAAGGTGCAGCTGAACCTTATTGGAAAGATCGGTGAAAAATTAAAACTCACTACCAATTACAACACCGAGGCCAGCTTTGATTTTGAAAATCAAATGAAACTGGATTATACGGGGATGGAAGACGAAATCATTAAAAAAATTGAAGCCGGTAACGTCAGCTTGCCCTTGCAGGGATCATTAATTACCGGAGCAACCTCCCTGTTTGGAATACGTACCGATTTGCAATTCGGGAAACTGAAGCAATCCATTATTTTCACTCAGCAGCGAGGTAAAAAATCAGAAGTAACGGTGAGCGGAGGCGCACAAACTACAAACTTTGTTGTGCAGGGAGATAATTACGAAGCCAATCGACATTATTTTCTTTCTCAGTACTTCCGCGACATTTACGAATCTTCCCTTGCTTCACTTCCGGTCGTCGCGTCACCAATTGTGATTACCAAAGTGGAGGTGTATATGACCAATCGTACCAACCAGACTGAAAACACCCGAAATATAGTAGCCTTTGCAGATCTGGGTGAGGATGCGACACATATTGCCCCTGAACTTCAGGATCCGTTTTGTAATTCATCTTATACAATTATTGATAGTAGCGGAGTGATTCCCCGTAACGGCGCGAACAGTTTGTATTCGATGATTACGAATAGCCCACTGTCACCAAGCCCGATAATCTTCGATCGTGTTTTTGCGAACGCATCCAACTACCTTGGTGTTCCCCAAAACAATCCGGCAAATTGTACCCCGGGAAAAACTTTTCTCGGCGGTCGTGAATTTGAACTGGTACAGCGTGCCCGAAAACTCGGACCTTCTGAATTTACACTCAATTCAAAATTGGGATACATTTCGCTGAATCAGTCGCTCAATTTTGATGAGGTGCTGGCTGTTGCGTTTCAATATACCATTAACGGACAAACATTTCAGGTCGGGGAGTTTTCTGATCAGTTTCCATATTCCGATTCCAGTTTATATGTAAAGATGCTGAAATCAACACAACTGAACACAAAGTATCCAATGTGGGATTTGCAGATGAAGAACGTATACACGACCGGTGCTTATCAGCTCAATCCGCAGGATTTTAATCTTCAGATTTATTACAATAACATTGCAACAGGCGTTGATGTTCCTTATGTTCCTTACGGAAGTATTAACGGTAAACCACTTGTTCAGGTGATGAACGTTGATAAGCTGGCCGTTAACGGTGATCCGCAAAGCGATGGTGTTTTTGATTTTATTAATGGTGTAACGGTTAATGCAAATACCGGAAGGATTTATTTCCCAGTATTGGAGCCGTTTGGTTCACATTTGTTTTCGAAATTCAGTCCATCCGATTTTCCGAATGCCAACAAATATATTTTTCAGGAGTTGTACGACTCTACAAAAGTTTCTGCACAAACCCTCCCGGAAAAAAATCGTTTTAAATTCAAAGGGACCTATAAATCAGCAACCGGTTCAGAAATAACGCTTAATGCTACAAATATCCCACAAGGTGCTGTAACGGTAACCGCAGGCGGCGTGAAGCTTACTGAAAATGTGGATTACACGGTCGATTACACATTGGGTCGCGTAAAAATCATCAACGAAAGTATTATGAATTCGGGGCAACCCATTAAAATTTCGCTCGAAAGTAATTCACTTTTTAATATACAGCAAAAGAGTCTTGTTGGTACTCGCCTTGATTACCGTTTTAACCGTGATCTTTCTGTCGGAGGAACCTTGCTTCGTTTTAATGAACGTCCGTTAACCCAAAAGGTGAACGCCGGCGATGAACCTGTAACAAATTTGCAATGGGGCCTTGATGTAAACTGGAGAACTGAAGCTCCATTTTTGACGCGGCTCATTGATAAACTTCCGATTATTTCAACGAAAGAAATGTCCAACCTTTCTGTGCAAGGGGAAGTTGCTCAGTTAATCCCGGGTTCAAATAAGGCAATTGGTAAAGGCGGTAATTCGTATGTAGATGATTTTGAAGGAAGCATTTCATTAATTGATTTAAGGAATCAGGGCGCGTGGAGTCTTGCCTCCATACCGCAGAATCAACCGAATGTATTTCCGGAATCGAATTTATCTGATGATATTACTACAGGAGTAAACCGCGCGTTGCTGAATTGGTATACTATTGATCCTTTGTTTTACAACAAGACGGATAACCTAACACCAAATTATTACAACGATAATAATTGGTTCAGCAATAACTACACTCGACAGATTATTGAAAGTAATTTGTTTCCAAATAAACAGCCGCCCAATAATCAACCGGTAAACATGCCAGCGTTATCGCTTACCTTCTACCCAGAAGAGCGTGGACCATATAACTACGAAACAACAGCTATTCCGGGCATATCGGCAGGTTGGAATTTAAGCACACAAAAATTAGCGAACCCGACCAGTCGTTGGGGAGGAATTATGCGGCGCTTAGAAACAAATGATTTTCAGGCGGCAAATATTGAAGCGATTCAGATATTCGTGATGGATCCATTTGATGGTGATTATTCAATCGTACATGGTCCAAATCTTCCAACTTCAGGTGATTTGTATTTTGACCTAGGAAATATTTCGGAAGATATAATCAAAGATGGAAGTATGAGTTACGAGAATGGACTTCCGATTGATGCATCCAACTCCACAGCAGTTAACACCAACGAAAATAATCTGGCTGTTATTCCTGTAGTACCTCCGATAATTAACGCGTTCGATGTGAATGAATCATCTCGTCCATTTCAGGATATTGGATTTGATGGGATGAACAACGCAAAGGAAGCCAGCAAATACCAGAACTACCTTGCCTGGGTAAATCAGAATTTGCCAACGCTGGCATCAGAAATCGGAAATGATCCTGCTGCCGACGATTATCATTTTTATCGCGGAGATGATTACGATAATGCACAATTGAATACGATTGAACGTTACAGAAAATTCAACGGTACTCAGGGAAATTCTCCGACCGAGGCGCAGTACAAAGATTTAAACAACGGAGGTTATCCAACTACTGCCACGACTATTCCAAACATTGAAGACATCAATAAAGACAATACGATGAATGAGTCAGAATCGTATTATCACTATCATATAAAACTGAATCCCACTGATTTCAATGAATTCAATGTTGGAAATAATTTCATCAGCAACGTGTTTGAAGAAACCTACAAAAAACAAGACGGAACGGAGAAAAAAGTAAAATGGTTTCAGTTGAAAATTCCGATCTCCGCATTTGAACAGAAAGTGGGAAGTATTGAAGGATTCAATTCCATTCGATTCATGCGAATGTACATGAAAGGATTTGATCATCCTGTTACGCTTCGTATGGCGCGTTTTGAATTGGTGCGCGCTGATTGGAGAAGATACCTTTTCGATTTATCGCAACCCGGGGATTACATTGCTGCGGATGATGCTGACGGGACTTTTGATATCTCTGCCGTAAACATTCAGGAAAACGGAACACGTACACCAATCAATTATGTTTTACCTCCGGGAATCAATCAACAGCAAAACGTGCAAACGACCAATCTTGTTTTGATGAACGAGCAAGCACTTGCGATGCGTACCTGTAATCTTAAAGACGGAGGCGCAAGAGCTGCATTCAAGAATATGGAAATGGATGTACGCTCATTTAAGAAGATGAAAATGTTCGTTCACGCCGAGAAGTTAGGCGAGGAGCCCTTGAATGATGGTGATGTTACCGCCTTCATTCGAATCGGAACGGACTTCAATGACAATTACTATGAGTACGAAGTTCCATTGCAGCTGTCTCAGCCGGGCGTATATTCTCCGGACAATGAAGATGACCGTTACAAAGTGTGGCCGGCAAATAACGAAATGATTATTGATTTTGAAACACTGACATCCAACAAGCAAATACGAAACAGCGAGTATTTTACCACACAAACACCGCTGACAGTTCCCCGAACATTTCCGTTGGACAATGGAAAAAAATTAACGATAAAGGGAAGTCCGAATCTCGCGACAGTGAAATGTATCATGATTGGTATTCGGAATCCGAAAAACGGCGATAATGTTCCAAAGTGCGTTGAAGTTTGGGTAAATGAATTGCGTTTAACGGATTTTGATCAGAAGAGTGGTGCTGCAGCCAACTTACGTGTGCAGGCAAAGCTTGCTGACCTTGGTACAATGGCAATCGCCGGAAGTATTCTTACTCCTTATTATGGTAGTATCGAGAAAAAAGTTAGTGAGCGTTCCCGCGAACTCAATCGTCAATATGATGTAAACACATCATTGCAACTCGGAAAATTTTTCCCTGAATCCTGGAACATTCGTTTACCATTGTATGCCGGAATTTCTCAGACGCAAATAACCCCGCAGTTCAACCCACTGGACCCTGATATTAAGCTACGTCCTATTTTGCAGAATGGAGCCTTGCCAAAAGATTACAGAGACAGTTTGCGCGAAACAACACTGGATGTCACTACACGAAAGAGTATCAATTTTACCAACGTAAAAAAAGACAAAGGCAAAAATCAGAAGGGCAATCATATTTATGACTTCGAGAATTTTTCGTTTACTTACGCTTATAGCGAAGTTTTCAAGAGAAATATCAATATTGAATACAACATGCAGAAAACCATTCGGGGAGCATTGAATTATAATTTTCAAACTCAGCCTAAAAACTTTAAGCCGTTCGCAAAATCAAAATCTAAGTTGATGAACAATAAATGGATGGCACTGGTAAAGGATTTTAATTTTTACCTCACGCCTTCTCAGCTGAATATAACCGGAGACATCAATCGTAATTACAGTGAAGTCAAAAACAGAAACATCACCAATGATGCTTTCACGCAGACATTTTTCAATAAAACATTTTTATTTAACCGCAATTACAGCGTTCGTTATGATCTTTCCAAAAATATCAAACTTGATTTAACGGCTGGTACAGATGCCCGTGTATTTGAACCACAGGGAAGAATTGATACGCGAGATGAAAAAGATTCTATTTTCAGAAATGTGGTTGGACTAGGTGTAACAAGCGGTTATCGCCATCAGGGAAATCTCAACTGGAATATCCCGATAAATAAAATTCCTATTCTTGATTTTGTAACCGCAACCTATAAGTACGGCGTGAATTACAATTGGCAGCGTACTCCTTTTGCGCTTGGTCAAGACACTATGGGAAATACAGTGCAGAACAGCAATAACCATGGATGGAATGCACAATTGAATATGGTTACCTTGTACAATAAAATTCCTTATTTCAAGAAGATCAATTCAAAGAACCCGAATGCTCCAAAAAATCAGGTAGTGAAGCCGACTATTAAAACTAATATGCCGAAGGATACTGCGAAAACCAAGAAGGAAGAAGAAAAAGAAAGTACACTACTGGAGTTAATGGCCCGCGTGGTAATGTCTGTAAAAACGGTTTCCGTTAATTACACTTCTCAAAACGGAACTGTATTACCCGGATTTCGTCCGTTAGCGCGTGTACTCGGTGTGGATGTTGGCGACCCTCGCTTTACCTCTTTTGTTCCTTTTGTTTTTGGTCGGCAATACAACAATGATGATCATGAGTTGCCACGTATGGCGGCAAATAATAATTGGTTGACGCAGCAAAATAATCTGGTCAATAGTTATAGTCGAACGCATACGGAAAATTTGACCGGAAGAGCTACTATTGAACCATTACCGGATCTGAAAATAGAATTAAACCTTAACCGAACCTACGCAAGAAATTATTCATCATTCATTACATACGATGATTCGTTGAATCGTTTTAATTTCGACGGAACACCAAATTTGACCGGAAATTTCAGTATTTCTACAATCACTTTCGCCTCGGCATTTAAGAAGGATGAAAAAAATTCATATTCGAATGAAGTGTTTACTGAATTCCGAAATATTCAGCGTGTTAAATATGCCGGACTGCTTGCGGCTGAAAATCCGAATTCATCTTACATAATTGATCCGGTTACAAATAAAGGATATTGGGATGGTTACAGTCTTGAACATCAGGATGTATTAATAAACGCATTTGTTGCTGCCTACACAGGTAAAAGTAACCGGTTAAAGAAAGATTATTTCAGCACCTTGCCGATGCCGAATTGGACAATCCGTTACGAAGGGCTTGGTAAAATAAAAGCATTGAAAAAAACATTCAAGAGTCTGACCTTGAGCCATGCTTACCGTTCAACAATGAACATGGCCTCCTTCACCAATAATTTATTGTACGGCACCGATAACAATGGAAACGCAAATGTAAAAAACCCGGGGAACCCGCTTAATTACGTGGCCCGTTATAATATTCCTACAGTTACTATTTCCGAACAATTTAGTCCGCTCGTAAAAGTAGACATGCAATTTGTGAAACAAGGATGGAGCGGAAATTTTGAAATTAAAAAAGACAGGACACTCTCTTTGAGCACAGGAACGCAAGTGCTTAATGAAATCAAAGGGAATGAACTGGTATTTGGCGCAGGATATCTTTATCCTAAACTTACGATCAAAAAGTTTAAGGTGAAAGGAAAGCCATTACAAAGCGATTTAAAAATTAAAGTGGATTTGTCTGTACGTAAAAACTCAACGCTGCAACGACGCATTGTGGATGGAATTAATACGCCCACGGCCGGTCAACGAATTATTACACTTCGAACCTCTGCAGATTACCAGATCACAAACAACGTTACGCTGCGCTTCTTCTTTGATAAAACACTGAATCGTCCAGTTGTTTCCAGTTCCTTCCCAACTTCGAATACGAACGCCGGATTCTCTATCCGATTTACGTTGGGCAGTTAGATTATTTACCAGTGAAAATTATTTTCTAATTTTGAAACGTGAAAAGTTTTTTTAATTTTCTCATTAATATTTCCATTCTGCTGCTGGTGATGCTTACCGCAGTTCCGAAAAGTTATTTTCACGATTCACAAAATCACCATCATCAACTTTCTCCTGAAGAACACCATCATTCAAAAGGTAAATCGGAGCTTGCAGCGGAAAATAATTGTTCTTTTGAGCAATATGACTATACTTTCAGCTATCTGTTGTTTGATATTTTTGAAGTCAGTCCTCAATTAGTGGACCTTGCCTCAAAAAAACATTTTTCTTCTCCCTCATTTTTTTCACCTTCCTCCTTTTTTCACCCCGAATTGCGCGGACCTCCCGTTTTTTAAAATCTTTTCGGATCACCTCCGATACAACTATTTTAAAAACAACCTCAATTATTTTCACATGAATTTTTCAGGAGTACGTTTTTCCTGTTCGTATTTTTTCATTATTTGCACTCTAATGTCAGTCGCATTCGTCTCCAAAATTCATGCGCAGCAATGTACGCTAACCTTATCGGGCCGCATTACCGACCAGGATGATAATGCGCCACTTTCGTATGCGACCTTGCGTATAAAAGAATCTCAGCGCACGTGCGTAACGGACGCTAACGGAAATTATTTTTTTGACAGTATCTGCCCCGGTAATTATTTCCTGCAGATTCGCCACATCGATTGTACGGATACACTTGTTGTACTCGAAATTTTCTCGGATAAAAAG
>OMJH01000146.1 GCA_900299295.1 Bacteroidota bacterium
GGTTGATGGAAAAATAATTTACAGTGCCGATAGCGATGCGATTATGACAAAAGGATTGATCGCATTATTGATTCGTGTATTGACAAATCACACGCCGGAAGAAATTTCTTTAGCTCAACTTACATTTTTGGAAAAAATTGGATTGAAGGAACATCTTTCACCAACCCGCGCAAACGGATTGCTGAACATGATTCGACAAATGAAAATGGATGCAATTGCTTTAGGAATGAATTCAAAATAAACTTTCAGTATTTCCCCACAATGGCCGCCATCATCATCACAAATAACACAGCGCTTATGCAGCGGGTAATTGATGAAATTAAAACCTGCTACGATCCCGAAATTCCGGTTGACATCTGGGAACTCGGTCTCATTTATGAACTTCGTCTCAGTGATGAAAATTTTCTTGATGTTAAGATGACGCTAACTTCGCCCAATTGCCCGGTAGCAGAAACATTGCCTGCGGAACTTGAACAAAAATTGAAATTAGTACCTGATGTTTCCGGTGTTAAATTGGAATTAACTTTCGAACCACCTTGGGAAAAATCAATGATGAGCGAAGTGGCGCAGTTGGAGTTGGGGTTTATGTAACCTATTTCAATAAATACAGGGAAATAAAACCGGTAAAAATTTTGAAAAAAATTGATTGCTGAATTGAGATATCTTATCCGTTAAGCGCTTCAGCTCCGGCAACGATTTCCAGAATTTCTTTCGTGATAGCTGCCTGACGTGCTTTATTGTATGTCAACCGTAATTCGCGCAACATTTCCTTAGCATTATCAGTTGCCTTGTGCATGGCTGTCATTCGCGCACCGTGTTCTGCCGCATTAGAATCTAACAGCGCTTTGAACAATTGTGTTTTTAAACTGCGCGGAATTAAATCGGAAACAATAAATTCTACATCCGGAGAAAAAATGTAATCAACAGAAGTTTTCGTTGTAGTCGAGGATCCTTCAGCAGAAACAGGTAAAAACTGTTCGGTTAGTGTTACCTGAACTGCCGCGTTTTTAAACTGATTGTACACCAGAACTATCTTGTCAAACTTACCTTGCTTGAAAGCATTCATTATGCTTTCTGCAACCGGTCGAACATTATCGAAAGTCAGTGCATCAAACAATTTATTTAAATCGGATGGAATGTCTGTCCCGGAATAGAAAACAGGTGAACGACGAAACGCATCTGCAACTTTTTTACCAATACAAACAACAGAAACATTTTTGCCGGAGAAATCTCCTTTTATGAGTTGATTTGTTCGCTTGATAATATTGGCGTTAAATGCACCAGCAAGACCACGATTCGAGGAAATGGCAACAATCAAAATATTTTTCTCTTGTTTCGGTTTCTGTGAAAATACAGATTCTGCACTTCCCAATCCGGAAGAAACATTCTCAAGAATTTCTTTCAGTTTGTTGGCATAAGGGCGCATTGTAGTAATTGCATCCTGTGCACGCTTTAATTTGGCAGCGCTCACCATTTTCATAGCAGATGTAATCTGCGATGTGCTGTTCACTGATGTAATCCGTAGTCGTACTTCTTTTAGATTCGGCATAGCTTCAATTGTACTTCAGGTTATTCGCTGATTCAATTATGCTTTGTAACGGCTGGTAATTTCTTTTGCAACTTTTTCAAGCACCTCGGTAATTGCATCCGAAATTTGTCCGGCTTTCAATTGATCCAATGTGTCTTTGTGCTTTGCTTCCATGAAGTTCAGGTATTCTTTTTCAGTTTCGCGAACCTTATTTACGGGCACGTCTCGGAAAAGATTTTTTGTTCCGCAATAAATTATCGCTACCTGCTGTTCAACACGAAGCGGTGAAGCTGCATTCTGTTTCAGCAATTCCACATTACGTGAACCTTTGTCGAGTACAGATTTTGTGGCGGCATCAAGATCAGAACCGAATTTTGCAAACGCTTCTAATTCGCGGTACTGCGCTTGATCCAACTTTAAAGTACCGGCAATTTTTTTCATGGATTTAATTTGCGCATTACCACCTACACGGGAAACGGAGATACCAACGTTGATGGCAGGACGAACACCTGCATTAAACAGGTTAGATTCCAAAAATATTTGCCCGTCAGTAATTGAAATCACATTAGTAGGGATGTATGCGGATACGTCACCGGCCTGTGTTTCAATGATAGGCAATGCAGTAAGCGATCCGCCACCTTTCACTAAACCTTTAATGGAGTCTGGAAGGTCATTCATGTTTTTTGCAATCTCATCGTTTGCGTTGATTTTTGCTGCGCGTTCTAACAGGCGGCTGTGCAAATAAAAAACATCACCGGGATAAGCCTCGCGTCCGGGAGGGCGGCGTAACAATAATGATACTTCGCGATAAGCAACAGCTTGCTTGGAAAGATCATCGTAAACAATCAATGCGGGACGGCCGGTATCACGGAAATATTCTCCAATAGCAGCACCTGCGAAAGGAGCGTAAAACTGCATTGGTGCAGGGTCGGATGCGGATGCAGAAACAACAACTGTGTAAGCCATCGCTCCGTTTTCTTCGAGTACGCGAACAACGTTGGCAACGGTCGAACCTTTTTGTCCAACAGCTACATAAATACAAAACACAGGTTTTCCTGCATCGAAAAATTCTTTTTGATTAATGATAGTGTCAAGCGCAACAGTCGTTTTACCCGTCTGTCTATCACCGATGATTAACTCGCGCTGACCTCTACCGATAGGAATCATCGCGTCGATTGCTTTGATACCGGTTTGAAGCGGCTCATTAACGGGTTGACGAAAAATAACGCCCGGAGCTTTTCTTTCCAATGGCATATCGTAGGTTGTTCCCGCAATTGGGCCTTTTCCGTCAATTGGATTTCCAAGCGTATCCACCACGCGTCCGCACATACCGTCACCCACATTTATGGATGCGATGCGTCCGGTGCGTTTGCAGGTATCACCTTCTTTAATGTTTGTGCTTTCACCAAGTAATACTGCACCAACGTTATCTTCTTCAAGGTTCAGTACGATTCCTTTCAGTCCGTTATCAAACTCAATAAGTTCACCGCTTTGTACTTTTGAAAGGCCGTAAACGCGTGCGATACCATCACCTACTTGTAATACAGTTCCTGTTTCTTCAAGTTCAGCAACGGATTTGAAACCTGAAAGTTGTTGTCTTAAAATTGCAGATACTTCTGCTGGTTTTACTTCTGCCATTGTTATTTATTTTTCATTCGCAGCAATGAGCTGCAATTTTGGTTCATTAAAAATCTTTTACGAAAGGATTATGTGAAAAGCTCTTTTTTAGGTCATTCAATTTACGTTGTACGCTTGCATCCACTTGGCGATCGCCAATTTTTATTTTAAATCCGCCAATTAAATTTGCGTCAATTTTTTCTTCAATTTCAACTGTGCCATTAAATGATTCCTTAATGATGGAAAGAATTTTAGATTTAGTGTCTGAGTCGAGTTTAAATGCAGAACTGAGAACGGCTGTAACGATGTTTTTGTGTTGTTTATACTGATCAACGAAAGAAAAAGAAATATCATCAAGATAACCTTCCCGTTTTTTTTCTGCCATCAGCATCATAAATTTCATCGTTAATTCATGCACTTTTCCTTCAAACATTAATTTTATGATGGATTGTTTTTTGTCAGTCTTAATTAGAGGACTTTCCAGCATATTTACAAAGTCAGGATTTGATTTACTCACTGAACGAATGAGCAACATGTCGTTATAAACCGGTTCAAGCTGACCATTTTCAATTGCCAGATTCAAGAGAGATTTTGCATATCGTGAGCCTACCACCATGGCCAGTTGCTTAATTCAGTTTTAATTCGTTTACGTAATTTGCAGCTAATTTTTTCTGTGCTTCATCTGAGGAAAGGTTCTCGCGCACAATTTTTTCTGCAATTTCTATGGATAATACTGCTATCTGATTTTTCAATTCGGTGATAGCGGCCATTTTTTCAGTATTGATTTGATCCCGGGCTCCGGTAATCAATCTGTCAGCCTCAGTCTTTGCCTTGTTTTTTGCCTCATTGATTATTGACTCTTTTGCTTCACGAGCTTCTTTTAATAAATTATCTCGTTCCGCACGCGCCTCCTGAAGCATTTTTTCGTTGGTATTCTGAAGGTCTTTGATTTCTTCTTTTGCTTTAGCCGCTCTATTTAAAGAATCTTCAATTAAATCTTCGCGCTCCTTAAGCATATTTAAAATAGGCCCCCATGCGAATTTCTTCAGCAAAAAAAGTACTGTGAGGAAGGTCACCAGCATCCAAAACATCAAACCGTATTCGGGCTGAACAAGTGGAATATCAAGTAAAAAGAATTTCATTGTATTTAATTTTTTTAAAAATCATAACAAAGGAAAGGACAACCAACCGTTATCCTTTCCGATGAAGGTTTAAACGAACAACACCAACAAAGCAATAACCATGGCGAAGAAAGCAGCACCCTCAACGAGCGCTGCGGCCAAGATCATGTTTGAGCGAATGTCATTCAAAGCCTCAGGTTGTCTGGCAATAGATTCAAGGGCAGAACCTCCGATACGGCCGATTCCTATACCTGCACCAATTGCTGCTAAACCTGCTCCAGCTGCTGCGATACCGTTCGCTGCGGGAGTGTCTGCTGCTAGTAAAACATCTTGTAACATGTTACTTTTTTTTATGGTTAAACAATACCTGATTTTTTTAAAAAAATCAGGACAAAAAAAATCAATGTGCGTTTGATTCCTCAGCATGGTGACCTTCCTCAACCGCACTCCCAAAATACATTGCGGAAAGTAAGGTAAACACGTACGCTTGTAAAAACGCAACCAGTAATTCCATTACAAACATGAAGATTGTAAAGGCAAGCGAAACAATTGAAACACCGAAGCCGGCACCAGCATTCATTTCACCAAAAATAAAAATAAGAGAATAAAAGGCCATTGCAATAATATGACCCGCAGTAATATTGGCAAAAAGCCGGACCATTAATACAAACGGCCGTAGAAATAAACCCAGAATTTCGATTGGCGTCAGAATAAACAATACCCCAACTGGAACACCGGGCATTGCGAAAATATGACGCCAGTAATGTCCATTTGAACTAATAAGCGTGATAATGAAAGTTAATGCAGCTAAAACTAGTGTTACTGAAATGCTTCCTGTCAGGTTGGCGCCGCCGGGAATAAAAGGAATTAAACCTAATAAGTTATTTATCCAAATAAAAAAGAAAACAGTCAGTAAAAACGGCATATATCTTAAGTACTTAGGCCCAATTGAAGTTTTGGCAATATCGTCCCTAACGAAAATAATTAGCGGTTCAATTAGCGATTGAAGGCCTTTGGGTGATTTTCCAGAACGACGACGATAGGTAGAAGCTACGCTAATGAAAATCCAACACATTAAAGCCGAACCAAACAATAATGAAAAAACATTTTTTGTAATAGAAAAATCCAGAAGACCCGAAGATTTCATTGCCGGCTCATCAATTTCACCATTTTCGGTGACAATTTTAAGATGCTCATGAAACAACTTGAATCGATATCCCGAAATGGGGCTTAGGTAAATTTCTGTTTGTTCATGTTCTTCATTTAAAAAAACCGAGGAGGAAAAGAATTCAAATCCCTTATCGGTTTTTAATATCATCGGAAGAGGCACTGAAAAATGACCGGTTAAATGCCAGGAATGAGCATCCTGTACGTGTTCCAATATCATTTCTCCGGCATTGAATTTCTTTCCTGTTTCAGTATTTAGTTCAGGAGTTTCAGCCGAAATAAAGGAGCTGAAAAAAATCATGCAGAAAATAAATAAAACGCGTTTTACGTTTGAAGAAAAAGATAGCATTTTAGGTGACGAAAACATGAAATTTAATTTCGGGTGCGAATTTAGCTGTTTTCTGTTAAGCAAATTCGAATTAAACCGTTTTTTTTAATAACATATTAAAAATCTGATTAACAGGTTCAAATGGGTTGATTTCAACAATAAACCATTTTTTTCATATAAAAATTTTACATTTATCTTGTGAAAATTGGTTTGTTTTTCGGTTCTTTTAATCCGGTGCACATTGGTCATATGGCACTTGCAAATTATTTTATTGTTGAAGTGGGCCTGAAAGAGATTTGGTTTATTGTAAGCCCTCAAAATCCATTGAAGGAGAAGTCCTCCTTGCTTGATCAGCGTCAGCGTTTTCATATGGTGAATCTTGCTATCGATGATTTCCGCGGCATGAAAGCCAGCAATATTGAATTCGGTTTACCTATCCCGTCGTATACAATTCAGACACTCGATGTGCTACAAAAAAAAAATCCGGGTAAAGAATTTGCTCTCATCATGGGCAGTGATAATCTGGAGACCTTTCCCAAGTGGAAAAATTATGAAGAGATTTTAGAACATCATTTCCTATATGTTTACCCACGGCCCGGATTTAGCGGTGGCGATTTGAAAAATCATCCAAAAGTGAAAATGACCACTGCCCCGCAATTCGAAATTTCCTCTACACAATTGCGTAAATGGATCGGTCAGAAAAAGGATGTTCGATTTTTTATGCCCAGGTCATCTTGGGAATACCTCTCGGAAATGCATTTTTATAAAAATTATAAATAACCCCTAAAAAAAAATATGTTTTCACATTCAATAGAAAATCAAACTCACCTTACCCCTGATCAGGCTTTAACCCTTTTGCGGGAGGGAAACGATCGTTTCGTTCATAATCTTCACACCAATCTTGATTTGTTGGATCAGATGCTGGAGAGTTCCACGGGCCAATTCCCCTTCGCTACAATTCTAAGTTGTATTGATAGTCGCACTGCGGTTGAACTGATTTTTGATCAGGGTTTAGGCGACATTTTCAGCATACGCATTGCGGGAAACGTTTTAAACGAAGATATTTTGGGAAGCATGGAATTTGCTACAAAATTAGTTGGAACAAAAGTTATCGTTGTTCTGGGACATACAAAATGCGGTGCTATTGCCGGAGCTTGCAATAATGTTGAATTGGGTCACCTCAGTGGTTTGCTCAGTAAAATCAAACCGGCGATTGAACAGGAAACAACTACCACTGAAAATCGAAACGGTAAGAATCTGGAATTCATGAAAAACGTTACTGAAATTCACACCTCTTTGGTAATTCAGCAAATCCGTAAAGAGAGTCCGATCATTGCAGAGCTGGAAGCGAATGGCGATTTAAAAATAGTGGGTGCTCTTTATGATATCGATGCAGGCATTGTTCATTTTCATTACTGAAAATGAATACTTCTGCTCGGTAAAATTTTTATCTCTTATTCTGATTATTTCCCAAAAGTAATTACGCCAAGGTATCCGGTTCCACGACGTGAGTTTCCGCTCATGAAAATTAGCGGAGGACAAATAATGCAGGTAGGGTACCACCATGGTTTGAATGTAATCCGCGTGGAGTTTACATAAAATTTATTATCAATCGGAATGATATCATCCGGAGCAACCGTTTTGCGTTCTTTTGATTTTGTTCCGGGTTCATTCAACGTATATTCTTCTTTTTTAAAATTTCCATTATTATAGTCGAAGGACGCGTACTCAATCGTTTCACGCATTTGTTTGGTTGATTTTCTGGAGGCGAAGTTTTTCTTTTGTTTTTTGGAAGAATAAGCAGAGCCGTAAGTAACATAGAAAGTTTTATTATCTGGACAAATCACACTAACATCCATTACGTTCCATCGTCCTGTATAAGTGATGTCGCGATCCAAGTTAGAGGCCCACATAATTTCACCTGCATTATTTAACCTGAAACCGGTTACGTTACGTTTGTTGCAATAATAAACCGTGCGGCAATTTCCTTTCGAATCACAATAGGTACGGGAATAATTCCACATCATTGAACAAAAAATCACAATGTTATCCTTGTCAAGGGACTGAACTTGTTCTATTTCATAAAGTGAGCTTAAGGATTCCTCTTCTGATTTTTTCTTTTTCTTGCTGGAAAGGGCAGCGCGATCTTTTCTGTCTTGTTGATCTTTAAAAAAGAGTTTGTCGAGTTGTGCCTTTGTAAAGTAGGAAAAGTTTAATTTTTCAAGTTCTTTGGTTTGTGGATTGATGATGCAATAGAAAATCCCATGCGTATCATTCCCTTTCGGGTCCTTCGTTAAATCACAAAAAAATCCGAAAACCTTATCTGCTTCTTTTTGACTCAGGAACCCCATATTGAAAATATTCTTGTTTTCAAAGCGCAATGGATAAGATTTCATTGTGTTTTGATTTACATCAACGATAGAGTAGATAGTGTAATAGTACGATTCGTTTTTCTTTAGCGATTTACGCTCGTCGGGTGGAATTATTACGCGGGTCTTAATGTGAAGGTTCCCATCATCGCCGTATTCGTACGATGAGCTTAAGGCATCAAATTTTGAATTGATAATTGCAGGTAAGGTCTGTTGACCAGATGCCGCAAAAGAAAAGTCTGATTTAAGAATTTTATATTCCACTTTTACATTTTGTCCTTTTTCCCCTGCAAGTTCCCCTCCAATCAATAATGTTTCACCATTGTTTTTATTTCCCATGGCAAATAGTTCAGCTTTTTTTGCGGCCTTTTTGCCGGAATTTAATTCATAAATCTTTTTAAGTTTATTGATGGGCTTAAGTTTTGCATCGTAGCTCTCCACATAAAGTTCATCTTTTTCTTTGTTTTCTTTAATCCAGAAGATGTAAAGAATGTTTTCGAAAATCAATGTTTTGTAATATGACAATTCATCGTATTTTTTTCGGTCAGCATCGTTCTTATTATTATAAACGGAAAGCTCAGCTACTTTGTCCATAGTCTTATTATCGTAGGCCATCATAAGCACACGGCTGTTTCGGCCGCTTAAGGATAAATTTGTGTTTTTGGCATAGAGGTATTTTGTGTTTCCGCCCAAAAAATTTGAGAAAAACCCGTCTTTTTTGTTATCATACATTTGCATATCACTCCACCTTACGTCGATGGATTGAGCTGAAACGCTGCCAAGCAAAATACTGCAAAGTAGCCATGTTAAGATGTTGATTTTTTTCATGTTGTTTGTTATTGTAGTTGGTGTGTTTTTTTTAAAATCCGAATCCCAGAATATATCCCATCACGAAAATGGGAGAAGAAAAGTTTTCTCTTGAACCGTTTTGATAAATTTCAGAAGTTCCTGAATTTTGTGAATAATCGAACGAAAAGGAGTTGTAAGTGCCGCTTCTCCAGCCTGCACCAAAATAAAATTCGTGAGAGGTTTTAATTTTTTCGGTGGTCGCAAAACGATAACCGTAGCAGATTAAATACTGAGTCTGTCGTAAACTAACAAAGGGCGAACCTGAAAAATTATAGTTAGGTGAATTATATTGCTGATTTATTAAAGGTGTGATATCCAAATTATTTCTCATGTTCCGAAATCCCAATTCAAGATAAGTTCCCTCATCATTCCAAAATGAAAAACCACTAAAATGGAATTTAATGCTTCCACTCATGAAAAGACCTTTATTTATATAGGTTGAATATTTGCAAAGGTCAGTCAATGTTATTTGGTTATTACTTATTGATGATATAGAGGCAATTTCGGAACCTATGGCCGAGAAAATCGGGTCTTTTCCGTAGCAAAAACCAACTGATCCTTCAATTGATATTTCCTCTGCTAAAAAACGCTCATAGGAAATGGCTGCAATTTTTCGGGGCAGAAGACCAATGTTACATTTAATTACATTTTTAAATTCATCATACGAGGAGCCCGAATGACTTCCGGATGATGTAGACGAGGAGCCATTAAAAAGTGGAAACTGGCTTGGAGTAAATTTATTGTCCAACTCATTGGGCTTTCCTGGTTGAACGGTGGTTTGAGCAAAAATTAAATTTTGGCTAATCAATAGCAGAATTAACAGAAAAACTGAAACATTAACCCTATTATTGGCCATGCTATTTAATTTTAATGAGCACAACATACTGACTCAGTATTTTAATTTTCTCTTCCAAAGACAAGGGCGCAATGCTCTGGTCAGAAGGCAATGGTATTGTTTCAGGAAGAAGTTCGATAAGGTTTCGTACATAATTGAGTTTTATGGCATAGGAAACGTTGTCGGTTTGCTGAATGGAGGCGTTAATCAAACCGGCAAGCTGACACTTATCTGTGAACACCGGTCCGCCGCTATTGCCGGGTTGTACGGGAATGGAAGTCTGAAAACTATTTATTGAATTGTTATATCCTGTTTTAGCACTGATTTTTCCGTCGGTAAATTTCGCTTCTTTTCCCATTCCTGATAAAGCATAAGGATATCCAATTGTAAATACTGAGCTTCCAACTTCAATGCCGCCTTCTTTAAGTGAGTAGCGAATTTTATCCGGTGATTTGAAATTTGGATCGTTTATCTTCAAAATGGCGAGGTCATTATCTTTGTCTTTGGTTACCACGGTTGCAGTGTATACTACAGTATTACCTGTAGAAGTAATTTCAACAAGTATCTTGTTGGCGTTATCTATAACATGATGATTGGTTAACAAGTACCCATTTGTAGTGAAAATTAATCCCGTTCCACTCGCTTTTATGTCAATATCTGACGAGGTAGCGTTTCCGGTATTTCCTCCTCCAGAGGTGTTTTTAAAGTCAATTTCTTTAACAATGAGGCGTTCGGCGGAAATTACCGATTTCCCGCTAACGGCTATTCCGATATTACTGCCAAACAGCCGGGATTTCTCTTTCGAAAATTGTATCTCGCCGTTTACTGAAAAAATAATTTTTTCTCCGTTTGTAAGGATTTTCAATGTGTTTTTGCTTTGAGGATTCAAGGCGGAACAAAACATTCCATCCGCATTGATACTGCTTACGCCTTCGTACATTGAGCCAACGTAAAATGACGATTGTGTTACAAAAAAGTAGTGAAAATTCTGCCAGTCTTTGAATCCGTAAATTAAACCTGCTTTGTCACCATCTTTAAGTGTTGCTAAATTCAATTCGGTTTCAATCGTGTATTCATCTGATTCGATAGGTAAGTTAATGTAACGGGATGTACCCTCGTTGGTGAAGGAAGTCAGCTCAAGCGTTCCTTTGAGAAGTTGAGCGAAGCTTTTATCGCTTTTATACAAATCCCAGTCATTTGAATTGTTCGAAAATTCCTCTTCGAAAATTCTTCGTGATGTTCCGTTCTCATCATATTCGGTAAAACGATTATTTAATGGTAGGCCTTCCTTAAAATTAACCTCCTTTTGAAGTTGACCATTTTCATAATAGTAAGTAGAAGTTCCGTTTTCTTTCCCTTCTTCCGTGAAGGTTCTTAATGATTTTGTTTTCCCGTTTTTAAAATACCATTTGCAGGTTCCGCTGTATTTGTTCTTGTTTTCATCCTCATTATTAACCGAAATTATTTTACCTTCAAAATATAAATTACCTCCGATATAAAATGATTTGTAATTTCCCAGGTTATCCATGGGTACACGATAATAATAGGCGGCAGTTTCGGTCGTGAATTTCCCATTTTTATCGAAGTAAACTTTTTCCGCCATATTTTGGCTGAAGGAAAATGAAACCCAGAAAAAAAATAAATAGACGAATATTGAGTCGCAAGGATGAAAAACCGGAGATTTTGAATGCATTTTTTTCGAGAGGTCCAAAGCTATGCAATTTCAATTAGCTTCAGTATATATATTTTAAATTTAACATTTTAGTTTTTATCATCGTTTTTACAATAAACAATTTGAAAAACAATTGTTGCAAAAGTAATTCCGTTTTCTCCATTTTTTAAATATAACATTAAATTTGCTTTTTCTCTTATGCCCGGAAAACTAAAGAAATTTTCAGATGTAAATTCCTTTACGAATTGTTTTTACCTTGGTTATCAGGATCGCGAAATCGGGCATCGTTTAAGGGGTAATTGGGGAAAAGAGTTTTTTACTAATCAAAGTCCAATTGTTTTGGAACTCGGTTGTGGAAGAGGGGAGTATACCATTGGCTTGGCAAGAAATACACCGGATAAAAATTTTATCGGCGTGGATGTGAAAGGTGCTCGTATTTGGACAGGCGCAAAAATAGCCGTCGACGAAAATCTAAACAACGTTGCATTTATTCGAACACGGATTGATTTTATTGAGGGTTGTTTTGCAGAAAATGAAATAGATGAAATCTGGATAACTTTTCCTGATCCTCAGCCCCAGAAAGGCCGCGAAAGAAAACGACTGACAAACTCACTTTTTCTTAGTCGATACATGAAATTTTTGAAACCGGGTGGCTTGATTCATTTAAAAACAGACAACACGGATTTCTTTCGTTTCAGTTTGGAAAGTTTTACCGCCTTTGGATTAAATCGGCACTGGAATACGGAAGATTTATACAATGATGTGCCTGAATCCCGCCGGGAACTCGTTAACATTAAAACCTATTACGAAAAGTTGTTCACCGAAAAAGGTGAACGCATTAAGTATTGTCTTTTTTCAAAAGCTTAGTTCGAATTATTTGACGAGCAGCCGGCTTTCCAGGTAGTCAAGCATAGCGTATTTCACGCCCTCTCTTCCTAATCCTGAATCTTTAACCCCACCATACGGCATATGGTCGAAGCGTAAGCTAGGAGATTCATTATGAATAACTGCACCCACTTCAATGTGCTGAAAGCAATAATCCAATTCATGAATAGCATCTGTGAAAACCCCGCATTGCAAACCAAATCGAGATTCGTTTACTTTTTCAACGGCTTGCTCAATGCTTTCAAAAGATTCAATTATTGAAACGGGACCAAAAACTTCTTCTGCGTTAACTTTCATTTTGGTAGTTGTGCCTGTCAGTAAGGTAGGTGTGACGAATGAATTTTTTCGCGTTCCTCCACAGAGAAGTTTTGCACCTCCCGTAATTGCTTCCTGTATCCAGTTTTCCACCCGAAGTGCATTTGCCTCATCAATCAAATCAGCGATTGTGGTTGCTTCATCCAGTGGATCGCCGTAGTGAAGTGTTTCTGTTGCGGTAGAGAAGAGGTTGCAAAATTCCTCAACGCTTGATGCGTGAACAAAAAATCGTTGGGCATGAATGCAGATTTGTCCGCTGTAACTAAATGCACCGATAAGGCACTTTCTTATTATTTCTCTTTTCTCCTGATGTGATTTATTTTTAAATCCTTCGCAGATAATTACGGCCGCGTTTCCTCCAAGTTCTAAAATCACTTTTTTTTTGCCGGCCTTGCTTTTCATTTCCCAGCCAACATCCGGAGATCCGGTAAATGATAAAACCGACAACCGTGAATCGGTTACTAATTGATTGCCGGTGGTTCTGTTCATTGGTAAAACGGACACAGCTCCTTTGGGCAATGAAGTCTGATCAATGATTTCTGCAAGTCGTAAGGCGGAAAGAGGAGTTGAGGATGCAGGTTTCAAAATTATTGGACAAGCTGCTGCAATGGCGGGAGCGATTTTATGTGCAACTAAATTCATTGGAAAATTAAAGGGTGCAATGCCGGCAATGATTCCTGCCGGAAAATAATTTACAAGCCCTGATTTTCCTTTCCCCGCTGCGGTCCAATCGAGTGACATCCATTCGCCGGGAAATCGTTTGCATTCCTCTGCCGCTACAAAAAAAGTTTGCGCCGCTCGATCAATTTCAGTTCGTGCATAGCGAATGGGTTTCGCGGATTCCATGGAAAGCAAGGTCGCTAATTCGGTTGATGCGCTTTTTATTTTTTGGGCAATTTCAGTTAGGATTTCTGAACGTTGCCAGGAGGCAAGTTGTTGTAAGGATGAACGTGATTGTTGTGCAGCAGCAATTGCATGCTCCAATTCCTCATTTCCCGCAAGAAATGTTTCTGCGACACTATTTTTCCTGAATGGATTTGTTACTGTGAGCGCGGTTGAGGTGCTAATAAATTTTCCTCCGCAATAAATTTTATAGGAGTTCATTTTGTTATTGATTACGGTTAATTTTAAAAAGTTTGCTCATTTGCTTTAATTATTTCATTCCTCCAAGTAAAAATAAGCATTCCTCAAAGAAATTTTAATTCTTTGTTTCATTATTAGGGTATCTGATTTTTATCATCCGTGAACGATAAGGAATTTTTCTATATTCGTAATACTATAATTTTATGCGAATTACATCATTTCAAGAGTACCAATCTGCTTATCAGAAATCGGTTGAACAACCTGAAAAATTCTGGTCAGCAATTGCTGAAAATTTTTTATGGAGGAAAAAGTGGGACAAAGTTCTGGATTGGGATTTTTCAGATTACAACGTTAACTGGTTTTCTAGTGCCAAACTTAATATCACTGAAAATTGCTTGGATCGTCATTTACAAGCGCGGGCAGATCAAACGGCAATTATTTGGGAACCGAATCATCCGGATGAACAAGGAAAAAAGATTTCCTATCGTGA
>OMJH01000147.1 GCA_900299295.1 Bacteroidota bacterium
AAGTTTTCAATTGTTGACCATAGGCTGGGTCGTGTTGAATCTGTTTAAGAATATCGGAGAGCACTTTACTGTATTTTACAGCCTCTGCTTTGAAGGACTGTCCTGATCCGATTTTATCGTAAAGTGTTTTACCGGAAAAGAAATGTAATGCCCAGCTTGCTGAAATTTTAATCATTTGTTCAATTTCAACAAATGCCTCTAATCGATGGTGTAAGCTCACATGTTTGCTTTCCATAATTTGCTGTTTTATTACGTTGGCATTAAACCAACGTTCGCAAGCAGTATATGCAAATGCAATATCCTGTACATTTCTTTCAGTATCGCTGATCAAGTCGGTAAAGAAAGTGGGTCCTGCCTGATTGATGATATTACCGATCCAAACAGTTGCAAGAATTTCTTTCAACAACATATGTGAGCCGATTTCCTGTTTGTAGGTTTTATACACTTTAGCAGGAAAATAGTGCTCGAGGAAATCTTCTTTCAATGGAAATTTAGAAGCCTCCATTGGTAATAACTCGCCTTTTGTGTAAAGCTTGAAGAATGCCATTAGTTTACTTAATTCCGGACGTGTTAAACCGTGCTGTATGCCCCGCTGTTGCAAATCAGCCAACGAAGGAAGGTCCTCCTGAGCGGGTTTCATTAATCCTTTTTCTTTCAGAAAATCAGATGTCCATAAAAACAAATATGGATCTTTTTTGCTTCTAATCTCATCCAACGATAAACACAATGCGTGTCCATAATTATCCTGAAGTATTTTATCAAGCACTTCGCTCGTTGCGTCCTTCAACACCTTATTCCGTTGTTCAAATTTCATTTTTCCTTTTGCCATCATTGGTCCAAAAAGAATTTTGAGATTTACCTCACGATCTGAACAATCAACGCCTCCTGAATTATCAATTGCATCTGTATCGATTAAACCGCCTTTCAGCGCAAATTCGATTCTGCCTTTTTGCGTTACTCCTAGATTCCCGCCTTCGCCCACAACTTTTGCGCGTACGTCAGCACCGTCAACGCGAACGGAATCATTTGTTTTATCACCTACTTCTCGGTGATCTTCCTTTGTTGATTTAATGTAAGTTCCTAATCCGCCGTTATAAAGTAAATCAACGTCAAGCATCAAAAGTCGTTTTATTATTTCTTCAGTGGGCAATACCTTCTCGGTAGCGCCCAGTAATGATTGCATTTCAGGGGATAAAGTGATTGATTTTTCGGTCCTGGAGAAAACTCCGCCACCTTTTGAAATTACTTTCTTGTCATAATCATTCCATCCGGAACGAGGTAATTTAAACATACGTGCACGTTCCTCGTAAGATTTTGAAATGTCCGGGTTGGGATCAATAAATACGTGTGCATGATTGAAGGCTCCAACTAATTTTATTGTTTTTGAACGAAGCATTCCATTTCCGAAAACGTCACCCGACATATCACCGATACCGACTACGCGAATGACATCTTTTTCAGGATCAACATTTAATTTTGCAAAATGATGACGTACGCAAACCCAGGCACCTTTTGCAGTTATTCCTTCAACCTTATGATCATAACCCACGGAACCTCCGGATGCAAAAGCATCACCTAACCAGAAACCATATTCAGCAGAAATTGCGTTGGCTGTATCTGATAAATGTGCTGTTCCTTTATCTGCAGCAACAACGAGATACGGATCAAATTCATCGTGACAAACTACACCTGCGGGCCGTACTTCCTTACCTGAAACACGATTGTCAGTCACATCTAACATTCCTCTGATGAGAATTTTATACATTTCATCGCCATAGGATTTGCGATCTTGTCCGGGTCGGGGATTGCCTTTTACAATAAAGCCGCCTTTTGCGCCTTGTGGCACGATCAAAACATTTTTTGTTTTCTGTGCGCGCATTAAACCGAAAATTTCTGTTCTGTAGTCGTCAAGGCGATCGCTCCAGCGAAGCCCGCCACGAGCAACTCTTCCTGAACGCAAATGACATCCTTCCATTTCAGCGTGGTGAACAAAAATTTCGAAAACGGGACGTGGTTCAGGACATTTTTCCAGTTTCGCACAATCAATTTTAAAGGACAAGTAGTGAAAGAGTTTGTCATTACGGAAAGTATTTGTCCTTACGGTAGCGTCTATTAAATTGAAAAAAACACGAAAAACACGGTCTTCGGTTGCATCACTTATTTTTTCCATCAAGTGGAGTAATTCGCGTTTCTTCTGATTAAGATTGGTTGCCCTACTTGCTTTTTTCTCTGCGTTTTCCGGATTAAATTTTGATTGGAAAAACTCAATCATTTTTTGAGTAATTCCGGCATGTCGATATAGAATTTTGTCAACTAAGCCTGAATCGAAAAAAGGACCGATCTGCAATGAATACCTCATGTAGGAACGAAGAACATCAACCTCAACCCAAGTAAGCCCCGGGCGAAGCATCAATCGATTCATGCTGTCAGATGGTACATAATTGGTGAAAATGGCGTTAAGGCCGGAAATAATTCTTGACTTATCTTTTACAAAATCAGTTTCACCTGCATTTTGATCCACCATCAACCGAAAGGAATCAATGAAAAATAAAGAATTATCGGAACTTTTAACCGTGGTTGGAATTTGATTTAATACATGGAAACCTACGTTGTGAAGAACCGGTAAAATTTCTGACAATAAAAGTTGGTGGTTTCCGGAACGATACATTTTTAATTGAGTATTCCCGGTTGAATCTGCTACAAAATCAAACTGAACGTTGCTTGAAGAGCGTACAAGTTCAAGCAACTGAATATCAGTTATACATTCAGAAACTGAGGTACTTGTTTCATAGGAATTGGGAAAGGCGTCAGCGTATCGTGAGAACAACGCATTCCATTCCGGAATTCCACTTTGGCTTAAAGCGTTTCTGAAGTTGGTGCTCCAAGGCGTTGCTAGTGCAACAATTTCTTCTTCTGTTTTTGAATTCATGGATTTATCAGTTTTAGTGCAGCCGGTTAAATAGAAAGAAAGAGGCACAACTTGTCCTTTTACACCTTCAATTTCCAATTCTGCAGTGTTAGCATTTGTTAGTGTTTTGATTTTATCCTCAATGGAATCTACCAATTCGTCAGAAAAGGCATCTTTTGGGATTCCCAGTAGTAAATATGCAGTTTTTTTTGATTCCTGAAAGTCAAGATGAGCAACCGCATATTCTTCTGATTCCATCTCGAGACGTTTATCAATGAGCTTACGTAATTGGTTATCCTCGCATTCAAAAAGGTAATCCAGTTTTACCGAATTGAACGCTTTAACGCGCATATTCCATGTGGATGAAAGCGGCCTTGCATCATCTTGTTTTAGAATTGCTGAAAGTCGGTTTTTAAGGAAAGGGATGCTGGACCGTTGATGGGTCAGCGCTTTACGGGTAAACATACCAACAAGGACTTTTACTCCGGTTATCTTGCCTTTTTCGTCGAAATCAGATAACAGAACTATAGAGGTAATTCCTGTATTTTTTACAGGGGATTGTTTGGTCGATTTTATTAGTCGGAATGCATTCTTCGATCCAGAATTCAATTGTTCGTCAACCAATTTCTTCAACAATTCAATATCTGCTACCTCACGGATTGAAACTCCATAAGCAGACGAAGAATTAATTTCTAACACCCCATTGTGATTTTTAACTTCAGTATAGGTGAGAAGCAAAAAATTATCATCCATTAACCAGGATAATGCATTTTTGGATTCGGTTATGCTTGGCAAGTTTGAACTAAGTGAAGAATAAAGTAAGTGCGTTTCTTCCAGTTTTTTCCGAATAACCTGGTAATCCTTTACAGAATCATAGGCCATTTCCAAATGATGGTTTACCTTTTTAGCAAAGGCTTCAGCATCCTTGATGTCGGTAAATCCTGATATGATGAAACGCGTAATTGATTCAAGGGAATGCGTTTCATTTTCCTTTTCAGAAATGCTGATTAATTTTCCGCTGGCATCCCGTTTAATCGGAACAGTAAAATGAACAATGCCTTCTGTCTTTAATTTTTTTTCGCTAATGCAAAGATGAATGGTGTCAATTATGAATCGTTGGTCAGCCATGCAAGTTTCAAGAATGAATGCATTCAATTGATTTTTGCGCTGAAAAGGAAGAACCCGCACCTTTATTTCTTTCTTTTTTCGCTGTTTTGCGAATGAAAGCACTGATTGTAAACCCTCAAAATCGATTTGATCCTGAATGTTGAGGATATACCTGTTATTTCTTCTTTTTAAATAGTTATTCGCAGCAACTACGAATGATGCTTTATCAATCCCGGTTTCCTGTAAATGTTTGGAGGAAATGTCAGCGGAAGAAATTTCTTTGCGCTTCATTAATTGGTTTTTTTCCTGATATTGAAATCTGATTAATTCAAATCTGAGGTCAGAATTTGTGCAGCGGCAAAGATAAAAATTATTAAGGGTCAAGTACGTTTTTTGTTAAAAAAACCATTTATTAAAAAAAAATGACCTACAAACAGCTTTTTGCCCGCTATTTTCGCATATTGAATTAAAAATTACAAATCCTTGTTTTAAAACATTTCAGATTTATATGGTTCAATTAATTAAGAAAAATAAATTTCTGTTGTTTGTTTTTCTCTTTGCAGGGCTATTTTTTTTACTTTATTTTTTAAGTAAACGTGAGTCGATTCCACTTCTTAAGTTGCCATTTTACGGAAAGACAAAACCAATCAATGGAGATACGATTCGCCACCGATTGCCAGATTTCTCTTTTGTAAATCAAAATGGAGAAACCTTCACGAAACAACAATTAAAAAATAAGATTTTTGTAGCTGATTATTTTTTTACAACATGTGGAAGTATTTGTCCGATCATGAAAAAACAAATGAAAAGGGTTTTTGATACATTTTTAAATGATTCTGAAATAATTTTTCTATCTCATACTGTTGACCCCGAAACCGACAATGTTGAAGTGTTGCAAAAGTTTGCAAATCGGCTGGGTGTACAAAACGGAAGATGGTATTTCCTCACCGGTAATAAAAAGCAACTTTATCAAATGGCACGCGAAGGATATTTACTTGATGCAGGTGAAGGCAATGGGGATAGTTCTGATTTCATTCATACTCAAAATTTTGCATTGATTGACAAGGAATTTCATTTACGCGGATTTTACGATGGTACTGATTCAACTGACATAGACCGCTTGATTCGTGAAATTCGTTTGTTAAAACAGGAATACGACCATTCAAAATAATTTAATTTTCTAGGTGAAGCTATTCAGTGCTTAAATTCAATTTCTCACAATGATTGATTTGCTTGAAATTCACTTTTTAAAGAACTAAAAAATGCTCGTTCTTTAATAAATCTGGATTAAAATCTTTCCTTCAAAATTAAAGTTCCTCCAAAACCTCCGGGATCCACTATTACCCCACTTGAACTTCCCGTGTTGGTTTTTGCAACGATTGTTAGTGTATGACTACCAATTGCCAATCCCTGAAATACGGCTTCAATAATTACACGTTCATTAATGGCAGAATTTTGAGTGACATGAAAATTTGCTACACTGCTAGGCACTCCGTCAATCCAAACTTCGTACTGAATGAATCCGGCGCCTCCGCCAAATACACCGGAGTATATAACTGAGTTCAGGAAAATTTCGATCTGTGTATTTGAAAATTGCTTGGAAAAAGTTAGGCTTCCTGTTCCAAGCGTGGTGAATGTTGTACTCACGTTAACGCTTGAATTGTTCAGATTACTGAATAAGATTGGGGCAGGGGAGCTGTTCCATGTTCCGCCTCCGTTTGCATCGGATACAAAAACTCTTCCGCTGCCCTGCGTTCCATCTGATATTGTTACAGCACCGTTAACATGTAATTTTCCTGACGGGGATGAGGTTCCTATACCCACATCTCCATTCTCATTAATCATCATTCGTTCTGTCAAGCTCCCTGAATTTTTTGTGTAAAACTTCATGATTCCTTGCAGTGTTGAACCGCCGGTGTTGGTCATTTCTATTCTTCCGGTATTATAATTTGCACCATCAGTAGCGCGGGCGATAAAATCAATTTTGCTTTGAACTCCGTTCGGAGATGAACTTCCACCATTCAATTCCAATGTTGCAGCATCAGCAATAAGCGGAGAACCGCTTCCTGTTGATATTGTCAGATACTTAGACGAACCGGAAATTAATCCCGGTGTAAGCGTACCTATTCCTACGTTTCCTTCAACAGCCAGTCCATTAGAAGGGGAATTATAAAAAGGTAAGGCGAATTGTGTCCCAATATTCATTCCGTTTGTTGAACCTCCTGCATAACCGCCAATGGAAACAACGGGTGTTGAACCATTCACATCGTTTGTGATTAAAAATTTATTTGATCCTGCGTTTAATTTCAACGTAAATCCGCCTACCATATTCAGGTTTTCAGCGAAAACCAATTCGCCTCCGTATGTGTTTGTGTTATCACCACCTGAAATCACCATACGTGTGTTGAAAGCTCCATTGTGTGCCACATGCAAGTCAACCGAAGGCGGGGTGCTTGAAAGGTTGTGACCACCAATTGCCACTCTGCCCACATCGTCAATGTAAAGGCGGGTTGAATTGTTAGTTTTGGTAATAAAAGCAGTAGCATCTGTTGTGCCAATGAAATTCATGCCTGGATTTGTACCTGAATTTCCTGTCAATCCCCACGCATTCAATGCCCCATCTGCACCTGTTGCTCCAGTTGAACCGGTCATGCCTGTTGCCCCGGTAATTCCCGCAAGGCCGGTTGGACCGATATCTCCTGTCGCTCCTGTAGCGCCGGTAATTCCTGCAATTCCTGTTGGACCGATATCACCCGTCGCTCCTGTAGCGCCGGTAATTCCTGAAATTCCTGTGGGCCCTGTGTCACCAGTCGCCCCTGTTGCCCCTGTAATTCCCGCAAGGCCGGTTGGACCGATATCTCCAGTTGCCCCGGTAATTCCTGAAATTCCTGTGGGCCCTGTGTCACCTGTCGCGCCTGTTGCCCCTGTAATTCCCGCAAGACCGGTTGGACCGATATCTCCAGTTGGCCCGGTAATTCCTGCAATGCCAGTTGGACCAATATCACCTGTCGCACCTGTTGCCCCTGTAGTTCCTGAAATACCTGTGGGCCCTGTATCTCCTGTTGCCCCGGTGACGCCTGTTGGTCCAGTATTTCCGCTTTCCGCAAATTTTGCATAAAGCGCATAAGGAACTGCAACGAACTGGGAATTGGAAACACTTACAAACGAGGAACCACCTGTTGGGTCAATGGAAACCTCTAAAAAAATGTTTCCGTTCGCCCATGGAATGGAAAGGAACGAACCCGTAACTGGAATGCCTGAACCGATTTGTGTGGTAAACAACCCCTGTGGATTTGTTGTTAACAATGAGGTTTCCTCATAAACAATTATACCTGAAATCCCTCCTGAGCGAATTGTGAATTTAACCGAAACCGTTTGATTAGAAATAATATTGCCCGAACTATTTCTTGCAATTGCCTGATAGTTTATTTTTTGCGGAGTTTGACCCGAAGCTAGAAATAAGGAAAAAAGAAAAAGAATTATCCAATTTTTCCTCGCCATACTTGATTTGTTTTGAATGAGGTAAAGTTACATTTTTATTTCCTTTTAGCTTGGAGAATAAACTTTTCTTGCCGTAAAATGTTAAGTACTTCATTCAAGATGGTTCAATTGTGTAAATTTGAATCTTTATGTGGAGAATTTTCTTTTCGTTTTTGTTTTTAATTATTTCGGTTTATTTGTTAACGAGTTTTTCGTCCTGTTCATCTACCCAAATTGTTACCACAACAAATCAACAATCAGGTCCACCTGTTAGAAAACCCTATGTAGATAAAGGAATGATTGTTTTGGACGATCGGCCTAAAGACAGTTCTTTGGTTAGGCTTAAAGATTCGATTGTTGAAGTCACAATAAGCGTTGTTGGCGATTTAATGTGTCACATGCCTCAGGCTAACAATGCAAAAACAGATAGCGGTTATGATTTTTTGCCTTCATTTGTATTTGTAAAACCTTATTTGGAGGAGGCTGATTTTACGATTGGAAATCTGGAGTTAACATGCGCCGGACAAGAAAAAGGTTATTCCGGATACCCTAATTTTAACGCACCCGATGAGTATATTGTCGCGTTGAAAAAAACCGGTTTTGATTTTCTGGTAACCGCAAATAATCATAGCATGGATATGGGAGAAAGCGGATTGCTTCGTACCATTCAACAAATAAAGAAAAATAAACTAGGTTATACTGGAACATTTGAAAGCCAGCGAGACCATGATTCAGTTCGAGTTATTTCAGTTAAGGGAATACGTGTCGCACTATTGAATTATGCCTATGGAACAAATGGAGCATATCCTGATGCTTCGCGCCGTTATATGCTGAACGTAATTGACTCTGCAAAAATTTCGGATGAAATTAAAAGTGTAAAAAGGGCTGATATTGATTTTGTTCTGGTTTATTTTCATT